>DATKMS010000037.1:0-6168 GCA_035541735.1 Candidatus Margulisiibacteriota bacterium
GATCTTTTTATTCATGACAGCCTGCATACCGCCCGCAATACGCGATTCGAGATGGAGCAAACACTGCGCGTCCTAGCATCCGGAGGCATCATGATCGTCGACGACATAAGCTCGCATCAGGCTTTCGCCGACTTTGCACGAGATTTCCCGCGGCTAGAAACGTTCGTATGCCCTCATTCCGACAGGGCCGAATCATTCTTCGGGCTCGTATACAAGCCCACGTGAGTGGGTTGACGCGCGAAGCCTGCCGCGTCGTTAGCCGATCAGACAGTGCCGAGCCGCGGTAATCACGGTGGAGGCCATCTGTCCGTGGCCATGAGAAAGTCCCCAGTGGCGGCCAGTAGGAAGTCCCCGCTGGTGGCCAATTAAAAGTCCTCACTTCTTTGCGGGTTCGTGTCATTTCCGGGCGTTGTGGGCCTGGGTGGTGACGGTTGATAGCGCCAACTGTCACCAGCTTCACCGCCCAGGGAGCTTTATTGAAGTCTGCAAGGGAGCGTATGAACATCATTTCGGCGTATAACCAGGTCGGAACGCTTCGTGCCGCCGATCTGTGCGGCACCACCCATAAGACCGTCAAGCGTGTACTCAAGGCTGCCGCGTTCCCAGTCACCAAGACACTCGACGGATTCGACTTGACTCGTTCGGCTAGCTTACGGTCTCGTTAACAACGATCTTAAATACCGCGAGTCCGCTCAGGGCTTTGCATCATTCGAAAAGTATGTATAGTGTGTACCAGAAAATGAATATTCGGTTTGTGCGTCCGGCCGCTGTCTTGATTGCCGGCCGGAGACCACCGGGGGCGGCCGCGGCCCCATTCCGTGTCGGTTCGGTCCTGTTAGGAGAAGCACATGTCGTTCGTAACCACGGAGCCCGAGGCCCTGATGCCTCGGCTTCGCGTGACCGCTCCGGCCCTCACCATCTGTCAATTGATGATTTCTAGGTGAGGAAAGATTCAGATGCCTATGCGCTTTTTGACGGACCGGGATCCGATGCGGACCATGGCGGGCCGGTTCACCCGGCACACGTGTGGCCCTGATCGTCGGCGAATGAGCGCGGCCATTCACGTCATTCACGTAGGGCCCGATATGTACAGCTTTGGCGGGACGCAGTCCGTGATCCGAGTTATACGCGACAACAAGATCGGCGCCGACGAGATCCGCGTCCTTTCGACGTGGAACGGACCGCGCCAGGCCAAGAACCTATTTCTCACTGCGCGCTCGGCGGTAGCGCTGAACCGGGCCTCTCGCACGACCGTCGTGCACTTCCACATGACCAATGGCGGAGCCTGGCTGCGCGAAGGAGCGTTGATTCGACTGGCGAGAGGTCAGGGGTTCCGGGTGATCGTCACCATCCATGGTTACGACTTTCCCGAGTTCGCCCAGTCGCATCCCCGCATTGTGGGTACCACGTTGAACCATGCGAACCACGTGATCCTCTTGTCGGAGAAGGACCGCGCCGTCGCGATGGGGCTGGCGCCCTCGATACCAACCTCCGTCGTGGCGAACCCGATCGCGATTGATCGAGAGGCGCCCGGGGCCGGCTCGACGCCACCCGTGGTGCTCTTCGCAGGCTTCATCGGCCGCCGGAAGGGTGTCGACGTGCTGGTCGAGGCCTGGCGGTTACTGCTCGCTGAGGGCATCGAAGGGCGTTGTCGGATAGTCGGTCTCGCCGACGACTACGCCCCGCCGCCGACAGAGCGCCTGTCGGTTGAAGGCCCAGTGCATCCAGATGCGGTCCGTGAATCGCTCCGGTCGGTTCGCGTGGTCGCACTTCCGTCAGTCGCTGAAGCAATGCCGATGATCTTGACCGAGGCCCTCGCCGGCGCGCGACCGTTTGTGGCAACTCCCGTCGGCGGCACACCGGACATTGCGTCCGACCCCAGCATGCTCGTACCCGTTGGTGATGCGCCTGCGTTGGCGGCGGCGATTGGCCGGTACCTCCGCGATCCGGACCTGGCTGAACGTGACGGGCTGCGGGGTCAGGCGCATATTGCGGCGACGCGTGCCCCTGAAGTTATCGACGCGAAGCTTCGCAGGATCTACGAGGGGGTGTAGCCATGGAGCGGGTTGAACTGGAGGGACCGAAGCTGAGCGTGAGTGCGGTCGGTTTCGGATGCACCGGCTTGATGCGGACGCCGTCCCGAAAGGAGCGAATGGCCGTGCTCGGCAGCGCAGTGGATAGCGGGATCACGCACTTCGACATTGCGCGGAGTTACGGCCTCGGGCAGGCAGAGGCAGAGTTGGGGAAATTCTTACATACGGTCAAGCGCGACGCCGTGACTGTCGCTACCAGGTTCGGCATCGATACCGTCGGCGCGGCTCGGCGTCTCGGCCGGTTTCAGGCGCCGGCGCGCGCGCTGCTCCAAAAAGCGCCGGCGCTCGGGCGTGCCGTGAAGCGGCACGAGGCAGCGTTCGAGACCGCCCGGTCGTACGACGCGGTGGTCGCGGCACGCAGTCTTGACCAGAGTCTCGCGGCGCTGAGCGTCGACTACGGTTGACATCTTGTTCGTTCATGCCCCGAGGCCAGGAGACATGGTTGCGACGGATGAACTCCGGCAGTTCTTCGAGCGCGCCCGACAACAAGGCAAGATTCGCGCCTGGGGCGTCTCTCAAGACGCGGGCCTCGAGGTAGATTTTGCCCGGGCATTCGCACCTGAGGGCGTGAGTCAACTTCGCAGTGACCTGCTCAACCCTTCGCCGCGTCCCGCGGATCTCGCGTTTGGCGTGCTGGAAAGGTTGTACGCGGTGCTCTCAGGAGGGTTGTTAGCGGACGCATGGTTGGCGGGATATTGGCGCAAGGTCCTCCAGATCGATCCGCTCGCTCCCGGCGTGCTAACGAGGCTGATCCTCGGGTTGGCTGCCTCGGCAACGGGTTGCCGCGCGATTCTCTACAGCACCACCGATCCACGACGGGTCGCCGAAGCGGCGCGCACTGTCTCGTCGCCGCTGGACGCGGAGATCTTGACGCGGTTCCGCGCT
The DNA here is from genome assembly GCA_035541735.1 of Candidatus Margulisiibacteriota bacterium. Classification (GTDB taxonomy): domain Bacteria; phylum Desulfobacterota; class Binatia; order HRBIN30; family HRBIN30; genus DATKMS01. Next base: position 2,979 of record DATKMS010000037.1, read on the forward strand.
CTCGTTGAGGAGTTTCGAGAGGAGGCCGCCGCGTGATTCGTCGTCCCGAGGAGTTCTCGGCAGGCAACACGATCGAGGCCGATGTGGTGGTCGTCGGGGCCGGTCCGATCGGCATCGTGACGGCGCTGGAACTCGCGGGATCGGGCGTCCAGGTGGCGCTGATCGAAAGTGGTCTCGAGCGCACGGACCAAGCGGCGCAGGGGCTGGCGACTTTCGATTCGCGGCAGGACGACTACTTCCATTCGCAGAGTGAGCTAACGGTCCGTCGGCAGGTGGGAGGGGCCACGGCGCTCTGGGGTGGACGCTGCGTCAAGTTCGACCCGATCGATTTCGAGGATCGGCCGATCACCGCGCAGGCGCCCTGGCCGATCGGGTATGCGGATGTTGAACCGTACCTCCCGAGGGCCTGTGACTGGGCGGTGTGCGGTCAGGCGGCATTCAATGCGCGCGATATCCCCGAGATTGCGCATCGAGACATGGTCGTTGGGCTCCCCGACGGTGAGGTGCGCACGACCGATCTCGAGCGCTGGTCCTTGCCGACGCGTTTCGGGCGCGTGTACAGGGCCGCGTTGCGAGACGCCCCCTGTCTTACTGTGTGGACCGGCCTCACTTGCACCGAAGTCGTGACGACCGAAGCCGGCGACTCCGTCGACCACCTCGTTGTCAAGACACTCGATGGCCGGGAGGGGAGAGTCGTCGCGGTGGACTACGTCATCGCGACGGGTGGTGTAGAGGCGACCCGTCTGCTGCTTGCGTCGGATCGCCATCATCCGGCGGGGCTGGGAAATCCCGGCGGGCACCTCGGGCGCTGGTACATGGCGCACGTCGAGGGCCGAGTCGCGCGCGTGCATTTCGCCACGGACCAGGTCATCTATGGATATGAGCGGGACGACGAGGGGGTGTACGTTCGCCGTCGCTTTACCGTCGATCCGCACCGACAGCGTGAATTCGGGATGCCGAACGCCGCCGTCTTTTTAGTGAACCCACCGATCAGTGACCCAGCTCACGGAAGTGGGATTCTGTCGGGCGTCTACCTCACCCTGATCTCCCCGGTCGGCCGGTTCATGCTCGCGGGGGCGATTCGCGAGGCGCACACCAAGACGGACGGCTCGCCCCGGATCCTCGCGCATCTGCGCAACATCGTGCGAGACCTGTTCCCGTCGATCCGGTTCGCGGTCACGTTCTACTACGCCCGCTTCCTCCGCAAGGGCCGGAAAGCGCCGGGTTTTTTCGTGAAGAGCGCCGACAATTGCTATTTACTCCAATACCACGGTGAGCATCTTCCCCACTGGGAGAGTCGGGTCGAGCTGTCCGACGAGCGGGATGCCCTTGGCATGCGCAGGATTCGCACCCATATGCACTTCTCCGACGCCGATTATGAGAGTGTGCGCAAGGCCATCGTCGCAATCGATGAGCACCTTCGCCGCCACGGTGTCGGATATGTGGAGTGGCTGACCGACGATGTCGAGGGCTCGGTACGCGCGTTCATGGAGGAGAAAGCCGGCTTCCACCAGGCCGGAACCACTCGGATGTCCGAGACCCCGGAAGGCGGCGTCGTGGACCCGCACCTTCAGGTCCACGGGGTGCGCGGGTTGTACGTTGCGAGCACGTCCGTCCTTCCGACATCGAGTCAGGCCAACCCGACGCTCCTCGGGATCGCGCTGGGTGTCCGGCTTGCTGGGCACCTTGCAGACGCTCGGATGGAAGGGGTGCCTCGTGAGCGAGCCGCGCACGCATTTCGTCGCCCCGACCGGTGGCCACCTCACGCAACTACCGTGCCTGGTCAAGTCCAGTCGGCGGACCGCTGTGGGTGACCTTCGACAGCCCGCAGAGGCGCTCTCCTCGCGGACTACGAGACCGAGTACGTCTCGTTCACGACCCGTCCGACTACCGCAACGTTCTGAGGCATTTCGTTATCCGCGGGCATCGGCTTGATCATAACCGACCGCGATCCTGTTTCTGAGGTGTATATCATCCAGAGAGTATGTATAGTGGGGGTGACTTCAATATTCGGTATGATGTTTCTTTTGCCAGAGCAACGAATCGAGGATTAGTGCGCTGCCGACTGTGTGATTCGAACCGTCTTCTCAGCGTCCTCGATCTCGGCGCAACCCCGCCGTGCGAGAAGTTCCTCACCGCCGACGAGCTCGATTTGCCCGAGCCGACGTTTCCACTCCACCTTCGGCTATGTGAAGACTGCCTCCTACTGCAGATCCCTGCGCTGATCACCCCGGAAGACACGTTCACGGAGTACGCGTACTTCTCGTCCTACTCCGATAGCTGGGTGGCGCACGCGAAGAGGTTCGTCGACCGGGCCGTGGAGCGCCTCAGCCTCGGCCCCGACTCGTTCGTGGTGGAAATCGCCAGCAATGACGGGTATCTGCTTCAGCACGTGGTGTCGGCGGGCATACCCTGTTTCGGCATCGAGCCTTCGGTCAACGTCGGAGCCGCCGCGCGCGACCGAGGGGTGCCGACCGAAACGGCCTTTCTCGACGAGCAATTGGCCGCCGCTGTGCGTGCCGAGCACGGCCCCGCGGATCTCGTGGTCGCCAACAACGTCTACGCGCACATCCCCGATCTGCTGGGCTTCACCAGGTCACTGCGCGGACTGCTGGCCGACGATGGTTGGTTGAGCATCGAGGTGCATCATGCGCTGAACCTGATCAGCCTCGGCCAGTTCGACACCATCTACCACGAGCATTTCCAGTACTACACGTTGCTGTCGGCCATGCGCGCACTTGCCACCGCTGACCTGTCGGTCGTCGACGCCGAACTCATTCCCACGCACGGCGGCTCGATTCGGGTCTGGGCGCGCCCCGAGGAAAACGCGGGACCGCGCAATCCACGCGTAGACGAGGTGCTGCGGATCGAGGATGAGGCCGGACTCCATCAGCTGGACGGCTACCTGCAGCTGCGCCCGCGGACCGAGGCAGTCCGCCACGAACTGCTGCGCTTCCTGCTTGACCGCCGCGCCGAGGGCAAGCGGGTGGTCGGCTACGGCGCCCCCGGTAAGGGCAACACGCTACTCAACTACTGCGGTATCCGGAGCGACCTGCTCGAATACACCGTCGATCGCAACCCCTACAAGCACGGTCGCTTCACTCCGGGTACGCGCATTCCGATCCACGACCCGGTCCAGATCGACAAGGACCGGCCCGACATCGTGCTCGCGCTGCCCTGGAACCTCGAG
>DATKMS010000038.1:0-16368 GCA_035541735.1 Candidatus Margulisiibacteriota bacterium
TTGACCATGGGCAATATCTTGGGCTCCGACTCGACTGGTAAAGCCATTGCGGCCAACGATTTCACACTGGTGGCCACGATGGATGGGCAAACTTGTGCCGCTTCGCAAGCGGGTAGTGGCGGGCAGCAGCGACCGGTTGCCAGCGGGTTGCAGGGCGGTGGAGGGGGCGTTGTAGCACCACCAGCGGTCTCTGGGGGCGCACCAGCCCCTGTTCCTCAAGCTCCAGTAGCCGGCGCTGGCGCCACTACTGCAGGGGGCACTACCGGGGGCGGCGCTGCCAAAGCCGCCGCACCGGTTGTCGGGGTTGCACCCGTGGTGCCTGGCGCTGGCGGCGTTCCCGCAGGTTCCGGAGCTGGCGCCCCAGCGCCGGAAGCCCCGGCCGGAATGGATCAGGTGCAGCGAGCCCTCGAACAATTCCGTGGAGCCGCGACGGCACCGACCGAGGCAACCGCCCCGCGGGCCATAGCCACGCCCGAACGCACGCGTGCCGCCGGCACCCCGACGGCCAAGACACGCGCGACTGAAGCGCACGGCACGCCAACCGCGGCAGCCGAGAAGACCCCGGAGGCGAACAAGACGCCACAGGCGACGCCCCAGGGAACCCCCGAAGCGACACCTCCAGCGACGCCGAAGGCCAAGCCAAGGCACCACAAGCACAAGGAAAACTAGCCTGTGGGGAGGGGTGCGCGCAGCGCACCCCTCCCGCTGTTCAAGTTCTGTCCTCTGTGCTCCGGGCTCGCCCTAACCAAGCCGCGGTTTCATCCGCCAACGGATCGCAGACAGGATCACGGCAAACAATACGATCAGCGCCAGCAACGGTCCCGCCACGTCGACCAACCCGGCGCCGCGTTCGATGATGCGGCGCAGCGCGATCTGATACCAGCGCAATGGAAACAGCCCGCCGACCTCGCGGACGCCGCGCGGCATGAACTGGTACGGAAACATCACCCCGGAGAGCACGAACGACGGCAGAATGAAAAAGACGGTGATGAACACCGACTGTGCCGACGTGTGTGCCAGCGTCGACACGAACACGCCGACCGCCAGCGACGCCAGCACGAACGGGAGTGTAACCAGGATCAGCGCCAGCCAGCTGCCGTGTGGCCACAAGCCGAAGACGACGCCGGGCGCGATGGTAGCAAACAAGAAGACCGCGTAGCTGAGACCGACATACGGCACGAGCTTGCCGAGCACCAACTCAATGGGGGTTGTCGGCAAGGCGAGCATCTGTTCATAGGTGCCGCTCTCACGCTCCGCCACCAGCCCGCCGCTGGTCACCGACATGCACAGATTCGTCAGCAACATTCCGGCGAGCGCCGCGAGAAAGAATGTGCGATCGAGCAGCGTCGGGTTGAACCAGAAGCGCTGGCGCATGTCGACCGGGCCAGCCGCGCTGACCGCCAGCGGCGGGCGGCTCGCTCCAGCCACCGCACCGGCAGCGTGCGGCAGATCAAACCTCGCCACCACCTCGCCGATGTACGCCCCCACCCGCGCCGCCTGCAGCGGATCGCTGCCGTCGACCAGCACCTGCACCTGCGGCCGCCCGCGCTCGACATTCCGTCGAAAGTCTTTCGGAATGACCAGGAATGCCAACGCGTCACCCTGCAGCAACAGCTGGCGCCCTGCCTCGTGACTCCACACCGGCCGCGGTGTGACGAAGTACCCGGTGGCTTGGATCTCCTGTACCAAGCGGCGTGAGAGGGTCGTGTTGCTCTGGTCAAGCACGGCCCAACGCACGTCGGCCGGTTTGTTGGACAGCGCGAAACCCATCAGCAGAAACATCATGACGGGCTGCGCGAACACCGTGGCCAACAGGGCCTTGTCGTGGCGCACCAGGCTGGCCTCCTTGTAGGCCACCGCCGCCACATTGGACCAGAAACTGCGCCGCCGGCCGGTCATCGCCGTGCCTCGATGGTGCGCAACGCATAGCCGACCAGGAGGATGCCGAAGAGCAGCAACAGCGCCAGCTCCGGCAGCAGCGTGATCGGCCCCTCGCCGCGCATGTAGATGGCGCGGCTCACGCGGATGTAGTGGGTCGCTGGAAACACCTCGGCAATCCATTGGACGAAGCGCGGCATGCTGCGGATCGGGAAGGCAAAGCCGCTCAATTGCACCAGCGGGATGCTGAACAGCACGCTCTTCTGCACCGCCTCGGCCGCCGTCGCCGAGGTCGCCGAGATGATCAGCCCGAGCCCGAGCGACACCAGCACGTAGAAGGACGACACCAGCACGAAGAAGACGACACTGCCGCGCGGCCAGACATGCAGCACCAGGCCGGCCACCAGCACCATGAGCACGACGTCGAGCGCGAACACCGCCCCCATTGGCAGGATCTTGCCGAGCAGGATCTCCAACGACGTCGCCGGCGTGACCTGCAGCTGCTCGAACGTTCCGGTGATCTTCTCCGTCACGATCGACACCGCGGTGATCAGCACGGTGAGAAACGACAGGACGAACCCGAAGGTACCTGACACCATGAACGGCGTCCCGTCGAGCGTCGGGTTGAACAGCGCGCGCGTCACCACCTCGATGCCGCGGCCCGCGCCCACACCGTCGTCGGCGAGCACCGCGGCGCTCGTGTTCGCAATCAAGGTGCGCAGAAAGCCTTCGGCGTTGCCCGCCAGCGTGGCTTCGCCGCCGTCATAGATCACCTGCACCTGCGGCCGCTCGCGTGCCACGCCGGCGGCCCGCAGGTCGCGGTCGAAGTCCGGAGGGATGACGATGGCGGCGCTGATGTTTCCCGCCACCAGCGCAGCCTCGAGCGCCGCGCGGGTGTTGAAGGGTTGCGGCACGAACGTCCCTTTCGCACCCAGCTCGGCGATCAGCCGGCGGCTGGCGCTGCTGCGCGCGGCGTCGACGACGCCGAGGCGCAATCCCTTCACTTCCGTCGACAGCACGAAGCCAAAGACCAGCAAGGCCGCGAGCGGAACGGTGACCAGGATGGTCATCGTAAATGGGTCGCGGAAGGTCGCCAGAATCTCGCGCCGGATCAGCGTGCGCAAGCGTCGCCAGTTCATATCGCCGCGCCGCTCTCGGCCAGCACACGGCGAAACACGTCCGTCATGTGGGTCTGCTCGATGTGAATCTCCGCCTGTGGGCAGACGGCTGCCGCCGCGTCGAGCGCCGCCAGCACCTGCGGATCGAGGGCCGCCACGGCGACCTGCAGCGAGGTCGCGTCGCACCCGAGTGGTCGACCGACGGCGCTGAGCACCTCGGCACACCGTGCCTGCTCCTCGACCGGCAGCACGACCCGGATCCGATAGCCCTCGGAGTGGCGCTGGCGCAGCGTCTCCGGCGCGGCGTTGGCAATCAGCCGCCCGGCGTCGATGAAGCACACCCAGTCGCAGTAGTCGACCTCCTCGAGGAAGTGGGTGGTGACGAACGCCGTGACCCCCGCCTGCGCCTCGTCCTGAATCAGCTCCCAGAAGAGCTCGCGGTTGTGGACATCGACGCCGGCGGTGGGCTCGTCGAGGAAGAGGACGCGCGGTTGGTGCAGCGTGCTCAGCGCCAGTCCGGCGCGCTGCCGGACACCCGCCGGCAGGTCCTCGGCCTTCTCGTTCTCTGTATCCCCCAGCGCGAAGCGCTCGCGCAGCGCGCCCCACCGTTGCGCGAGCTGCCTCGCCGACAAGTCGTAGAGTCCGGCGTAGAACTCGACGTTTTCGCGCAGCGACAGCCCGGCGTAGAGGCTGACCTTCTGGCCCATGTATCCGATGTGGTCGCGCACCTTGCGCGGCCGCTTGATGACGTCGATGCCATCCACTTCGATCGTGCCGGCCGTCGGGCGCAGCAGCCCGATCAGCATACGGATGGTGGTGCTCTTGCCGGAGCCGTTGGCCCCGAGGAAGGCAAAGATCGTCCCCGGCAGGACCTCGATGCTGAGGTTGTCCACGGCGGTGAAGTCGCCGAAGCGTCTGGTCAGCCCGTGCGCCCGGATGATCGGTGTGCTCATGTCGTGACTCCGCGCGCCAGCGCCAGCAGGGTCGACTCCATGTCGATGGGCGCCGCGTGCGCAAAGCGGACACCCGCCCCGGGCAGCTCGCGCAGGTCCTGCACCACGCGCGCTGCGCCGGGCGTTAGTGCGCGCCGCACTTCGACGCGCGCGAAGCGGCCGGTGGCGCGGGCGCCGTCGACGTAAGCGAGCGTACGCGCGGCGCGGGCAATGGCGCGTGGATCGTCCCCCCAGGCACGATACAACTCGAGGGCAACGCGGGCGCGCAGCTCCGCCGGCGTGCCGCCGGCCAACACGCGGCCTGCATCGAGGTACACCAGACGATCGCACGCCGCGGTCTCGTCCAGGTAGCTGGTGCTGATGACGATCAGCGCGCGCCGCCGTTCGCGCTCCAGCATCGCCCAGATCTCGGCACGCGCCAGGACATCGACGCCCGCCGTCGGCTCGTCCAGGAGCAACAGCGCCGGCTCGAGCAGCAAGGCGTTGGCGATGGCGAGCTTCTGCTTCATGCCGCCCGACAAGGCCCCGGCCGCGCGGCCGACAAACGGCGCCAGCCCCGTGCGCTGCAGCAATGCCTGCGCGCGCCGCGCAAACTCTCCCGCCTCCAAGCGCTGCAGGCGCGCCGTGAAGCGCAGGTTCTCCATCACCGAGAGGTTGCCGTGCAAGCTGAAGCTCTGCGGCACGTAGCCCATCTGCGCCTTGAGCGCCGTCACATCACCGCGCAGATCGTAGCCGAGCACGCTGGCCTCGTCGGCCTCGATCTCCAGCAGACCCGCCAGCGCGCGAATCAACGTCGTCTTCCCGGCACCATCCGGGCCCACAACGCCGACGATTTGCTGGCCGTCGAGTGACAAGTCGATGCCGGCCAGCGCGGTGCGCTGGCCGAAGCGCTTCCGTAAGCCACGAAGCTGGATGACGGGCTCGACCATGGAAAAGAAAGTCAAAAGGCAAAACGCAAAACGCAAAACGCACAAGTAGCCTCCCTCCGCCGCCCCACTTTTGCCCTTTGACTTGTGCCTTTTGACTTGTGCATTTCCCCCCTCAGTGCGGCACCCCGTCGACCGGCAGGTACACGTTCCCTTCGGTTCCCGGCTGGAAGCGTTCGACGCCTTCGAGAATGCGTACCTTGGCACGGTACACTTGGCCCATGCGGTCACTGCGCGTCTCGATCTTCTCGGGCGTGAAGTTGGCCTTGTCGGCGACGAAGCTCACCTCGCCCGGCACGCGCCGTCCGGGCCGGCTGTCCAGTTCGATCTCGACGCGTTGACCGAGCTGCAGCCGTCCCACATCCGCAACCGGGACGTAGATCTGTACGTACTTGTCGGCGGGATCGAGCACGGCAACGATCGCCGTTCCGGGCTGCGCCAGCTCGCCCGGCCAGATGAACTGCGTCTGCGCAACCGTGGCCACGCCGGGTGAGCGGATGACGTATTTCGACTGGGTGACTTGCAGCTCCGCGAGCTGCGCCTCTGCGAGGTCGCGCCGCTGCCGTAGTGACTCCAGCTCGTGGCGCGCCACGGCGATGGTGCGCTCCTCGGCTTCGGTGCGTGCCAGCATCTCACGGGCGCGCTGCAGCGCGGCGCGCGTTTGATCGCGGCGCGCGCGGTTGTCGTCCAGGAGCTGCGGGGTGCTGACGCCCCTCTTGAGCAGCACCTCCTCGCGCGCAAAGGTGCGCTCGGCGAGGTCGGCGGCTGACTCCGCCTGCTGCACTTCGGCGCGCTGCGCGCTGACGTCACGCGTCCACGTGCTTGCGACTAGCGTCACGCGTTCCGTCTGTGTGCCCTGTTCGGCGTCGAGCACGGCAATCTCTTCCTGCTTCGATTTGATGCGCGCCTGGATGTCGCGGTCATCGAGGACGGCGATGATCTCTTCGGCGGGAACGGTATCGCCCTCTGCAAATTTCACCTGCAGCACCCGGCCGGTGACTTCACTGCGGATGATGCGCTCCTCGCCCTCGACGAAGCCGGTGTAGTACAGCGCGGCGTGACGCTGGCGCAGGTACCATACGCCACCGCCCACGAGGGCGATGACGACGGCGAGAGGAAGGGCGAGTTGGCGTGCGCGCTTGCCGTGCATGGCTCACCTCTGCTGGGCGGCGACGTCGCCGAGCGACCACCCGATGAGCGGTTGCAGCTCGGCACGGCGCACGTGCGCCTGATAGAGCGCGCGCGCCAGCGTGGCGCGCGGCGGCTCGCTACGATACCCGGCCCGCGCGGCGGATAGCAGGTGGTGCAGCTCGCCCGCAACCGCGCCCAGCGCCGCCGGCACAAGCCATTTCCGCGGCCCGCGGGATGCGCGGCAGAAGCGCTCAGCGCCCATGCCGCGACCTCGCGTTGCGTCCCGCCAGCCGGTCGAGTCCGCCCAGCGTGAACTCGGTGATGTGCGCCGCCAACTGGCGGGTCAGGCCGCGCGGATACTCGCGCAGCCCCCACATCTTGAGCGTCGCCGGCATCGTGACGCGATAGAACAGCGCTTGCGCCACCACGCTGAAGGCGCAGCGCTCCACCTGGCGCGCGGACAGGTCCGGTGCCAGGTGCGCCACGATCTCTTCGATTTCCTGCTTCATCGGCCGGATGAATTCCCCGACGATGACCGGCAGGGCCTCGCTGGGATCAGTCATCTCCCGCAGCATGAGCGTCCCCTGCACGCCGGCGGGCGGGCCGAGCAACAAGTCGAGCATGACGTGCGCCCGCGTCCGCAGCACCGCAATCACCGCAGCGCGCGACAGCTGGTCCAACCTGCGTGCCGCCGTCACCGCGCCCCGGCGCTCGAGCATGGCACGGGTGTGCGCGAACTGGGCGCGCAGCACCTCGAGGTAGAGCGCCTTCTTGGAGCCGTAGTGATAGTTCCCGGCGGCGAGGTTGACGCCGGCGCGCGCCGCGATGTCACGTACCTTCGTGCCATGGAAGCCGCGCTCTGCAAACAGCTCGCTTGCCGCTGCGAGCAACCGCCGCCGGGTGTCCGGCAATGCCTTGGTGTTCACGAACAATTGTTTGAAACATCTGTTCGACTCTGTCAATGGGGGATCGGTACGAACGCTGCCCCAGAGGATGAAGCGGAGAACAGCCCGCCTGCGTACGGGGTGATTCGCCGTGGAGTAGCGACCGCATCTGTAGTAAGTAGGTGGGACACAACGGCTGCATGGGCGAGGGGCGGTTCGAGAAGCGTGAGGCAGACGGTGCGCAGTTTTCGCAAGGTCATTCCACTGCACGTCAAGGCGCGCATGGCCTTCGTGAACATCACGCCACAGGTGCAAGCGGCGCTGCTCGAGAGCGGCATCCGCGACGGACTCTGCCTGGTCAACGCGATGCACATCACCGCCAGCGTCTTCATCAACGACGACGAGCCCGGTTTGCACGAGGACTATGCACGCTGGTTGGAACAGCTGGCACCGTACGATCCGAGCCCGGAGCGCTACCACCACAACCGGACTGGCGAAGACAACGGCGATGCGCACCACAAACGCCAGATCATGGGCCGCGAGGTGGTGGTGGCCGTCACCGACGGCGCACTCGACTTCGGACCGTGGGAACAGATCTTCTACGGCGAGTTCGACGGCCGCCGCACGAAACGCGTGCTGGTCAAGATCATTGGCGAGTAGGGACGAACGCACAGACAAAGGCGGGGGTGTTCGATGGCGAAACGACACGTGGCGTGGTTGCGGATCGCGGTGGCACTGGGCCTGTGGCCGGCGACCACGGCGGCCACTGTTCTGCAGCCCTACCTCGCGGGACTCTCCAGCCCGGTCTTCCTCACGCATGCGGGCGATGGCACGAACCGTATCTTCGTCGTCGAGCAAGGGGGCCGGATCAAGGTCGTCCAGCCCGGTTCGACGACACCGACGGTGTTCCTCGACATCAGCTCACGCATCGTGGCCGGCGGCGAACAAGGTCTCCTGGGACTCGCGTTCCACCCACAGTACGCCAGCAACGGCCGCTTCTTCGTCGACTACACGCGCGCCGGCGACGGCGCAACGGTGATCGCGGAATATCACGTCTCCGGCAGCCCCAACGTCGCCGACACCACCGAAGCTGTGCTGCTGACGATCGCCCAGCCCTTCGCCAATCACAATGGTGGCATGCTCGCCTTCGGCTTCGACGGCGATCTATACATCGGCATGGGCGACGGCGGCTCCGGCAATGACCCGGGCAACCGCGCCCAGGACATCAATCAGTTGCTGGGCAAGATCCTGCGCATTGACGTCAGCGTTCCCGGCACCTACAGCTCCCCCCCGACCAATCCGTTCGCCGGGGCCACGCCCGGCGCCGACGAGATCTACGCGGTCGGCATGCGCAACCCGTGGCGCTTCTCGTTCGATCGTGCCACCGGCGTGCTCTGGGTAGGCGATGTCGGGCAGGGCGCCTGGGAGGAAGTGGACAACGTAACGCTGGGCGGAAACTATGGGTGGCGAATCTTCGAGGGCAACCATTGCAGCAATAACGACCCGGGACTGTGCGGTGGCAGCGGCTTTACCTTCCCGCTCTTCGAATACGGCCACACCGCCGGGCGCTGCTCCATCACCGGCGGCTACGTCTATCGCGGCAGCGCCGGCGCCCTCCCCACCGGCACCTACCTCGCCGGCGACTACTGCACCGGCGAGGTCTTTACGTTCAGTGCCGGCGTACTGAGTGTGCTGTTCGACACCACGTTGAACATCTCCTCGTTCGGTGAGGACGAAGCCGGAGAGCTGTACGTGGTGGGGCTCGGTGGAACGATCTCGAAATTCGCTCCCGATCCACCACCGACCCAGTCCCCTACCATCACTCCGACCTCCACCCAAACTCCCACGCGTACGCAGACGCCCACTGCCACCATCACTCCAACCGTTACCATCACCCCGACGATCACACTGACACCGACCATCACCCTCACCCCGACCATTACACCGACGCGCACCATCACCCCGACTGCGACCATTACTCCGACCTTCACGAACACCCCGCTGTTCAGCCCCACGCCGGTGATCACGCCGACGCCGACCGCACCGCCACCGGGATGCGGCAACGGCGTTATCGACGACGGTGAGCAGTGTGACGACGGCAACCGCCTCAGCGGCGACGGCTGCTCAGCCGGCTGCGAGAGTGAGCTGATCACCGATACGGCGCCGAACCATGCCGACTGCATGCAGGAATGGCTCACCAGCCCGATGCCGGCGCGCCGCGTCAAAGGCCTCCCCCGCAACCGGCTCGAGTGCACGGATGACGACCCCGCGTGCGATTTTGGCGCCAGCGCTGGCGACGCAGCCTGCACGTTCCACGTCGCGCTCTGCTTCAACGTCGCGGAGCAACGCTTCAGCTGTACGCCGACCAACGTGGCGCGCGTGCAGCTGCAGCAACCCAACGAACTGCGGCCCCGCGATGGCACCGACACGGCCAACCGCGATGCCCTGGAGGGCGCGTTGGCCGGGATCGCGGGCGCGGTGCGCGGTCAATGCACGGGCCGCAGTACGAAACAGAACCAGCCGTGCAGCATCGCCACCGACTGCGACTCGTTCCCCGGGAGCGGCGATGGCAGCTGCCGGGGCCGCTCCGTGGCATTTGAACCGCCTCTCAGCATCCAGCGCTGCACCGCATTCGCAAACCTGCTGGTACCGCTGAAGCCGAAGGCGAGCGGAGTGCGGGCGGGGAAGAAGGTGCTGCGCCTGTCCACAAGTTCGTTCACGGCTCCCTTCAGCAGCAAACGTCCGGCTGATCCCGACACGCTCACGCTGATCTGCAACCCGAAGCCATGAGATGGTCTGCCGTCACGGTACTGCTGTGCGGCATCGCGGCACTGGCCGGTTGTGCCGCAACCGCGAAGCAACCGTTCAACGCGCAGCGCTGCGCCCGCACCTGCATCGAAATGGCCGATGCCTGCAAGGCCAGTTGCGTGAAGGCGGTCGATCCGACGGGTGCGGTCCGCGGCTCTCGTGAGACGTGCGAACGCACCTGCCAGACACAGCGCGACACCTGCGACATCCAGTGCCTGCAAGGCAAGGAACCGTCACTCTGACCGGGCCGCACCTTACTGCAGCCCGACGATCGTATCGCCTTGGAGATCGATCGATTCGGCGAGCGGCGTGTGCGGGAGACCGGGCATGCGCAGAATGTCCCCAGTCAACACCACCAGGAACCCGGCGCCGGCGTTGATCTGAATGCCACGCACGGTGACATCGAAGCCGGTCGGACGACCGGTCAAGCGGGGATCGTCCGACAATGAACTCTGCGTCTTGGCGATGCAGATGGGCAGGTGCTCATAGCCGAGCCGGCGGATGTCCTGCAGGTCGCGCTCGGCGGCCTTCGTGAACACCACGGCGCGCGCGCCGTACATTTTCTGGGCAACCGCGAGGATTTTGTCCGGAACCGATTGCTTCCAGTCGTAGAGCGGCCGAAACGGGCGCGCCTGCTTCTCGGCCTGCGCGATCACGGTGCGCGCCAGGTCGACGGCGCCGGCACCGCCACGCGCGTGATGATCGCAGAGCGCGAACGGCACACCGATCTCTTCGCACCGGCGACGCACCACGGCGATCTCCGCGTCGGCGTCGGCCGCGAAACGGTTGAGCGCCACGACCGGGCGTTCGCCAAAGTGAGAGATGTTCTCGACGTGCTTCTCGAGGTTGGGCAGGCCGCGCGAGACGGCGCCCGGGTCTACCGTGCTCAGATCGGCAAGCGCCACGCCGCCGTGCATCTTCAACGCCCGCAGTGTCGCCACCAACACGACGGCGGCGGTGTCCAGTCCGGTGCCGGCGCATTTGATGTCGAAGAACTTCTCGGCGCCGAGGTCAAACCCGAAGCCGGCTTCGGTGACTGCCCAGTCCGCCAGGTGCAGGGCCAGGCGCGTGGCGAGGACGCTGTTGCAGCCGTGCGCGATGTTGGCGAACGGCCCGCCATGCACCAACACGGGCGTTCCCTCCAACGTCTGCACAAGGTTGGGCTGCAGGGCATCGCGCAACAGCGCCAGCATCGCACCGGCGGCCGCCAGCTTGCCCGCGGTGACCGCTGCGCCGTCGTACGTGAAGGCCACCAGCGTGCGTTCGATGCGGGCGCGCAGATCCTCGACGCTGGTCGCCAGGCACAGCATGGCCATGACCTCCGACGCCGCAGTAATGTCGAACCCGGTCTCGCGAGGGACGCCCTGCTGCGCCCCGCCCAGGCCGATGATCACATTGCGCAGCGCCCGGTCGTTCATGTCCATCACGCGCCGCCACAGGACGCGGCGTGGATCGATGCGCAGGCGATTGCCGAAGTAGATGTGATTGTCGAGCAGCGCCGCGAGCAGGTTGTGCGCCGACGTGACGGCGTGGAAGTCGCCGGTGAAGTGCAGGTTGATGCGGTCCGCCGGAATGAGCTGGCTGTAGCCGCCGCCGGTCGCACCGCCCTTCACGCCCATGCACGGTCCCATCGACGGCTCGCGCAACGCCACGCACACCGACTCACCCAGGCGGTGGAAGGCGTCCCCCAAGCCGATGCTGGTGGTCGTCTTTCCCTCCCCCGCGGGCGTCGGAGTGATCGCCGACACCAGTATCAGCCGCGGGGACGCGGCGCGGGCGCGCGGCCGCTCGAGCACCGACAGGGCGACCTTGGCGACATCGGGTCCGTAGGGCCACAGCTCGTCGGGCTCCAGGCCGAGCGTCGCGGCGACCTGCGCAATTGGGCGAGGGCGAACCGATTGGGCGATGTCGCTGTTGCTGGACACGCCTCACCGCCTCGTGCCGGCGTCAGAACGCAATGATGTCCTCGACGGACAGGTCGAGCTGTGGAGCACGCGCGGCTTGATCGTCCCGGTGCTGAATGTCCGTCCCGCATCGTAGCCGCGCTCGCCCAGGTGAAACACGGTGACCGTGTGGCGCTGCGCATCGGGCCATCCGGCAGGTAGCCTCATCACGATCCTTCCGTTGATCAGCTCGTAGTGGTTGATGTGGGACTGCGGCCGGTCCTCGAGCCAGCGGCGGAACTCGTCCTGGGTGAAGTGCTCGTCAGAGCGGGAGGCGGTCTTTGCGGTCATCGCGCTGGCGCACTATAGCGCGGTGGGGAGTGGTGTGGAAAGCGGCGGTCGAGAAAGCCCGCCCGGTTAGCCGACCGGCAGTTGTCGCCAGTCACCAACTTTTCTGATTGTCTCAATCACACTACCATTGCGTTCAATGTGCAGGCGTGGGAAGAGTGTCTCTCGAATCCCGATGGGGTGGATGCACAAGGGATGGCCGTCGAGCAACACCGCCCTTCGCGTGAGCTGGCGACACACAAGGACCTGGCGCCGAAGCTGGAGGCGCTGGAGGAGAAGGATGACGCCCAGTTCAAGGTTGTGTTCGACGCCATCCGGCGGCTCATGGCAGCGCCGACGCCGAAGGCGAAACGGATTGATAGAGATCGGAAAGGGTTGGGCGATCTTGTGGAAATCGCCGTAGGCTCAGTACTCCAGAGCCGGTCCGCCACTGGGATCGGCCGACAGCAAGGATCCCTTGCCGTGTGTCTCGATCGTGCAGCAGACCCGCGCCATTGCCGGTGCGGCGCAGAACAGACACAGCAGCACAATGAACGGCGCGGGGTGCAGGCGCCACGCTGCCCGCCTGGGCTCCGGATCCAGCCCACGACAGCAACTCGAACCGTCGCCAAGCGTTCACGCTCGATGAAGCACCACCAAATGATTCCCAACGCCCCGCGCCGGATTCCAAAGACTGCGTAGGGGCACAGCGCGCTGTGCCCCTACAGCCGTGCCCTTCCCTGTCCATCGCAGCAGTTGACTCCGCCCGCGCCCTCGGTCATCACACCAGGGTCGCTCATGACACTCCGTGCCCTGCCCCGTTCCCCCGAGCATCCCGACGTTCACGCGAACACCACCGCCGACTTTACCGCCGCTGAGGCACCGCTCACCCGTCTGAGCGGCTGGGGCCGCTATCCGGTCGTGGAGGGGCGTGAGGCGTTGTCCGAGAATCTCGAGCGAATCACGTGCGGCGCGGCGCTCACGCGCGGGCTGGGGCGCTCCTACGGCGATGCCTCGCTGCCGGCGCCGGGGCACGAGCGGGTGGCCGGGTCAGTCCTGGCGGACCGTTTGTTGGCCTTCGATCCTGATACAGGGATCGTCCGCGCCGAAGCCGGCTGTCCGCTGTGGCGGCTCAACCGCATCTTCCTGCCGCGCGGCTTCTTCACGCCGGTGACGCCTGGCACACACTACGTAACGCTGGGCGGCATGGTGGCCGCCGACGTGCACGGCAAAAGTCATCACGTCGACGGCTGCTTCGGCGAGCACGTCACGCGCTTGAAGATGCGCGTTGCAGATGGACGCATCCTGGAATGCTCGGACGACGAGGAACGCGACCTGTTCCGCGCCACGCTCGGCGGCATGGGCTTGACCGGGCACATCCTGGAGGTCGAGTTCCGTTTGCGGCGCATCCCGACGCCGTGGATCTGGCAGGAGAGCGAGCGGACAGCTGACTTTGACGCGACACTCGAACGTTTGCGTGCCGGCAGTCAACAGTGGCCGATGACCGTGGGCTGGGCCGACTTTCTCATCACGGGTCCGCGAGCCGGTCGCGGCCTGGTGATGGTGGGCCGCTGGGCCGAGCCGGGCGAAGCGCCAGCCGCGCCGCCGCGCTTCCGCCATGCGCCGTCGATCCCAGCGGTGTTCCCGAGCTGGTTCCTGCAGCCGTGGATGGTGCGGGTCTTCAACCGGCTCATCTACCTCAAGCACGGCGCGCGGGTGCGGCGCGGCATCGTGCATCCGGAGACGTTCTTCTATCCACTCGATGTGGTTCGCAATTGGAATCGTCTGTACGGACCGCGCGGCTTCACGCAATATCAATGTGTGCTGCCAACGACCGGTGACAACGGCCGCCACCATCGTTTTCTAGCGCGCCTGCAGGAGCTGAAGGCACCCGTCTTCCTCTGTGTCCCCAAAGACTGCGGCCCGGAGGGTAAGGGCATACTGTCATTTCCAAAGCCCGGGGTGTCGTATGCCCTGGATCTGCCGGTCACGACACAGACGCAAGCGTTGGTCGATGCCTTGAACGAATTCGTCGTCGCGGAGGGCGGGCGCGTGTACCTGGCGAAGGACGCGTTCACACGCGCCGAGCACTTCCGCGCCATGGAGCCGCGGCTCGACGCCTGGACCCGCGTGCGGCGGCACTGGGACCCACACGGCACGCTGCGCAGTGCGCAATCCGTTCGTATTCTGGGAGATACACCGTGAAGGTGGTCTTTCTGGGCGCGACGCGCGGCATGGGCCGGGCGTTGGCCCGCGCCATGGTGCAGCGCGGCGACCGTCTGTTCCTGCTCGGCCGCGATCCGGAGGAGCTGGCACGCAGCGCGCAGGACCTCGAAGTCATTGCCGGCGGCGGAAACGTCGAAGCCGCCCTCTGCGACCTGCTGCAGCCGGAGACGTTTGCACCGGCACTCGATCAGGCGGCGCAGGCGCTGGGTGGCTTCGACGCCGTCGTCGTCACCGCCGGGCTCTTTGCAACCCAAGAACAACTCGAAGCGGATGCGGCGCTCCGCCGCGATCTGCTCACCGCCGATTTCACCAACACCATTCAGTTCTGTGAGGAAGCGCGCCAGCGGTTGCTCGCGGCGGGCGGCGGCACGCTGTGCGTCTTCAGCTCGGTGGCCGGCGAACGCGGCCGCAAGCCGGTCATCTTGTACGGCGCGGCGAAGGCCGGGCTGTCGCGCTATCTCGAAGGTCTCGACCACAAGTTCCGCGCGCAGGGCCTGCGCACGGTCTGTGTGAAGCCTGGCTTCGTCAAAACTGGCATGACCGCCGGCCTCAAGCCGCCGCCGTTCGCTGCCGAACCCGACGACGTTGCCGTGGCGGTGCTCAAGGCCATCGACGGGGGGCGGCCGGAGGTGTACGTACCCGGCATCTGGCGCTGGGTGATGCTGGTCATCCGCAACCTGCCGCGTGCCGTGATGCGGCGCATCGGGTTCTAGTCAACTGTCGACCCGCAATTCTTTGGGAACTGACGTCAACCGCGCAGCACGGGGACAATGTCGTTGGCCAGATTGACCAACGACGCGGCAGCGATGTCGCGCGGCATGTCGATCGAGCCGGGGACCACGCGGCAGAAGTCGAGGCCGAGTGCGGCGAGTTGGCGAAAGCGCGGCAGCGCCCGCTCCGCCGGGCCGACGATGGCGAACCAGTCGACGAAGTCGTCGCTCAAGCCGGCAGCATGCGCCGCGCCGGCGCGCGTGTGCTCGCGCATGTCGTAGTGCGCGCGCAGGTAGCGCGCCGCATCGCGCAGCGGCGCCGGCAACTGGTCGAGCTTGCTGCCCTTGAACGCGGAGAAGCGCGCGAAGGTCGCCGCGGTGCCACGCACCCCCTTGCGTCCCGCGTCGATGTCGGGGTGGATGACGGCGTTCACGAAGGCGCCGTAGCGCAACGAGTTCGGGTCACGGCCCGCAGCGCGTGCCGCGCTGCGGGCGTGCTCGAGGACCTCGGCCACGTGATCGGGATGCGCACCGACAGCGAAGCAGATGCGGTCGGCGCGGCGCGCCGCCACCTCGATCACGCGCCGGCCGGTGGCCGCGACCTCGACAGGTACCTTCGGCACCTTGGCGTGACGCATCCATTCGAGGCGGCTCTCGACGCCGTCGCGATCCACGGCCTCTCCACTCAAGTAGCCTTGCACAACCTGCAGGTAGCGTTCGAAGCTGGCGACGGGATCCTGGTGCTTGCCGATGCGCTGCACCGACGAGTCACCGCGGCCGATGGCAAGCACAGCGCGGCCGCCGCTCTGCATCTGGAGAGAGAGTGCCGCCGAGGCAGTCACCGCCGCGTCGCGGGTCACCGAGTTGGTCACTCCCGGGCCCAGCTGCAGCTTGGAGGTCGCCGCGGCCGCCAGCATCAGCTGACCCCACACCTCCGGCACCAGGTTCTGACTGTCGGGCAGGAGCATGCTGGCCAAGCCGAGCCCTTCGATCATCTGCGCCGTCTGCGCCGTCTTGCCGAGCGGCGGAAACAGGATGACGCCGATCTCCATCAGGCCTCCACGCAGCTGCAAAAACTCCCAGCGTGTGAAGAACCTCAAAACCCCATCGTACGCAAGCCCAAGCAGCGCTTGACTCGCCCTTCCTCTTGATGGAAACGGACGCCACAACCCGCGCGCTTCATTTGCCGCCCTTGCAGCAACTTGGAGGTGGATTCATGGCAACCCCGGTCAAGATCATCGGTAGTTACCTCTCTCCCTACGTACGCAAGGTGCTGGTCGTACTCCACCTGAAGGGCATCACCTACGAAATCGATCCGATCATTCCTTTCATGGGCGACGAGCGCTTCTCCAAGCTCAGCCCGTTGCGTCGCATCCCCGTGCTGATCGATGACCAGGTCACGCTGGCGGACTCCACCGTGATCTGCGAGTACCTGGAGGACCGTTATCCCAGCCCGCCCCTCTACCCGCGCGGCGCCGTCGCGCGGGCGCGCGCCCGGTGGTTCGAAGAGTTTGCCGACACGCG
>DATKMS010000039.1:0-17392 GCA_035541735.1 Candidatus Margulisiibacteriota bacterium
CGCGCCGGCAGATCGAGGAACCGCATCCACTCGGTGCGTTTGCGCCACGCGTACACCGCGCCGCCGAGGGAGATGTCGCGGCGGCCCTCGTCCCATCGCCCGATGGTCGTGAAAGCGGCGCCGGCATCGCTGGAGAGGGGCGGCCACAGATCGAGCGCGATCGGCTGGCGTGTGGCGTGCCAGGTAAATCGGTCGGTGGGAATGGTGCAGCCCGGCGTGCCGATGTTCTCGCCGATGGTGAAGTGCACGTCATGTTCCGCGAGCAATTCGATGAGTGCCTGGTCACCCTGCGCCACGCGGATCTGCGTGAACGCCGGGTCGATGTCGATGAAGATCCTGCGCTGGCGCTCGCGCTCGTCCGAAGGACGCGGCACGCGATTGACCGGGGCCAACGTGATGAGCACTTCAGCGTCGTGCAGCAGCGCCGCCGCCCGCTCGCGGTCGAGGCCGTGATGACGGTCGGCCTCGGCGTCCCAGAACGCCCAGTGCTCGCCGAAGCCAAACTGCCTGAAGAAGGCGCTTGCGAAGGCGATGCCGGCGTCGGGCGCCACGTGCATGTCGCCACTCACCGGATCGAAGCAGTCGCCGTAGTACGCGGTGTCTTCGTAGAAGTAGGCGTCGAAGCCCAGGGCGCGCAAGCCGACCAGATAGTGGAGGACCTGCCAGGCGTACCCTCCGAGCGGGCAACGGACCAAGTACCCGGTGAGAACGATCGGTGCGGCGGGCATCACACGCCAGCTAGCTCGAGCAGCCGTGGCAGGATGCGATCCGCATCGAGGTGCTCGCGGGCAAACGCCGCCGCAGCGGTTGCGTGGCGCGTGTAGTCGCCCTCGACCTGCTCAACGGCGGCCGCGGCAGTGTCCACGTCGGTGAACGTGAGCACGCCCTCGCCCGTCGGCACGTAGGCGCCGATGCCGGTGTCCTGCACGATCACCGGGCGCCCGGCCGCCAGGTAGCAGGCGCTGCGGTCGCTAAACCAGCCGGTGCGGCCGGCGGCATAGCCCTGCTTGACCGCGGTGAACTCGCCGCGCGACCCGCGGATGTAGTCCCGATACGTATCGGGTGTGGCGCAGTGTCGGCGCGGCTCACTCAGGTGCCAGCCCTTCTCCTTGAGCTTGGGGAGATCCGGCTCATTGGGATGAATGGCCAAGCACAGCTCGAGTGGCACCGCGAGGCGGCGCGGCAGTCCGATGATGCGCATGAACTCCTCTGCTTTCTGACCGTACCAAACGCCGTGCCACTCCACCGGGCTGTAGCCGCGCCAGTCGGCGACCGTTGTGTAGGTGTCGCCGGGCAGCGTGGTGGTTTTCCATTCGCTCAACACGACCGGCGGGAGCGTCGTGTGCCATTTGATGCCGCAGGTCGGCAGCGGACAGTCGGGTGCGCCCAGGTTCAGGCCGACCGTGATATGCGTTTCGTGGCCGCGCAGATTCATGTCGACCCCATACTGTTCTTGCCAGATCTGGACGAACCCGGGATCGGCGTCGATATAGATGCGGTGGCGCGCCGCGCCGAGCACCGAGCCCAGGTGGAAGCGTCCCGAGATGTTGATGAAAAGATCGGTGTCGCGTGCCAGCCGTTCGATGTCACGGCGCGACAGGCCGGCGTGCGCGGCGCCGTCCCCTTCGAGCAACGCCGCGTGGTCGCTGAGGGCGAAGCGCTCCATCACCGCACGGAAGAAGGCGACGTTGGCGGAATCGAGAAAGGGCGCCGCCTTCCAGTCGGCGTCAATGCAGCGCTGCGGTTCGATGTGTTCGACGTAGTAGGTGTCGAAGCCGAGGCGGCGGAATCCGAGGACGTACTGCAGAAACGCCCACGCGTTTCCAGCCCCTCCCAACGGATGCTGGGCGATGGCGCCGGCGATCATCACGCGCTGCGGCATGGCACAGCCTCTGGACCTCGGCCGTACATAACCAGACGCCCTGCGCCAAGGCAATCGTGTGCGTCGTCACGCGATGCACGTTGGTTTCCTTGCAGGCCTCAAATGAACAGCACGACAGCGCCGGTGACCACCAACGCGCCAGCCCACAGCCAATCGAGGTTGAACCAGGCGGTGCGCAGCAGCGCCAACCCCAGCTTGCGGTACACGATCCACGCCGCCAGTGCCATCACCACGAAGTACGCCAGTGTGTGCACGCCGAGCGCCATCGCGGCGGTCCACGGCCCGCCGAGGCTGGATGCAACGGTGTGGCACGCATGGTCACCACTCGCCGCCAAGACATCCTTCGACATCGCCATCACGAACGGCAACACCATCAAACCGGCGCCATGCGCCGACGCC
Source organism: Candidatus Margulisiibacteriota bacterium (assembly GCA_035541735.1). Classification (GTDB taxonomy): domain Bacteria; phylum Desulfobacterota; class Binatia; order HRBIN30; family HRBIN30; genus DATKMS01. Next base: position 2,282 of record DATKMS010000039.1, read on the forward strand.
ATCAGAAACGACCATACCGCGAGATCGCGAAAGCCCACTTGCATCCCCCCGAAACGCGGATGCCGGTGCCGCCAGAACCGGTACATGCCGAAGGTCAGCAGCACGGCAGCGACGATCACCCGTAGCATGCCGAGCGGTACCACCAGTTGTGCCAGCGCAGCGGCCAGCAATACTGCGCCGACGGCCAGGGCGTGGCCCAGCGCAAGGGGCGGCAGCGAACGCCACACTCCGCGTGCACTGCCCTGCTGCATCCCCAGCGCGACGGCAAACAGCCATCCCATCCCGGGGTTGATTCCATGGTATGCGCCGAGAAGCAGCATCGCATTCCATTCCATAGGGGCCTCGCTGTTCGCTCCCTGGGGTCAGGAGTAGCAGTACGAGTCCGAGGAGGCGTCGCCACCTTCGAGCCGCACCTGGTGGGCGCGCAAGCCGTCGGTTTCGAGGAAGAAGCTCGGGTCGATCTCCATCCCGTTGCCGTTCACGTTGACCTTGGCCATCCACCCGTGCACGCCATCAGGGTAGAACTGGTCATCCCACGGCGTGTACAGGCAGTTGGTGAAATAGATGCGCTTGCCGTCGCGGCTGAGTTCCACCATTTGCGGCCCGCCGTTCAGCGGTTGGTCGGGCTTGCTCGGATGCGCGGCGCGGCTGACGATGCCTCCCAGCCGGAAGGAACTGACCTTCTTCGGGTGGAAGGGGTCGGTGACGTCGTACTGCATGAATTCGCCCGTGCCCCAGCAGGACAGATAGAGATAGCGGTCATCCACCGAAAGGTTGATGTCGGTGAGCAGCGGCGCCACCGCCTTGAAGCCCTGCAGGATCGGCGGCAGATTCTCCGGGTTCGCCGGCTCGGCGGGGATTTCGATCACCTTCTTGATGGACCACTTCCCCGTCGAGCCGTTCGTCGCGTTCTCGCGGTACCACAGCCAGACCGATGACGACAGATCCTTGAGCGACAGCACCACGCTTGCGAAACCGTAGCCTTTCGTTGGATCGTGCGCCGGGCGTAGCTCGAGCGCCATCTGCTGCTCGGCGCCGAGCGCCAGCTCTTGCACGTGCCGCCGCCGGCGCAGGTCCCACACATGCAGCGTGTTTCCGTACTTCCCCGCCAGCAGCAACTCGGGGTTCACCCCGTCCTTGACCATGTTGGGTGTGCCCCACGTGCTGGTGATCATGGTATCCAGTCCCAGGTGCCACCACACGTCGTAGGCCAGCTGCTGCGGTCCGCGGTCGATTTCCCAGCGGCCACGAAGATCGAAGGTTTCCGGATCCATGATGAATGTACCGCCGGGGCCGTTGCCGTCAGGCGCGCCGAGCGCGCTCAGGTAGATTCCCTCGGGGCCGCAATGCACGGTATGCGGCGCGGCGTAACCGGTGCGGTTGGCCACCGTTTCCGGCTCGATCACCTTCACCAGCTGCGGCTGGCGCGGATCGGGCTTGACGTCGAGGATGTGGAGGCGCGACGAGTTGATTCCCGGTACGATCAAGTAACGCCGCTCCATGTGCGGGTGCGGTGCGTATGGGCACAGGCAGGAGCTGCAGGCGTTCCAGCCGAAGTGGTGCAGTTCATCGCCGGCCTGTGGCATATCTGTTTGGCCCACGAGACGGCCGTAGCCCTTCGAGTCGGGGTCAACATCGACGACACCGATGGCGTCGGACCGGCCTGCCTTGGTGGGATTGATCAGTGCGACGTAGGCGAGGCGCTCCGGCGGCGCCTGCATGGCCATCTTCGGCGAAGGGTAAAAGGTCGGGTCCGGCTTCAGTAACGGCATTGGTCTGCTCCTCCTTCTCTCGTGGTCTTGAGGGGCGCAAGTGTCCATGGAGAGAAGGGGCCTGTCCATGTCCGAGGCTCCATTCCTCTTGCTCGCGGCGCCAAATCTGCTTGCAGCTTGACTGAGCCTCTGCAATTCTTGCTCGGGAGTCCAGGATACTTCGAGCTCAGACGAGCGGACGAGGCCAGTATGGAAGTGCTGTCAGACGTCCTGCGGGTCGTGCGTCTCACGGGCGCCGTCTTTTTCTCCGCGGAATTCTCCTCGCCGTGGGCGCTGGAGTCACCGAATTCGGACCTGCTCGCCTCGGTCGTCATGCCCGAAGCCGAGTGTGTCGTTCTGTTTCACATTCTCACCGAGGGCGAGTGCATCGTCACCTGCCAGGCGCATCCGCCGGTGAAGATGGAAGCCGGCGACGTGATCATCTTCCCGCACGGCAACGCGCACACGATGCGCAGCCACGACGGCGCGAAGCTGACTCCGATTCGCTCGGTGTTTTCCCAAGCGTCGCCGGACGCCCTGCCGCAAGTGGCATTCGGCGGCGGCGGGAAGAAGGCGCGCTTCCTCTGCGGTTACTTGAACTGCAATCAGCGCTTCAATCCACTCATCGGCGCGCTGCCAACCATGCTGCTGGTGCGCAGCCGTGACGACTACGCTGCCGTCGAAGCCATTGACGGCAACGGCGCTCGGCCCGCAGAGGTTCCGCAGGATTCCGGCACGTGGCTCAGCACGACGCTGAAGTTCACCATCAACGAGGCGAAGGCAGCGCGGCCTGGCAACGCCGCCATGCTCGGGCGGCTCACCGAGCTGATGTTCGTCGAGATCCTGCGCCAGTACATGCAGCAACTACCGGCGGACCACGGCGGCTGGCTCGCGGGGTTGAACGACGCCCACGTCGGGAAAGCGCTGCGGTTGATGCATGCCAACCCCGCGCAGAACTGGACCGTGACCGAGTTGGCGCGCGAGGCTGGCATGTGCCGCTCGGCGCTGGCCGAGCGCTTCACGCAACTGGTTGGCGAATCGCCCATGCGCTATCTGGCCGGCTGGCGTATCCAGCTCGCCATGCAGATGCTCCGCGATGGCGCGTCAGGCATCGCCGAGGTGGCGGCGCGTGTCGGCTATGAATCCGAAGCTGCCTTCAACCGCGCCTTCAAACGCGCTGTGGGCTCTCCCCCCGCCGCCTGGCGCAAGATTGCCTTCAGCGTACTCGTTTCTACGTCGGTTCTTCTGATGGAGGGAGAATTTTGGCTTTCACTCGCGGGCGCTGGCTGTTGAGATAGCGAAGCCCAACAAGTTGCCCAGGACAGGTCGCGTGTCGAGGCTCAGCAGTGGGTGCTCGATCTGCGTTACACGCCAGCGTCGTCCAACAGTCGCTGCAGGACGCTCTGGGCCGCGAACTCCGTCTCCGCGAGCGCCCGCGCGGCGTCACAGTGATGGCGATAGTTGCTCTCGATGCGGTCAATCGCGGCGACCGCCTCCGCGACGCTGCTGAAGGCGAACACGCCGGCACCCGTTGGGTAACGCGCCCGAAAGCCGGTGTCCTGCACGACGACCGGCTTGCCGAGCGCGAGGTAGGCGGCACTGCGCGTGCTGAACCAGCCGCTGCGCGATGCGACGTAAGCGTTCTTGGCGATGCTCCACTCGGCGCGCGAGTTCCGCAGATAAGCGTGGTACGCGTCGAGCGTGCACGATTTCTCGTAGGCGTCGACCAGGTACCAGCCGTGACGTCGGAGCGCGTCGGATGGCGCGGCGCCGGAGAGCGCGACTTCCAGGTGGGCGTTCGTGCGCGCCGGCAGGTCGATGAACTTCATGAACTCGACGTCCTTGCCGCCGTACGTCACGCCGGCGAGATTCGGCAACGTGACGTCGGTCTTCCACGACATGACCGTCGTGTACGCGCGTGCCGCCGGAATGAATGTGAATGGCCAATCGTCGAGCACGATGGGCTGACGCGTCGGCAGCCAGCGCAAGCCACAGTGCGGGATCGCACAGCTCGGGTCGTTGATGTTCTCGGCGAAGGTGAAGAAGCAGTGGTGGGCACGGATGAGGCCGACGGAGTACGCTTGATCCTCTGTCGCAGTTCCCTGCTCCACCGCAAGCAGCTTTGCTTGGCTGTAGCACGGATCGCTGTCGAGGTAGGCGATGCGCCGCGCGCCGCGGTACTCGTCGCGCAGCCAACAGGCGCCGGAGACGTTGAGGAAGAGGTCGGCGTCGTTGCAGACGCGCTCGACCGCGGCCCGCGGAGCGCCGTGATAGGTGCCGTCCGGCGCGCGCAGCGCCCAGCGTGTGCGCATGGACTCGCCGGCGCGGCTCAACGCGTCTGCGAGGTAGGCGACATTGAAGCTGACGTCGTCGGTGAACGTGCCGGCGCGCGGGTCGTACAGCCACTGGCCAGTATCTTCGAGGTAGAACACGTCGTGACCGAGGCGGCGGAAGCCGCTCACGTAGGCCAGGTAGTCCCAGCCGACACCACCCAGCGGATAGGTGGCGATCAGCCCGGTGACGACGATCTTCATCGCGAACGCAACCACTGTACGGGCCGCTCGTCGCTCCTGTCGGCCTGCGCGGCGAACTGACGAGCATACAGTTGGTGAAAGAATCCGCGCTGGCGCAGGAGTTCGTCGAAGGTGCCGTGTTCGACGATCGCGCCGTTTTCGAGCACGACGATCTGGGTCGCGCGCCGAACGGTGCTCAAGCGATGTGCGATCACAAAAGTGGTGCGGCCGCGCATGACGTGTTCAATTGCCTCCATGATCGCGGCTTCAGTGGCCGTGTCGACCGAGGAGGTGGGCTCGTCGAGGATCAGGATGGGGGCATCGCGCAGCAGCGCCCGTGCAATCGTGAGGCGCTGGCGTTCGCCTTCGGACAACGTGGCACCCTGCTCACCGATCACGGTGTCGTAGCCCTGCGGCAGGCGCCGAATGAAGCCGTCGGCTTGCGCCATCTGCGCCGCGCCCTCAATGGCGGCGTTGCTCGCCGCCGGGCGCCCGTACGCGATGTTCTCGCGGATGCTGAGCGGGAAGACCATGGGTGGCTGCAACACCATGCTGATCTGCGCGCGCAGGGCGGCGAGCTTCAGCGTGCGGACGTCGGTGTCGTCGATGAGCACCTGCCCGTGCGCCGCGTCGTAGAAACGCGGGATGAGGCTCACCAGTGTGCTTTTGCCGGCGCCGGTGGGGCCGACAATGGCGATCACCTCGCCGGGCTGCGCGTCGATGGTAATGCCACGCAACGTCAGCCGCTCCGCGCTGTAGCCGAACGACACGTCGGCAAAACGGACGTGCCCGCGCGGCGGCGTCCGAAACTCGCGTTGACCGTCGGGCACGGTCTGCTCGGCTTCGAGCACTTCGGTGACCCGTTGCATGCCCGCCTTGGCGCCCTGCACCGCGCCGTACGTCTGGATCAACGAGTTGATCGGCGCATACAGCGACGCAAGGTAGCTGATGAACACCACCATGTCGCCGATGGTCAGCCGGTTGCTCCAGACGTGCTGCGCGCCTAGCCACAGCACCGCCGCCGTGCCCAGGGCGAGCACCAGGTTGGTGCCGGCGCCGAAGGCGGTCTGCAACGTGTAGAGCCGCAGGTTGCTGCGCAAGCTGGCGCTGCTCTGCGTGACGAAGGCGGTGTGTTCCTCCTCCTCTTTGGTAAAGGCCTGCACGACCTTGATGGCCGACATGCCACGCTGCACCAGTTGGTAGACGGCGCTCTCGTTGGCGCGCGCCGCATGCGCCAGCGCCGTCATGCGCCGGTTCAGCAGCAGGATCGCCGCGAAGAGCAGGGGGCAGACCGCCAAGGCAACGAGGGTGAGGAACCAATCGAGACGGAGCATCACGACGAACATGCCGCCCAGCAACAGGAGCGCCGCGAGCACCGGAAAGAGGCCGTTCATTGCCAGTGTCTGAATGGCGTAGGTGTCGCCGGTAACGCGATAGATCAAGTCGCCGATGGCGGCGCGGGAATGAAAGGAGAGGGACAGACGCTGCAGGTGCTGGTAGAGGCGGCTGCGCAGGTCGTTCACCATGGCCTGGCCGATGGAGATGGTGGTGAAGTTGTTGAGCACGCTGGCAATGCCCAGCGTGCCGTAGATCGCGATGAGCCCCGCCGTGGCCACGCCCAACAGCGCCGGCGGGCTGAGCCCGGCGAGCACCGGCCAGGGTGGCGGCCGGCGCGGCAGCACGTAGTCGATCACCAGCTTCAGCGGCCAGGGCTTGAGCAGTTCCAGCGCACTGATGAGCACCACCTGGACGATCGCCAACAGGAAGGCGCCGCGATACGGGCGCAGGTGACGAACGATGTGGGCAACGAGGTGCATGCGAGACGCCAACGGGCGGCGAGTCTGCCCCCGCTCACTGCTTCTCGTTCTTGACCGGCGTCAACTCGATGTGCTTGGCGACGACTTCGAGCACGTGGTACATGGTCCGCCCGAGGCGGATGTTGTCGACGCCGACGACCAGCAGGCTGAGCAGACCGAGCAACAGTCCCACGGCGGCGATCTCCCAGAGGTCGGCGAACCAGCCGATCGTGGCAATGGCGGCGAGACCGCTCACCGCGACGCGTGCCAGCCACGACTCGCGGACGCGGCAGCGAATGCGAAAGAAGCGCTTGCTGCCGCCGTGGTTCTCCACTGCCACCTTGACGTCCGCCTTCGACCAGATGCCGCGATAGACGGTAACGTCGCGGTCGTCCCAGCCTTGATCGATGGCGATCAGATACTTGCGTGGCAGCAGGAACTCCATCAACGCGTGCAGCAGGTTTTCCTTCTCGAAGCCGCGATCCGACCAGTACGCGAGGAAGAACTGGCGCTTGGCCCACTGCACGCGCGGCCGCTGCCCAGGCTCTTCAAACTGAATGCGCGCCACGTTGGTCGCGCCCTGGATGCGATACAGGTAGCGCTGCAGACTGCGCAGCAGCGGGCCCAGGTAGATGAGCATGGTGATCAGCAGCCGGCTGCCGATGCCGTCGTAGCGCGGGTCGAGCTTGGCGCGCCAGGCGCGCGCTCCGGCGCAGACGATGGCGACCGCCAGCGGCATGCTGGCGAGAAGCTCGTGGCGGCCGGCGATCAGCGCGCCGATGAACAGCACCAGACTGAGCGCGTTCCATTCGAGCGTGAACGGCAGGTACGACAGCAGCGAGGACGACGGCTCATACAGCGTCTGGAACAGGCCGCGGCCGAAGACGCCGTGGTAGATGATCGGCCGGCGCGAGAACAGCGACATACCCAGGTCGCCGTAGATGCGGCCAATCCATTGCGACTGTCCGAGCAAGTTGAAGCGGAACGGATGCTTGAAGAAGAGCTGCGCCTCCGCCTTCCCATAGCCCATTTGCTGCTTGAGGTAGGCCTTGATCGTGTTGCGGCGGAAGTGCCAGACCATGGCTGCCGGACTGAAGCCGATGGCGTGCCCATTGTTCTGCAGCCGCCAGCAGAGGTCGACGTCGTCGCCAGCGGCGCGGTGGATCGGGTCGAAACCGCCGATCTCTTCGAGGGCCGACTTCAAAAAGGCCATGTTGCAGCCAGGAATGTGCTCGGCGACCTCGTCGTCGAGCAGCACGTGCGCCGGACCGCCGGGTGACGCCGCGACGCAGGCGGCGGTGCGCGACTCTTCGGGCGGCGGCAGGTTGGGGCCGCCGACGGCCACGAAGCCGCTGTGGACGAACTTGTAGGCCAGGTAGGTGAGCCAGTCGGGATCGACGACACAGTCCGAATCCGTGTAGGCAATGATCTCGCCCGTGGCGTGTTCGTAGCCAACGTTGCGCGCCACGCTCAATCCCTTGTTCTCCTGCGAGAAGATGTGCACTTCGGGGTAGCGTTGCGCGATGTCCAGCGTGTGATCGGTGGAGCCGTCGTTGATGACAATGACCTCGTAGTTCGGGTAGCGCAGCGTGCGGAGCGATGCCAGGCACGCGTCCATGGTGCGCTCCGCGTTGAAGGCACAGATCACCACCGAGATGCGCGGCGCGCGCTCGAGCGGCGGCGGCAGTTGACCGCAGTAAAGCTTCTGCACTGCGTGATAGGCCGGCTTCTTGTGCCGCTCGCGATCCACCACTCCAAAGGCCCAATCCTCCATCTGGAACCCGCCGGTGAACCAGTCGTCGGTCCACGAGAAAACCACCGTGCCGGCGACGCCCGACTCGAAGGCGGCGCGCACCTGCCAGGACAGGATGTGCGCCTGCTCGGCGGCGCCTTCGCGAATGGAGTCGATGCCGAACTCGGTGAGCACCAGGGGCTTGTCCTTGGCGAGGTTCTGCAGCCGGGACAGGTAGCGGCGGAAGTCGCGCTCGCGGTGCAGATAGACGTTGAACGACACGAAGTCGAGGAAGTCGAGGTCGAGGTACTCGGTGGTCGGGAAGTTGGCGTAGCTCACCAGCGCGTCCGGCTCGATGCGCTTGACGATGTCGTAGAGCTCGCGCAGGAAAGCACGCACGCGTTCGGGTTGGTGCCAGCGTACGACGTCCGGGGGAATCTCGTTGCCGATGAGGAATGCGTAGACGGCTGGGTGTTGCTTGCAGGCTTCGACCCCGGTGGCCACCTGCTTGCGGATGCCTGCCGCCACCGCCGGGTCATCCAGAAAGCAGACGTGCTGCGTCCACGGCAAGCCAACGAGGACGCCGAGGTCGTATTCCTCCGCGAGGTCAAGCAGCCATTCGGGCGGTGGCGTGAAGGTGCGGAAGCAATTGACACCCAGATCGCGCATCAGCGCGAAGTCGCGTTGCACCATGTCGCGCTCGGGGAACGGGTCGCCGTGCGCGGCGACGGCGAAGGGCCCGTAAGAGACGCCGCGCAGAAAGAGCTTGTCGGAGCCGCGAAACAGGAACTTGCCGCTGGCACGGGGGCGCGTGCCAGGCCCTTCGGTCTCCACTCGCCGTTCCACCAATGCTGCTGCCGCCGTCCCACGCGCCATATCGTTCCGTATCCGCGGCGCGCACTGGCACCGCCACCTGGCAGCACGCGCGCCGGCTTGTCGCTCCCCAGTTTGTCTACGCTAATCCCCGAAAACGACCGACTGTCGCCAGGCTCGATTCATTGACTGAGCGGGTTATGTAGCACCGACCCACCGGAAAGCAAAGGCGAAGGGGTTGCCGGCCAGGCTGGGCGAGTTGACACGGCATGGTATAATTCCATCCTTCGAAGACTCCGGTTCCGCAAGGAGGTCGAGATGAACGAAGATATCATCCTCGAAGAAGAAGCAATTGCCGACGAGCGAGCCGCCGATGCGGCGCGCCTGGGCGCGGCGATTCTGCACCAGCCAATCCGCGCCTTGGCCACCTTGAAGCCGGCGGTGTGTGTAGCGCCGACTGCCAGCGTGCGTGTGGCAATCGAACGGATGAATCAAAACGGCACGGGATGTGTCCTCGTGGAGGAGGGGCACCGCCTGGTTGGCATCTTTACCGAACGCGACGTGCTGACGAAGATCGTTGGATCGCCCGTCGACATCGACCGGACGATGGTCCAGCGGGTGATGACCAGCGACCCTGAGTGTCTGAGCCCGGACGAGCGCGCCGCCTACGCGTTGAACAAAATGAGTGTCGGGGGGTTTCGTCACATTCCGCTCGTGGATGACGAGGGCCGGCCGGTGGGGGTCGTGTCGATGCGCAACGTGGTCGACTACATGGTCGACCTGTTCCAGACCGAAGTGTTGAACCTACCACCGGAGCCGCGCAACATTGCTCGTGCGCGCGAGGGCGCGTAGCTTACTGCACGTCCTCGACACCACCGTCCGCGAGGCGCACACGCTTGAGCACGCGTGCCGCGGGCAGGATCCACGGCTCACGGGTGGCGGCGATCACCAAGATGTTGTCGGAGTCCGTCCACGTCAGGGAGCTGAAATCCAATTGCGGCACATCGATCGGGCGCACGCTGCGATCACCGAGATTCATGATGTAGAGCTGCCGGCGGTTGTGTGGGTAGTCGAGCGTCGGGGCGGCGGTGAATGCGAGCTTGGCGCCGTCGGGCGCAACCGCCAGATCGCTGATGACGGCGGCGGATGCGGCCAGCGTCTCGACGGGCCCGACGCCGAGCGGCACCTGCCAGATCTGCCAATCCCAGTTGCTGCCGACGATGGCATACAGCCGGGTTCCGTCGGGTGCCCAGCGGTACAGCACCCGATCGCGATCCAGCGACAGCACCAGACGATCGTCGCTGCCATCTTGGCGGACCACCCGCAGCTCTTGCCGGCTACTGTGCGCCGCGGTGTAGAGCAGGTGCTCGCCGTCAGGGGAGGGCAGTGGTGCATCGAGCGTGTCGCCGCAGCGCTGCACGATCGTTGCCTCGGCACCGTCGGTGCGCAACCGCACGATGCGGTCGCCGCGTGCGGCGTAGATCGTGCTGTCCATTCCGCCGGCCGGGGCGTTGCCCTGCCCGACGGTGCGCTGCGCGCCATCGTTTGCCAGGGTCACAATGGGTGGGAACATCTGATCCGCCATTGAGTGACTGACGATGATTCGTGCACCGTCCGGCGACCAGGTTGGCGGTGTCGCAAGACCACGCGTGAGGTCCCAAGTGTGCAGCGGGCGCCCGTCTCGGTCGATGCTGGACACCGCGGTGCGCGCCCACGGGAACGCCTCGCCGCGGGTGATGGCGACCTCGCCGCGTGGCGAACTGCGGACGTACAGCGGATCGTTGCGGCGCGGGTAGCGGTTGTTCTCGCGCTCCACGTCGGCCCATTCGAGTTGAGGGTCGAGCACGGCGTAGTCGATGTCAGGCTCCAGGGTGACGCGCTCGCCAATCTGCACGGTGCTGTGGAGCGGCGCGCCGCCCCCCTTGCTGAACTTCCACAGATCCACCTTTCCCGGAATCACGGCGGCACCACGGTTGGTCACGCTCACGTCGGTACCGCTGGTGCCGTCCAGCGACAGGTCGGCCAGTTTGTTGGAGCGTACCCAATCCGTGAAGTACGGCGTGAGATCCTGCGTCGTGGATTCTTGCAAGACTTGCTGGAGGTCGTGATCGGTTGCTTGCTGATAGCGGAAGCGGTCGAGGAACTTATGCAGGGCCTCGAAGTACGCTTCGTCACCGAGGACGTGTCGCAGCATGAACGCAACGTATGCTCCCTTGTGGTAGATGGTGTCGCGCGCGCCGGCTTCTGCCAGCGCGTTGTCCAGGACGGACATGCGGGCGACGATCCCCTGGCGTGCCGGGTCGAAGAACTCGCCGGCCAGACGCTGCGTCAAGGCATCGCGGCCGTACGCGGCCTCGGCTGCGAGCAGGCTTGAGAACTCTGCGAAGCCCTCGACGATCCATTCGCCACCGGTGTCCGGCGCCAGCCACTTCTCTGCGACCGTGCCGCCCCACCAGTTATGCGCGATTTCGTGTGCGGCGATTCCGAAGCCATAGTCGCCGCCGCGGAAATAGGGGGGTGCGATCCCGATGAGCCCTGAACCGTCGTTGAATGCCCGCCGGATATTGTCACCCACGACCATCGTAACGTGCTTGAAGCCGGACGCGCCGTAGCGTGTCTCCAGAGTGCGGTTGGCCGTCGTCATCAAATCGAGGACCCGGGTGCGATCCAGCTGCACGGTGCTCTGGAGGTACAGGCGATAGGTGATGCCCTCGCGCTGTTGCGACGTCACTTCGTACGGGCCAGCCACCAGCGACATTCCGCCGATCGGCCGCCCACTCGTCCAGTGGACCACCTGCACGTCGCCGCGTGTGACGCGCGTGGCGCCCGGATCGTTGGTGACGACGGTCATAGTGCTCGGCACCGTCACGGTGACATCAGCGGTGAAGAAGCCTTGCAGGTCAGTCGGGTACCAGAACGTATCGACGTTGAGCACGATCTGCTGGGGGTTGACGATGCTTGCAGGGATCCCGAAGAACTCGGTGGCGAGCGGACCCTCGTAGTCGAGAGTGAGCTCCACCGTGGCATCCTTCGCAACCGGAGAGCCGACATCCACGATGGTGAGCAGCCACAGCTGATACGCAGCCAGCGGCGCGTCGTGGCCTGCGATGCGCACGGCGCGCACCCGCAGGCTGTCATTGAGCAGGAAGGAGAAGCGCTGCCGGCCGTCGGTGAGGGCACGGACGGTGAGCGTTGCGGTTCCCGTCACGTGCCCGGTCTCCGGGGTCACGCGAACATCGAGCCTCAGTTGCTCCGTACGTTGGCCTTGCAGAAGGGTGCCCAGCCTTGTGACGACGTTGCGCAAGATCGGCAAGCTACGGCCGCTGACCGTGAGATACGCGGTGAAAACCGCGGCCAGCAACGCGAGAAGGATCAGGGCGGAGACCAGGGAGAGTGCGCGGCGCACGATGCTCACAACGCTGGCCAGTCGGGCGTCCATAGTCGGCCGGACCATAGGTGCAGATTTGCCAATCTGTCAATGCGTTGGGCCCGCAGGTGCCGGCGACTCTCACGCAGCCCCGGCGCGCACGCGTGCGCCGGGTTCGGGGGGTGTGGCTTGCTTGACTTTGGGTGCTCGCAACGTAGAATCCGCGCACGCCACGGGCGGGTGAAACGGGCTCTGTGTCTGGATGCTGAAGTCTCTGCGTGCCTTTCTTGCCGCCCAGTGGCTAACGATTCGCGTCGTCGGAACGTTCGTCATTCTGATTGCGGTGTTCTTCTCACTGTTGACCTACTCGCCGATCGTTGAGCGGATCGACATCGGCGAGATGTTGGCGCAGTTGAGCGCGTGGTTGAGCTGGCTGTGTCTGAAGGGGCTCGGCGCCGTGATCGGCTTCCCGGTCGTGCGCGAGGGGAAAAACATTGGCTCCACCGGCTTCGCGGTCGAGGTGAGTCCCGCCTGTTCCGGCGCTGTGCCGACGATGATCTATTTGGCGGCGGTGTTTGCGTACCCGGCCAGACCGCGTGCCAAGGCGATAGGCGCCGCGATGGGCGTAGTGATCATCCACGGGGTCAATCTCCTGCGCGTCATCACGCTGTTCCTGATCGGCCTGTTCGCGCACCAGTACTTTCACGACACCCACGTGTACGTTGCCCAGGCGCTCGTGGTTTGTATCGCCGTGGCGACATGGCTCTTCTGGGCGGGACGCTTCGCCGATGCGCCTGGGCGTTAAGCCGCTCGTCTTCCTCGGGCGCCTCCTGCTCTTCTTCTTCCTGACCTACGTGCTGTGGAGACCGCTGGAGCCGGCCTACACGCAGCTGTTGGCGACGCTGACCAGTGGCTTCTTGCACCTCACGGAAAGATCCAGCGACCCGAATTTCAATCAGGTCACGAACATGCATGTCCGCGAGACGACTGAAGGAAGGCCGGCGATCTTCTATCAACATCGGCGCTTCCCAACCGTGCAGGACGGCATCCCCGCGGAATGGGTCCAGGCAAATCTGGTCTTGTTGATACCCTTGATGTTGGCCACCCCAGCGCGCACCTATCAGCAGAAGTTCAAGCGTCTGGCACTGGCGCTCGGCTTGGCGGTGCTGCTGCAGGTGTTGGACATTGCGGTGACCGTAAAGGCGCTCTACGCGAGTAGCATCCCCGGATATGGGCCGGTTGCGCGGTGGCTGTATGGCTTCGGGAATTCGTTCGTGCAAGGTATGGACACGCAACTCTTCCCATTCGCCATCTGGGGGGGCATCCACTTCAATCAACTGCTCGGACTTGGCTCCTGGGCGCCGGTGAAAGCGCGGGCGCCAGCCGCCACGGCAGCGGGGGGACGAGTCCGGAGCGGGCGGCCGAAAGGCAAGAAGACCGAGCGCCGCGCTTAGTCTGCGCTCAGCGTGGCGGAGGTGACGTCGATGGTCGCGTGCGCCCGAGCCGCCCGCCGCACGAACTCGAGCGTCAGGACGGTGCCGGGACGCAGCGGTTCGGCACTGGCGAGGGACAGCGCGAGCGTACCGGGTTCGGCAACATGCATGGCTACGAGCGCGTGCCGGGCTGCGTGGGTGCGTCGCGCAGCGACCGGTGTCAAGGCTGTGGGATCGTAATGCAGTGTGACGTCGAGGCCACGCACGCTCGCGTCGACCGACAGCGGCACGCGCAAATTGGAGCCGCCGGTGGCATGCGGCCGGCGGTCGACCCGGGCAGCACCGAGGCGCACCACGCCAGAGTGGCTCGTTTCGCTATAGCCCAGGCCCGCTGCGGCAGGCTGCCAGTTGCCCGAGCAATCGCCGAACAGCGCCGCCATGAAGTTCTGGTTCGTAGCCGAACTCGCGAGCGACGCCCAGCAGATCGCCCCGGACTGACAGGTTCCTGGGGCGAGCCCGGGAGGCATCACCTGGAGGTTGCTAGCGGCATCCGGTTGCGGCACAAACACCCAATCTGATCCGCAGCGGTCGGCTGCCGGGAAGCTGGTGATGTCGCCCACTTTGTATTCGAGCATCAATACCGCATCCACCGCGCTCAGCTTGCCGTCGCCGTTGACGTCACAGGCAATCTGCTGCGCGGCGTCCGGTGATCGTATGCCCACGACGGCTTGCAGCACGGCGACTGCGTCGGCAGCGTTGATGCTGTTGTTGCTGCCGCCCAACTTCTGCGGCACGACGCACCACATTGCCTCGGGGAGGCCATTGAGCCCGAACTGACCGGTGGAGTCGGTCTCAGTGCTCGCGGGTGTTGGGCCCTCGAGCTGGACGGTCACCGCGCCCACGGGAAGGCCGCTGCCGGAGTAGCGAATCTGACCGCTGACATCGTATCGCGGTGCGACACTGGGTGTCGGGGTTGCGGGCGGAACGATCGTCGCGGTGGGTGTGGCGGTGCGTGTGGAGGGCGCGGTGCGCGTCGCGGTCGGCGGCGGGGTGGTCGTCGGCGTGCCGTTCTGTGGGTAGATGAAGCTGATCCCGGCAATGTCGTCGCTGCGTACCGCTGCGCAGCGGCCGTCGAAATGCGCCAGATAGTACATCGTGGCGTCACCGAGCGTGGCGTTCGGTGCGGGCGATACTTCGGAGGAGTGCCCCAGGCCGAGGGTATGACCGACCTCGTGCGTCAGAACCTCCGCGAGGTTGCACTGGTTCCACAGGGAGCAGTTGCCCCATCCGTTGTTCACGGTGACTCGACCGGTGACGATTTGAAAGAACTGCGTGCCATTGACCACTTTCGTGTTGCCTGAGCTGCAGTAGCCGCCCACGGCGATGACCCCGCCACAGCCGCTCGGATCGGTGATCTCGCCGAACGGATCGTTGAATATGATGCGCGAGGTGGTTGTCGTGCAATCGTTCAAGCGGATCGGCCCGGTGTTGCCGGCGTCCTGCAGCGTCACGCTGGCGCTGGTGACGTTTGTCCAGGCGGCGAAGGCCGCGTCCGCGGCGGTGCGCGAAATCGTTGGTCCCAGTTGGTTGTCCCCGGAGGGATCGACGAAGTAGTTGACCGGCTGACCGTTGTCCGGTTCGAACCAACGTGCGGGCGGGTTGCCCAGAAGGGTGAACGCGTCGTGCTGCTCGGTGGGGGTTGTGCC
>DATKMS010000040.1:0-3500 GCA_035541735.1 Candidatus Margulisiibacteriota bacterium
CGGCGGGATGAAAATCTACGGAGAAGCGAGCGGCAGTAGCCAGCTCGAGGGCCGCGCCAAGGCAACTGCCAAGGAGATCGCCGATGTGCTCAAGACCAGATTCGAGCAGCAGGGTTGGATCCAGTGAGCCGGACACCCCGCCCGGTGCTTGCGCGTCGCCGCTCTCATGGCGATGCGTTTCGTGACTCTCCGGAGTTGGGGGGAATTGATTTACACGCCTGACCTTTGCATCGACCGCAGCGTGAATTGGCCATGAGCAGTTCCGCTCGAAGTGGCGGTGACGCCTCGTGGCTGCGCTGGCTGCCTGGCCTGCGCGTCATGAGGTCGTACCAACGGGCCTGGCTCCGCCATGACATCGTCGCCGGGCTGGTGCTCACGACGATGCTGGTGCCCGTGGGCATCGCATATGCCGTGGCGTCGGGCGTTCCGGGCATTTTCGGCCTCTACGCGACGATCGTGCCGCTGCTCGCCTACGCGGTGTTCGGCCCGAGCCGCATCCTTGTGCTTGGTCCGGATTCCGCGCTGGCGGGCGTGATCCTGGCGGTCGTGCTGCCGCTCTCGGCCGGCGACCCGCAGCGCGCGGTCGTGCCCGCGAGCGCGATGGCGATCGTCTCGGGCATCGTGTGCGTCGCAGCGGGCTTTGCACGGCTCGGCTTCGTGACCGAACTCCTCTCGAAGCCGATCCGCTACGGCTACATGAACGGCATCGCGCTGACGGTGCTCCTCAGTCAGCTCCCGAAGCTCCTGGGCTTCTCCGCAAAGGCGGAAGGGCCCCTGCGGCAGATTTGGGCCATCGGCCGCGCCGTGCTCGAGGGAAAGACCAACGCCGTAGCGCTCGCCGTGGGTGCGGGCACGCTGGCGGCGATTCTGTTTCTGCAACGCCGCCCACGCATCCCGGCAGTTCTGATCGCAGTGGTAGCTGCCACGCTGGCCGTGGACGGCTTCGACCTCGCGGCGCGCGCGGGCGTGTCGGTGCTCGGCCCGCTGCCCCAGGGGTTGCCCGTGCCGTCGCTGCCGCGTATCGGCGTCGCCGATATGACCTCGGTGCTGATGGGCGGACTGGCGGTGGCACTGGTGTCGTGCGCGGATACGAGCGTGCTGTCGCGCGCCTACGCGGCGCGGCTGCACATGCCGGTCGACCCCAACCAGGAGATGGTCGGTCTCGGCATCGCCAACCTGGCTGCCGGCTTCGTCCAGGGTTTTCCAATCAGTAGCAGCGCATCCCGCACCCCGGTGGCCGAGGCCGCCGGGGCGCGCACGCAACTAACCGGTGTCGTCGGCGCGCTCGCCATTGCGCTGCTGCTGGTGGCGGCACCGAACCTACTCCAGGACCTGCCGAGCACGGCGCTCGCGGCTGTTGTCATCGCCGCAGCCATCGGCCTTGTCGAAGTCACCGATCTGCGCCGCATCTATCGCATCCAGCAATGGGAGTTCTGGCTGTCGATGGTCTGCTTCGCCGGCGTCGCGGTGTTCGGCGCGGTTCCCGGCATCGGGATCGCAGTGCTGATCGCCGTGATCGAGTTCCTGTGGGACGGCTGGCGGCCGCATTCGGCGGTGCTCGGACGTGTCGAACACATGAGGGGCTACCACGACATCAGCCGCTATCCGCAAGCCACCCGGATTCCGGGCCTGGTGCTGTTCCGTTGGGATGCACCGCTCTTCTTTGCGAACGCGGAGCTTTTCCGCGAGCGTGTGCTCAGGGCGGTGAGGAGTTCACCCACGCCCGTGCGCTGGGTGGTGGTCGCGGCCGAGCCGGTGACGAGCGTCGACGTCACCGCCGCCGACATCCTGGCAGAACTCGACGCTAGTCTGCATGCCGAGGGTATCGAGCTGTGCTTCGCGGAGATGAAGGATCCGGTCAAGGATAAGCTGAAGCGCTTCGAACTCTTTGCGCGCTTCGGCGCCGAAACGTTCTACGCGACACTCGGCGAAGCGGTGGAGGCCTACCTGAGCAGTGGTCCGCTGAAGGGGGTCGAGCGCGGGAAGGAGATCCCGTAGGCCAACGTCGTGGTCGCTTATGGCTTTCCCTCGCCTGAACGAAATGGTTCCAGGAGACGCAGTGGCAGCTTGACGACTCTCGTCATGACACGCAGTAGTCCGCTGCCAACCTCCGACGGATCGAGCGGTATCACCTCGGGATCCCGGAGCGAACCCCTCACCTTGATTGGTATGGTGAGGAGGCTGCCGCCGAGAACGCGGCCGAGGACCGGAACGTGACTGACGACCGTGTCGACCGTCTTCAACGGCGCCGCCAGCAATGTCAGATCCACCGTTCCGGCGGTCAGGTCGATCGTGCCCTCGGCCCCCATCTTGACGGACGGCGCGTCCACGGTTACCTCAGTCAGGACCAGCTTGCCGTCACGCAGGTCCGCCTTCGCGTCGATCGTGTTGTAGGGCAATCCGTCGTCGGTCAAGTCCGCGAGGAGGTTCCAGGATCCGTGGCCAATGCTCATCACGGCGAGAACCTTCTCGATGACGCCGCCTTGGTAGAACCGTCCCTTCGTGGCATCCAGCTGCACGTGACCGCGTGCCGACGTGAGAATGTTGGCAGCCGGCCCGGCCGCGTCGATCTGCGCAGCGAGGCTGCACTGACCCGTGACGCGCGCCGGCCGACCGAACAAGCAACCGACGATCTCACCCAGCAGTTGATTCTTCGCCGCGGGCTTGAAGTGCACGCTGACGCCGCCTGGTGTCGGCGCGATCTTTCCGGGCGTCGCGATGCGGCACAGGTTGGCCTGGGTAACAGTGATGGACGGCAGCGCGCCCGACAGATCGACGACCGCATGCACCGGCTGCCACGTGTAGTCATCATAGGTGAACGACTCAGCGTTGATCCGCACCTTCCCGCGCACTCGCAGCGGGTGCCTGGCCGCCGGGCCGCTCTCGCTGTCGCTCGCCGTTGACGGCGCCAGCAGCGGGGCCAGGCGCACCCACTCGACCCGCCCGGCCGACACATCGAGGTCGGCGATCAACGCATCTGTGGCCGGGCGTAGTGAGCCGTGGAGATGCAGGAAGGGACCATCGCCCACCGCACCTTCGGCATCGATGGCCAGCAAGCCGCCGCTGGCGTGCAGGTCCGCATGCGCGACGTGCAGCCGGAGGTCTCCGGGTCCCGGCAGCGCCACGTGCACCGCTTCGAGACGCCCGCTCGCGGTCGAGCGGGCGGGTTGGTCCATGAGGATGCGCGCGCGAAAGTCACCGTGGATCGACCCGGCGACATCGTGTTCATCGCGCAGTAATGCCTCGAGAGTCGCCGAGTTCAAGCTCCCGGCGAACGTCAGGTCGAACTCGCGCTCCTCGAGTCGCAACGAGAGAGTCGCGTCTGACTGGGCGTCACGCACCGACAAGCGCTTGATGTCGAGCCCGGCGGCATTCCACACGAGGTCAACCATGCCGGTGAGACCATCAGCCGTCGCCACTCCCGTCGCCACTGTAGTGGCCGCTGGCGCGCGCGTCACACGGAGAGTGGAGAGCGATACTGGAAACCGCACGGTGCTCAC
>DATKMS010000041.1:0-4350 GCA_035541735.1 Candidatus Margulisiibacteriota bacterium
CTGACCGTGCCGGCGCACCTCAGCACGCCCTACGTCAACACCATCCACGCCGACGAGCAGCCACCGTATCCCGGCGACCGCGAGATCGAACGCCGCATCAAGAACGTGATGCGCTGGAACGCCATGGCGATGGTGGTGCACGCCAACAAGCACCACGCCGGCATCGGCGGCCACATCTCGACCTACGCCTCGGTCGCCACGCTGTTCGAGGTCGGTTTCCATCACTTCTTCCGCGCGCCGCACGACGGCCTGCCGGGCGATCAAGTCTACTTCCAGGGACACGCATCTCCGGGCGTCTACGCGCGGGCCTTCCTCGAAGGCCGGCTCTCGGAGCAGCAACTGCACAACTTCCGGCGCGAGCTGGCGGCGGGCGGCGGTGTCTCCTCATATCCCCATCCTCGGCTCATGCCGGAGTTCTGGCAGTTCCCGACCGTGTCGATGGGCCTGTCGCCGATTGCGTCGATCTACCAGGCACGCTTCAACCGCTACCTGCAGGCGCGCGGGCACACCGCGCACGACGGCGGCCGCGTCTGGGCCTTCCTGGGCGACGGCGAGATGGACGAGCCGGAAGCGCTGGGGGCCATCACCCTGGCGGCGCGCGAGCAGCTCGACAACCTCATCTGGGTCATCAACTGCAACTTGCAGCGCCTCGACGGGCCGGTGCGCGGCAACGGCAAGATCATCCAGGAACTCGAAGCCGCCTTCCGCGGCGCCGGCTGGAACGTCATCAAGGTCATTTGGGGCGACGACTGGGATCAGCTGCTGGCGCGCGACGACCAAGGCCTGCTCGCGCAGCGCATGACCGAGGTCAACGACGGGCAATACCAGAAGTACACCGTCGAGTCCGGCGCCTACATCCGCGAGCACTTCTTCGGCGTGCAGCCGCAGTTGCTGGCGCTGGTCGAGGACTTCACCGATGCCAAACTGCGCAAGCTGCGCCGCGGCGGCCATGACCCGGAAAAGGTCTTCGCGGCGTACAAGGCGGCGGTGGAGCACCACGGCGCGCCCACCGTGATTCTCGCCAAGACCATCAAAGGCTACGGCTTGGGAGAGGCGGGCGAAGGACGCAACGTCACCCACCAGCAGAAGAAGCTCAACGAGAAGGAGTTGCGCTCTTTCCGCGACCGCCTCGGCATTCCGATTCGTGAAGAGGATCTGGCGGAGACGCCTTTCTACCGGCCGCCGACGGACAGCGAGGAGATGGAGTATCTGTTCGAGCGCCGGCGCGCCCTCGGCGGCCATGTGCCGCAGCGTCGCGCCATGGCGGCTCCCATCACCCCGCCGCCGCCGTCACTGTTCAGCGAGTTCCTCAGCGGCTCCGACGATCGCGAGGTCGCGACGACCATGGTGCTCGTCCGCCTGCTGCGCCACTTGATGAACGACCCGCAGATCGGCTCGCTGATCGTCCCCATCGTGCCGGACGAAGCACGCACCTTCGGCATGGATGCGTTGTTTCGCAAGTTCGGCATCTACTCTTCGAAGGGGCAGCAGTACGAACCGGTGGACTCCGACGTCGTCGCGTTCTATCGCGAGGCCACCGACGGGCAGCTGCTCGAAGAGGGCATCACTGAAGCGGGCGCGATGGCGTCGTTCACCGCCGCCGGGACCGCGTATGCGACGCACGGTGTCAATACCATCCCGTTCTTCTTTTTCTATTCCATGTTCGGCTTTCAGCGCATCGGTGACCTGATCTGGCAGAACGCCGACGCGCGCGGCCGGGGATTTCTGGTCGGCGCCACCGCCGGCCGCACGACGCTCGCCGGCGAGGGGCTGCAGCATCAAGACGGACACAGCCACGTGCTTGCCAGCACGGTACCCAGCGTGTGCGCCTACGATCCGGCGTACGCCCACGAGATCGCCGTGATCGTCGAGGAGGGCATTCGCCGCATGTACGTCCAGGGCGAGGACGTTGTCTACTACCTCACGGTCGCCAACGAGATGTACACGCACCCGCCGATGCCGGACGGGGCACGCGAGGGCATCTTACGCGGGTGCTACAAGCTGTTTCCCGCAGACGAGGTGCCCGGTTGGCCGCGTGTGCACCTGTTCGCCAGCGGCGCCATCGTGCGCGAGGCGCAGCGCGCGCAAGACCTGCTGGCGCAGCGGCGGGTCGCCGCGCACGTGTGGAGCGTCACCAGCTTCCTGGAGCTGCGGCGCGACGCCTTGGCCGTGCAACGCTGGAACCTGCTGCATCCCACCGCCGCACCGCGCCAATCGTATCTCGCGAGCCTGTTGGCCGGGGAGCCCTACCCTATCGTTGCCGCGAGCGACTACATGAAGATCGTCGCCGACCAGATCACGCCGTTCGTCCCGGCAGGTCTGTATGCCCTTGGCACCGACGGCTTCGGGCGCAGCGACGAGCGCCCCGCCCTGCGCCGCTTCTTCGAGGTCGATGCAGAGTCCATCACGGTGGCGGCGCTCGCGGTGCTGGCCCAGCGCGGCGAAGTTGAACGCTCGGACGTCGCGCAAGCGCTCAGCGACTTCGGCATCGCCCCGGAGAAGGTGGACCCGGCCAGTTCCTAACCCGGCAGAGCCGGAAGCGAAGACGAAGAAAATGGAAAACAGGAAACCGAAAATCGAAGATGGAAAACTGGCCTGTGGCGGCCGGCCGCGGTTCCCGGCGACGATTGAGGAGCGGACTATCCGCGCTACCCGCATCCGCAGTCGACGGCATTGTGCCCCTGTTCTTCGCGGCCGTTGTGCTCGGCATCTTCAACGCCATTCTCCGGCCGCTGGCGCTGCTCATCACGTTTCCGATCAACCTGCTGACCCTCGGCCTGTTCACCGTCGTCATCAACGGCGCGACGCTGAAGCTCACCGGCGACGTCGTGTGCGGTTTCACGGTCCACGGTTTCTGGTCGGCGGTGCTCGGCGCGCGGCTGCTCAGCGTGATTAGCTTCGCGATCAATCTCCTCATCAGCGACACCGGGCACGTCGAGTACCGGTACGTCGAGCGTATCGACCGGCTGTGATGGCCGGTGGCTGACGGGTCACGGGTGATGGGCCATGAGTCATGGCGCATGCGCCGGGTTGACGGCTTGGGTGTGCATCTATATGCTCATCTCTATGCGCACAACCGTGGTTGTCGATGACGAGCTGTTCAAACAGGCCAAGCGACGGGCCGCGGCACTGAACACAACGCTGAGCGGCATCGTGAACCAAGCGCTGCGCGAGTCCCTGTCGAAGCCGGTCACCGAGGCTCCCGCTTTTCACATGATCACCTTCGGCAACCCGAAGGCCAGGGTTCACCGAGAGCCGGCCGATTTTGCGACACTCATCGAGGAAGAGGACCGGCACTCGGTACGCCGCTGAACCATGTTGATGCCGGACGTGAACGTGCTCGTGTACGCGCATCGCGCCGACGAGACCGTGCACCAGGCCTACAAGCGGTGGCTGACGGATCTGGTCAATGACCGGCAACCCTTCGCGCTCAGCGTCCTCGTTGCAGTAGGCTTCGTCCGCATCGTGACCAACGCGCGGATCTACCCCCGCGCCACGCCACTCTCGACGGCGCTGGCCGTCATCGACCAGATGGTTACCCATCCCCGCTGTCGCGTCGTGAATCCGTCGGGCCAACACTGGCAGCAGGTGGCGGATCTCTGCCGGCGCACGAAGGCGGCGGGTAAGCTGGTCGCCGACGCGCAACACGCTGCGATCGCCATCGCGGAGGGGTGCACCTGGGTGACGCGCGACGCCGACTTCGCCAGCTTCGCACCACACGGGTTGCGCTGGGAGCACCTGTTGCTGTCATAGTCGGTGCCACGTCGAACGGAGAAGCCGGAAATGGAAGACCGGTCAATTGACCTGTTTCCGGTTTCCCGTTTCCTGTTTCCGGTTTTCCATTTCTCTTTCACTGCCGTCCGGGCCTGATTTCCACGCTCGCAGAACCCTCTTGACGTCCGTTGCCGGCGCAGTCTATCGTTTCCAGACAATTCGATGCACGACTGGCGGCTGCGGCGCATTGCCGCAGCGTCCCGCTCCGGGCCGGACACGTGGAACTGACCACGAGGGAGTGCGCACTCTGGAGGACCGAACGCCTGGGTCCACCTCGATACGGGGAGCGTCGAGCGACCTCCCAGAGGGGAGTGATGCATGGACTTTCGTGATAGCGATCCCGAGGCGGCGGCGATCCTTGAGGCTGAGGAACAGCGCCAGCGCGACACCTTGATGATGATTCCGTCGGAGAACTATGTCAGTCCGACGGTGACCGCGGCGCAGGCGACTGTCTTCGGCAACAAGTACGCCGAGGGCATGCCGAGCGCGCGCTACTACAACGGTTGCGGCAACATGGACGCCATCGAGCGCCTGGCGATCGCGCGTGCCAGGCAACTGTTCGGCGCCGAGCACGCC
>DATKMS010000042.1:0-11354 GCA_035541735.1 Candidatus Margulisiibacteriota bacterium
ACGCACTGAACGGATGCAGTGTCGGGTGATCCGGTTGACTTCCACCCAAAAGGGGCGACGAGCGCCGCTCCCCGCCCTCTATCAAGCTGCGACAGCGCCTGGTGAGCGCGTGGCTACGCTTGCGCCGCCCGCCGAGGCTCCCGCAGCTCGATGAGACCGATGCCCTCTGTCCGCTTCACCCAACCCCGCGCTTCACCGAGCGCCGCTTATTGACCCCTTCTACCACTCTCGCATATCCTGACCCGCAGGAGGAAGAGCGTGTGACGAGTCTGAACATCTCCCTGCCCGGTCCCCTGAAGAAGTTCATCGACACCCAGGTGAAACAAGGGAGCTACAGGACACCGAGCGATTATGTCCGCCATCTGGTGCGCGAGGCGCAACTGCGGCAGCGCGGGCACGAGCTCCGTGAGCAGATCGACCAGAACCTCCTCGCAGCGCTTGAAAGCGGCGAGGCCACAGAGATGACCGCCAAGGATTGGGCGGACATACGCCGGCGCGTTTTGGGCCCCAAAAACCGCCGCCAGAGGTGAAACGTCCGCGGATCATTCGGCGACCCTCGGCCATTGAGGATCTCGTCGCCCAGGGCAACTACTACGTGCAACAGGGCTCGCCAGAAACGGCGGCGCGGTTCCTGGACGCCGCAGAAAGGGCCTTCCGGCTCCTGGCTCGACATCCAAGGCTTGGCCACTCCTGGCATTCTCCTTCGCGACGTCTCGCTGGCGTCTTGGTCTGGCCCATCAAGAGATTCAGGAAGCACCTCATCTTCTACCGACCGCTTCCGGACGCCGTTGAGATACTCCACGTCTTTCACGGCAGCCGCGATCTTTCCGCCATTCTTGAAGCGCAGGAAGACGAGGACGGATGAAGGCACTCACGACGTCTGTTGCCTAGCAGCTCAGCGCGAGAATGACCGGACGAACGTGCATGATCACCGGCGCCACTTCGGGCATCGGCCGCGCCACGGCCCTGGCGCTGGCACGGATAGATGCGGTTCTCGTGCTGGTGTGCCGCGACCGTGGCCGCGCCGACGAGACGGTCGCGGCGATCCGCACCGCCACCGGCAGTCGCAACACCGAGGTGATGCTCGCCGATCTGTCCTCCCAGGAAGCGATCCGCCAGTTGGCGCGCGACTACCTCGCCACCGATCGGCCGCTGCACGTGCTGGTCAACAACGCCGGCATCGTCAACTTGCATCGCACGCTCACCGTCGACGGCATCGAGACGGTCTTCGCCGTGAACCACCTCGCGTACTTCTTGCTCACCAACTTGCTGCTCGACCGCCTCAAGGCGAGCGCGCCGGCCCGCATCGTCAACGTTGCATCTGATGCGCATCGCTTCGCTGCGCTGAACTTCGACGACTTGGGTGGTGAGCGCAGCTATCGCACCATGCGCATCTACGGCCAGTCGAAGCTGGCGAACATCCTGTTCACTTACGAGCTGGCGCGGCGTCTCCACGGCACGGCGGTGACCGCGAATTGCCTGCACCCAGGGGCCGTCGCCACCGGTTTGGGAACGAACAACGGGGGCTGGGCCAAGGTGGTGATCGCCATGCTCCGCCCGTTCTTCCGCACCCCCGCGTCGGGCGCCGCGACCTCCATCTATTTGGCGTCGGCACCGCACGTCGAAGGTGTCAGCGGCAAGTACTTCAGCAACTGCAAGGAAGCACGGTCGTCGAAGGAGTCATACGACGTCGCCGCCGCCCGACGCCTGTGGCAAGTCAGCGAACAGATGACTGGACTCACAGCGTAGACAGCAAGATTCAACCGCCGATGTACGCCGCGTGGGAAGACCGCCTCCGATTCTGCGCCCGCGCGATTTCTGCTACTGTCCGCGGCATGACGCTCGACATCCGACTCGACCCGAATGAGGCCCGCGTGTTCGGCGTGCTGATCGAGAAGGCATTGACCACCCCCGAGCAGTACCCGTTGACCGTCAATGCAGCGACCAATGGTGCCAATCAGAAGTCCAACCGCGACCCGGTCCTTGCACTCTCGGAAGACGAGGTCGTGGCGGCGTTGGAACGCCTGGAGCAGAAGTACATGGCGCGCAAGGTCTTCCCGATGAACAGCCGCGTGGAAAAGTTCTGTCACAATGGCAAGGATGCCCTGAACCTCGACGCGGCCGGGCTCGCGGTGCTCGCCGAGCTGTTGATGCGCGGCCCACAGACGCCCGGCGATTTGCGCGCCCGCGCCGCGCGGATGGCGCCCATCGATTCACTCGAGCAACTGGCGGGGATTCTGAATGCCCTCATCGAGCGCGGTTTCGTACAGCGGCTGCCGCCGTTGCCGGGGTCGCGTGCGGAGCGCTACGTCCAGCTGTTGAGCCCGGACCTGCATCCACTCGAACCGCCCGCCGGTGCGTACGTGGCGAAGGCACGGCCGGTCGAGCCGACTGCTCCCGGCCTGGCGGAGCGCGTCGCTGCCCTCGAAGCGGAAGTCACGCGCCTGCGCGAGCAGTTGCAGGCGTTGGCTAACAGACTCGCCTAAGCGACGCCGGCCTCGGTGTTGCGCACTTCGTCCCCGCGCGCGAGCGGTGACGGTGTGCCGACACTGGTCAGCCACAGCTGGTGGACAGCGCGTGTGGCGCCCACATGCAGCAGCCGGCGTGCGGCTGGGACAGTGGGGAAGTTGGCGGCGCTGACTTCCACCAGGACGACGTAGTCGAACTCCAAACCCTTCACCTGCTCGATTTCGGTTACCTCGACACCGGGAGCAAAGGTGAAGTCCTGATTCTCGACCCGGCGCAGCCGCGGCACCTCGCCGTTCTGCAACCCGCGGTGGTACAGCGCGCTCAGGTCGCGTGTTGGCGCCAGCACACAGACCGACGCCAGGCGTTCCACTGCCAAGAGATCCTTGAGGGCATCGGCGAGGAACGCCACACAGGCCCCGTGGTCGGTGAAGCGGAAGAGCTCCACCGGCGGCCCCGAGCGCGTCGTGAGGGGCGGCGTGTCGTCCTCGCGCAGCTCACCCAGCACGCCGACGGCGAATTCCGCAATCTGCCGCGAACAACGGTAACTGATCTGCAAGGTGTTCACCTCGGTGCCTTCCAGACCGAGGTCCTTGAAGAATTTGGGCCAGGAGGTGAACCCGGCATCCTTCATCACATGCTGCTGGGTGTCACCGGCGAGCGTGATGCTCCGCTGCTCGTCGAGGCAACCGAGGAGCACCTGCACCTCGACCGGCGAGAAGTCCTGCACCTCGTCAATGGCGATGTGGCGGTAACGCAGGGGACCCTTCGCTCGCCCCGGCAGCGGGCCGATGCGTAACTGCCAGGCGCGCAACAGCAGCGCGTCGTCCTCGGCATCGAGCTCGGCCGGCTCCTCGGCATCGCCCTGCATCCAGTTGCAGAGCTCGTCGTAGCGATCACGGTTCCAGGCGGCTGCACGCACCAGTTCTTCGGTGGTGAAAGCATCCGGCGCGACTTGAGCGAAGACTTCCTCGAGCAGGGCGGCCTGACTCAGGACGCTGGCCCAGTCGTCGATGACCTGGTCGACGCTGGGTTCCGCGTGCACGCGCTGCACCTGCCGTTCGAGAGCAACGAGCAGGCCCGGGTGCAGCTTGAGCCGCTGCACCAGCGCGGGCGTGTCTTCGCGCACCTGGCGCGGCAGCTTGGGGAACAGCCGGCGGGTGTGCTCGGCAGCCCACTCGTGGAAGCTGCATGCTTGGACGTTGGTGACCCCGAGCGCCGGCAGGACGTGACCGACATAGTCGCGCAGCGCCGGCGAGAAGACCACGACCAGTGTCTGGGCCGAATCTATGGTTGGATCGTGGTAGGCGAGATATGCGATGCGGTGCAGGGCCACGGTCGTCTTCCCGGAGCCGGCGGTGCCGCGAATGACGACGAACCCGGTCGACGGCCGCGTGATCAGTGCAAACTGTTCGGGGTCGATCAGGCCGGCGATATCCGGCAGATGCTTGTCGGCACGCCGGCGGCTGCCCTCCAGATTGGTGCCCAGGCGGCGGTGCATCCCCTGCGTCGCCTGGTAGGCGCGCAACGCGGTTCCCTCTCCGCCGGCCAGACGTGGCGCCTCAACCGGCACGCGCTGCCAGCCCTCGGCGGCGTGCTCGTCGGGGGTGAAGACTCCCTCCGGTGCGTCGATGCGTTGCAGTTTCTGGTTGCGAATGGTGACCGTGCGGCGCGCCACCACCTCGCCGCTCATGACCCGACCAGCGATCTCCTCCTCGTACGGCTCGCCCTGCTGGTACCGATAGAAGATGCGTGAGATGGGTGCGTTGCGCCAGTCGACGATGCGGACGCCGCGTTGCAGTCGCGTCGCCTTGCCGAGCAAGATGTCGCGCTCTACGCCGGCTTCACGCAAGCGCAGATGCGCGAAGTAGGGCGAGCCACGGTCCACCTGCGGCGCCTGGCGCGCCGCCCGTAGCTGCTCCAAGAGCGCCGACTGCCGGTTCCACTGCTCCAGGAGTGCCGCATGATCCTCGGTCTTCTCGCCGTCGCGCAGCATCTCGCGCAGGCGGGTGAGATCTTCGAGCAGCGGCGCCTCAGAGGGTGCAGCGGCGGTCGGAGCCTCATTGAGCAGACTGGTCACCTGCTCCAGCAGCGTCAGCTCGTCAGCGACAATCGGGTGAACCACGGCAAACTCGATACTATAGCGATGCGCGCCGGGTCGGTACAGCGGGGTTGTGGATCACGATGACCAGATGTGAATCAGATCATCAGGACGTTTCGACTCGCCGTATCTTCTGTGCCCTGCGTCGGCTGGCGCTCCAGCGGCAGGTCGACGCGGAACAACGTGCCTTCACCGACCCGGCTCTCGACGTTGATGTGGCCACCCAGCAGCGCGATGAAGCGTCGGCTCAGGTGCAGGCCCAGCCCGACGCCGTCGTGTGCCGCAGCGTTACTGCCCTGCGCGAACATATCGAAAATCACGCCGATGTCATCGGCGGGGATCCCGCAACCGGTATCGCGCACTTCGATCAGCACGTTTTCACGCTGCGGGCCGGGCCGGACCGTCATCGTTACGCTGCCGCGCTCGGTGAACTTGAGGGCATTGTGAATCAAATTGCGCGCCACGGCGTGCAACTTACCCGCATCCGTCCACAGTGGTGTCTCCGGAGCCTCCGCGTGGAATTCGAGGCGCACCTCCGGTTTCAGCCAGCGCGCCGGGATCTGCGCGCGCACCGACTCCACGAACTCCCCGACGCCGATGACCTTGCGTTCAACCGTGGGCGTACCCGCCTCCAGGCGATTGAGGTCGAGCGTCGCCTGCACGAGTTGCAGGAGGTCGAGGGACCGTGCCCGCGTGCGTTCGAGTGCATCGATCTGCTCGGGCAGCAGCGGGCCGAGCAGTTCGTCGCGCAGCAAGTCGGTATACCCGAGAATGGCGTTGAGCGGCGTGCGCAGCTCATGCGACATGGTCGCCACGAATTCCGACTTCACGCGGTTGGCATGGCGCAGTTGTTCGGCCAGCTGGGCGTTGGTCAGGGCAACCACACCGAGCTGGGCCAAACCGGTGAGGACGCGGCGCTCGCGTGCAGAGAACGGCCCCGTGCGGTCCCCATGAGCGACCATGATGAAACCCAGTGGGTCGGCTGCGCGCGCTAATGACGCGGTCAAACTGGACCGCACACGCCAGCGGTGCAACAACGCCGCCGACATCAAGTCCTGCCCTTCGCGGTCGGGGATCTCTGCCAGACCGTCCTGCCGGAGGGCGCGGAAGAACGCGAAGTCGGTATCGCGGAACTCCAGCGAGCCCAGCTCCTTGGGCTCCAGGGCGGTGTGCCGGGCGGCGCTCGCAGCCAAACGCCAGCGCCCGTCGTCGCAGCGGAACACTGCCGCGCGGTCGCATTCCAAGAGTTCAACGGCGAGGCGCGCCAGGTCGGAAGACACCTGCTGCGGGTCGAGTGTGCTGCCCAGCGCTTCCGCCACTCGCACGAGCGCCTGGGCCGTCTCGGCGGCTTCGTGCTGCTCCTCATAGAGGCGGGCGTTCTCCAACGCCAGGGCCGCCTGCTCCGCCAGTCCGCGCGCCAATTGCCGCTCGTGTTCACTGAACGGTGCGCGCGCTTCACGATACATGAACGTGACCGCGCCCAGGAGCTTCTCGCCGCGATGCATCGGGGCGATGAGCAGGCCGTGGTAACCGAACTGCTGCAGCAGCGCCGCGGGAAAGTAGCTCTGCGTGTCAACGTCCGGCACCTCGATGAGCGGCTCACGCAGCAGTTCCCACGCCCCGGGCAACGTATCGAGATCGACGTAGAGATCACGTGCCGCGTCGGCCTCGGCGGCGGGGAGGCCACTGACCGCGACGATCCGCAGTCGATGCGCGTCTTCAATCAGGTTGATGGCGCCGATCGGTGCGTCGAACACCGCCGCCGCACGGTCGGCGAGACGGCGCAAGATCTCCGACCGCTGCAGCGTGGCGTTGAGTTCGCGCCCAATCTCGATCAGGGTCGTGGCAACGTCAGCCGCAGTGCGCGCTGCGGCACTGGCAGCACGGGCCTGCGCGCGCCCGCGCTCGGTCAAGAACGCGCCGAGCACGCTCACGCCGGCTGCGCTGGTGAGCGCGACGATTGACAGCCCGACGTACACGCCGGACTCCGCGCCCGCCACGAGCGAGCCCAGGTAGAGACCGACCGCGCCCAGCGCGGCAACTGCCTGCCCGAGGCTGCCGAGCGGCACGAACAGCGACACGCCGGCGAGGAGAATGATCAAGCCGCTGGCCAGCATGCGCGACGAGCTGTGCTCCATCACTGTGTAGCCGGCCATCACGGCGGCTAGGGCCACGACCAAGACGACGCTCAGGACGCGCACTGTGCGGCGCGTCGGCAGATGCGTGCGTGCCCACAATGCCACCGCCAGCATGATTACGTTGATGGTGTTCGCCAGTACCCAGGCGCGCCAGCGCTCCGGGTGCTCGCGCAGCTCGACCCAGCCGAACGCCACTGCACCCACCAGGAACGCCACGGCGCCGGCCTGCAGGCCGGGCACCATGGCGCGAGTGGTTTCTCGATCTGCACTCACGCGATCGCCCGTCATTGACGTTATGTATTCTAATGTTTGCCCCTTCTCTCTACCCCAGTTGGGGGCGGACCGCCAGCGGTGCTTGCCGCGAATCTCGACGGCTTCGCGGGGTTGACTTTGCCGCGGCCGCCCGGCTGCATGGCGCTGTGGAGTCACGGTCTCTCGGCCGTCGCAGACTGCGGGTGTCACGCATCGGCATGGGCTTGGCCGCGCTCGGCCGGCCGGGTTACATCAACATCGGGCATGCCGAGGATCTCGCACGGCGCTCCGACGTCGCCGCGATGCAAGCGCACACGCACGCGCTGCTCGACGCTGCCTGGGCCGCGGGCGTGCGCTACTTTGACGCCGCCCGTTCCTATGGTCGCGCAGAGGAGTTTCTCGCGCGCTGGCTCGCCACACGCCACGTGGCGCCGGCCGCGGTCGTCGTCGGCTCAAAGTGGGGCTACACCTATACGGCGGATTGGAAGGTCAACGCCGCGCAGCATGAAGTGAAGGAACACTCGGCGACCATGTTGTGCCGGCAGATCGCCGAAAGCCGTGCGCTGCTCCGGGACCACCTCGATCTGTATCAGATCCATTCGGCGACCTTGGACAGCGGCGTATTGGACAATCAGCCAGTGCTGCACGAATTGGCACGCCTGCGGGCCGAAGGGTTGGCGATTGGCCTCACCTTGAGCGGCCCGCGACAGGCTGCGACACTCGACAGAGCGATGCAGGTGCGGGTCGCGGACGAGCCGCTGTTCGACGTCGTGCAGGCGACGTGGAACCTGCTCGAGCCGTCAGCCGGGCCGCTGCTGCAGGCCGCGCATGCTGCCGGGATGGGGGTGATCGTCAAGGAAGCGCTGGCCAACGGTCGCTTGACCATGCGCAACCGCGATGCCGCTTTTGCTGCGCCGCTCCGGCTGCTCGCGGAGGTCGCGGCGCAGCGGTCGACGACCGTTGACGCACTCGCTCTGGGCGCTGTCTTGGCGCAGCCGTGGGCCGACGTCGTCCTCGTGGGAGCGGCCACCGTCGAGCAGTTGCGTTCCAACCTTGCCGCCACTGCGCTGCCGTGGGACGGCGATGTTGCCCAGCGCTTGGCCGTGTTGGTCGAACCCCCACAGCTGTACTGGTCGACGCGTGGCGGGCTGCCGTGGAACTGACTGGGGCGCACCGCTATCAATGGATGGCGGAACAGGCCCATGCTTGACGCCAAAACCGAGAAAGTCATCGCGCAGATCGCCGAGCAGATGCGGCTCACGTTCGGTTCGCAGCTGGTCAGCCTCGTTCTCTACGGCAGCGCCGCAGGTGAGGACTTCGCGCCCGGACGGTCGGATTTGAACTTTGCGATCGTGCTCGAACGGGTCACATTCGCGCAGCTCAAGGCGCTGCACGAGCATTTGCCGGCGTGGCGCAAGCTCGGGGCGGCCACGCCGCTGCTGCTCGACCGTGGCTTCCTCGAACGTGGCCGCGACGTGTTTCCGGCCGAGTTCCTTGACATCAAAGCGCAGCACCGGGTGCTGTTCGGGGAAGAGGTGTTTGCGGCACTGCGCATCGATCCGCGCCATCTGCGTTATCAATCCGAGCACGAGGCGCGCAGCAAACTGTTGCGGCTGCGAGCCCTGTACGCCGAGGTGGGTGCCGACCGCAAACGCCTCGAAGCGCTCCTGCTCGACTCGGTGAAGACCTTCCTGATCATCATGCGCAACGTTCTGCGCGTCCGCGGCGGCGAAGGCCATCCGCGCTACATGACCGTCCTCGATCACTTCGAACGGCACGTCGGCATTTCTTTTCCGACCATGCGGCAACTGCTGCGCCTTAAGCTCGGCCTGGAACGCGCGGTTGGCGCCTTGGAAGAGACCTTTGCCGCCTACCTCGATGAAGTCGAACGCTTGGTCGATCTGATTGACCGCAACCTGCCCGAGTCGCCGCCGGCCCACCATTGAATCACGACCAGCTACGTGCAACGCACGCCGTTGTCGCCGCAATACTGGCGTGCGCCTTGAGCCTCCTGCCGCGGCTGGGCTTCGGAATCGAGCCGACGCTGCCGCGACCGCAAGGGTTCGTATCCGACTACGCCGGTGTCGTTGATCCCCCTACGCGGCGCGACCTGGACGGGCTCATCGCGGAGCTGAAGGCGAAGACCGGCGCCGAGATCGCCGTAGTCGTGGTGAATTCCACGCAGCCGCTGACGGCGTTCGACTACGCGATGAAGATCGCCGAGTCCTGGAAGCCCGGCGCGCGCGGCAAGGACAACGGCGTGGTCTTCTTGGTAGCGGTCAAGGACCGCGAGACCTTCATTCTCGCGGGCTATGGGGTCGAAGGTGTGTTGCCCGATGGCAAGGTCGGCGAAATCCGCGACCGCCTCGTCCTCCCAGCGTTCCGGCGCGGTGATTATGCGGGCGGCATCCGTGCCGGCACCGAGGCCATGGCCGGGAGCATCGCGGCGGACGCTGGCGTGCGGCTGGATGCCGTGCGGCCGGCGCCACGTCCACCCCGGACACAGCCGACCCTGCTCTCCGCCTTGCTTCTCCTCCTGCTGGTCATCATATTTCTCGCACTCGCGTCGCGCCTTCCCGCGGGGCCGTTCATCGTGGGTGGACCGGGCACCCGGCGCGGCGGGTTCGGTGGAGGCCCCTCCGGCGGTTTCGGCGGCGGCTTCGGTGGCGGCGGCGGGGGCTTCGGCGGCTTCGGTGGCGGCGACTTCGGCGGCGGCGGGGCCGGGGGCAAATGGTGACCAAAGATTGGTTCAGCAGTACGGAAAGAAATGGAAGACAGGAAACAGGAAACCGGACACCGGAAACTGGTCAATTGGTCGGTCTTTCATTTCCGGTCTTCGGTTTCCTGTTTTCCATCTTCTTCGTGTCTGATTCCAGATTTGCCGGGTTGCGGTAAAGGGGGGCATGCATGATGACGCGCAAAATCGCGACGCTGACGCTCGCGTGGGTCATTCTGACCACGGCTACGGGCTGCGGGTACAACAAGATGGTGACGATGAAAGAAGCCATCGACGCGGCCTGGGCACAAGTGGAAAACCAGCTGCAGCGGCGCAACGATCTGATTCCCAACCTGGTGGAGACCACCAAGGGCTACGCCACACACGAGCAGCAGATCTTCACTCGCATTGCCGAGGCGCGCTCGCGCCTGATTGGTGCCGGCAGCCGCGACGCCAAAATCGATGCCGCCAACGAGCTTGGCTCGGCGCTGTCGCGGCTGTTGGTGATCGCGGAACAGTATCCGGATCTCAAGGCGAATCAGCAGTTCGCCCGGCTTTCGGACGAGTTGGCGGGCACCGAGAACCGCATCGCCACTGAGCGGCGCAGGTACAATGAGGCGGTGCGTGAGTACAACACCTACATCAAGACGATCCCGGCGGCTTTCACGGCCCGTATGTTCGGCTTCAAGGACGAGAAGTATTTCGAGGCGCCCAAAGAGGCACAGCAGGTTCCGAAAGTGCAGTTCTGACGAGCGCGTGACGGTGCCGGGCATGAGTATTTTCTTCTGGCCAAACAAAGACTCGGATGTTAGACATCGCGCCATGCTTTCAATGGTGCGCAGAGTTGTACCGTGGGCGGCGGTGTTTGTGCTCGGCGCCTGCGGTGGTGGGGGTGGTTCGTCGTCCCCGGCCCCGCCGCCACCCAACCCGTTGTACGTGCGCGTCAGCGGCAAGGACACGAACAGTGGTGCGGACCCGGCCAATGCCCTCCAGACGATCAGCAAGGCGGCGCAGTTGGCCCGCAGTGGCTATAAGATCTTCGTCGGCCCTGGTACCTACCAAGAAGGCGTGACAACAGTGGCGGTCGGCGTGGCTCCTCAAGGCTTGCAGTTCATCGCCGACGTGACCGGTGCCAACACCGGCGATCCACCGGGCCCGGTCCGGCTCGACGGTGCCAGTAGCGGTGCCAGCGCCGGGTTCAACTTGTTCCGCTCACCGGGCAGCCTGATCGATGGATTCACGATTATCCGGTTCTCCGACGCCGGTATCGTCATCAAGAACGGTAGCGACGACTTCACCATCCAGAACTGTCTGATCTCCAACAACCCCGGCTCCGGCGATGGCATCCGGGTGCAGGACTCCGCCAGCGTCCTGGTGTTCAACAACCTGGTCCATAGCAACAGCGGTACCGGCATCACCATCGCGGGTCAGATTTCCGGATCGCCGGATGCGCGCGTGCTCAGCAACACCATCGTTGGCAATGGGGCTCGCGGCATCGTCATCGGCAA
The DNA here is from genome assembly GCA_035541735.1 of Candidatus Margulisiibacteriota bacterium. Taxonomy (GTDB): domain Bacteria; phylum Desulfobacterota; class Binatia; order HRBIN30; family HRBIN30; genus DATKMS01. Next base: position 11,182 of record DATKMS010000042.1, read on the forward strand.
CACCAGTGCCGCCTCACCACGTGCCCTGGTGCACAACAATATCGTGCAGGGCAACGCGGGCGACGCCAACATCAAGGTGTCTACGAACCCGCGCAGCGATCTGGGATACGACGGCAACTACAACCTGGTCTTTCGCGCCACCTACCTGCCCAGCAGCATACAGGGGGCCAACG
>DATKMS010000043.1:0-19276 GCA_035541735.1 Candidatus Margulisiibacteriota bacterium
GCGCTGATCGCCACCGCCCTCGGCCTGCTCATCGCATTGGTTGCGCTGTTCGCATTCAACTTCTTCTCTCGGTTGAAGTCGCGGGCGCTCGACGAGATGGAGCGCCTGGGATCACGGCTGGTGGATCGTATTCGTCTGGACCAGGAGTCGGGCAACAGCGGCCTCTCCTTGGAGGATCGCCGGCCACGGCGAGCGGCGGCAGTTCCATGAAGCTACGCCGGGCACGCGACTATCGGCACGGGCGCATTGAAATCATCCCGATGATCGATGTGATGTTCTTTCTGTTGGTTACCTTCATGCTGGCCTCACTGTCGATGCAAAGCCTGCACTCGGTGCCTGTCGACCTGCCGCGCGGTGAGGCCGCCGCGCTGCAGCCGCGGCAGCCCGTCACTCTGACGATTACCAACGACAGCCAGATCTACCTCGGCAGCACGCCCGTGACGTTGGAGACGATGGCGGAGACTCTCAAACCCATGCTCCAGCAGCCGGACACCGACGTCGTCGTCGCGGCCGACAACGGCGCGGCTGCGGGTACCGTCGTACAGGCAATGATTCAGGCACGACGCGCTGGAGTCGAACACTTTCTGATTGCCGTGAAGCACGAATGATAGCCGCCGACCGATTATCCCCCCCGCCAAAGCTCGATGAGCCTTTGCGCCGCCTGGCATGGGTCACTCCTTCCGCGCTGCTTGTGTGGACGTTGCTGCTCAGCGGCTTTGCACTGCTGCTGCAAGACGCGGGACGGCCGCCGGCATCGATCGAGCGACTCGACGCGCGGCTGATCGACCTCCCCGCGCCGGCGCCGCCTGGCGGCCTGCAAGGCGAAGCAGCACCCGCAGCGCCGGCGACTGTAGAACCGCCCGTGCCGCCTCCGCCTCCCCAACCACACGTCGAGAAAAAGCCCGCGGAGGCTCCCGTCCCGCGCGTGAGGAAGAAAAAAACGGCTCCCCCGCCGGTCTATGACGCTCGCGGGACACATACGCTGCCCGCTGACGAGGTGGAGGGCGCCACGGGTACACAAGCGCAGACCGCTGCCGAATCGGGCACGCTCGCGAACGGTGCAGCCGGCCATGCCGGAGGGGGAGGTCCGGGCGCGGACAGAATAGGCGCCCGCGCCATCTACGCCCCAGCACCGACGATTCCGGACGACCTGCGCGAGAACGTCTTCGAGACCGTTGCCTTGGCGCACTTCCATGTCTCCTTTGACGGCGTCGCCAAAGTGACCCTGACCCAGCCCACCTCGAACCCGAGGCTCAACCTGCTGTTGCTCGACACGCTGAAGCAGTGGCGGTTCTTCCCGGCGATCCGCAATGGGATCGCTACCGACTCGGAGTTCGACGTTCGCATCCCGATCACCGTGCAATAGGGGCATGGTAGGCGTGCCGACGCGGCCAACGACAAGGGAACAGTGATCACGTCACACAACAGGATGCAGCGCCGCCGCCGCGGACAAGCGCGTGCAGCGGGCAGGCTCGCGCTCGGCGGAGCTCTGTTGACCGGGGTCTGGTCGCAGTCCCTTGGCTGCGCATCAATGGCGGTGCCGCCAGCGCCCAAGTCCGTGCACCGCATTGCCGTGCTGCCACCGCACATCCCGGGTCCCAACGCTCCCGCCACGCCGACGAGCGGCAGCCTGTTCAATGCGCCGCCTCTCACCCTGGGCGACGTGATCGCGGCGGCGGCGCGCCTCGAACTCGTGCGTCAAGGTTTTCAGGTCGTCGATCCCATCACGGTCGACACCGCGCTTCACGGACGCGGGCCGACTAGTGCGCAGATAGCGGCGCAGATGGCGCGCGAGGCGCGGCTCGATGCCACCGCCATGTTCATTGATGTCCGCCAGTGGGAGCCGAACAATACCGGCATGCGGACCGACGGGGTGATCGTCGCGATGGACGTCACCCTGGTCGACCCGCAGACCGGCCTCGTCGTGTGGGGCGTGCACCGTGCGCCCAAGCCGGTCCCGCTGTACGGCGTCCTGCTGCAGGGGCAGGCGGACGTGTTTGTCGCCGAGACCGTGATGCGAGAAGTCCTCGCACCGCTGGGGAAGGGGCCGGCGACGTGACGGCCACAACCACGCTTCCCCATGCCGACTCCAACCGAGATCCGTATCGGGGAGTCGTCATCGTCCTTCTGGCGATGGCGTTCGCGGGTACAGCGGGCGCCGCTGTCGCCGGCCTGGTGCTCGCAAACCGGGTGCTGCTCGACGTTGCGGTCGCTCTGGGGGTCTCGACCGGCGTTCTTATCGGCATCGCGACGGCTCAGGCCGCACGTGAGAGACCAGTGCAGAGCGATGCGGGAGCCACGATCTCGGAGCCTGCGGAGAAGGCGGAAACGCCTGCGCACGGCTCAACGATAACGTCTCGTCCGGCGTACGTTCCCGCCTGGATCTGGTCCTGGCCGCGAGATCCCGCGCGGATCAGAATGGTCAGGGTCCGCACCGCCACCGCGGGGCTGCTGGCGATTGGTCTCGTTCTGTTGCTCGACCTTCCCACAGTTCCTCTGGCGCCCCTGGTCGCGGGCATCGTAGCGGCCCTTTGCCTCGGCGCAGCCGGGCTCGCCGCCACCGCGGCCCGCTACCTTGCTGACATAGAGCCTGCGTTGTTCCCGGAAGCTCCTGGGCTCTGTCGTGGGGCGCGGGTGGTCGCCTGGATACTCGTGTTGGCTGCGGGGTCGATGGGCGCGGCGTGGGCGCGGCGGGAGACGATTCTGGGGATCCTGCATCTGGTCGTCCTGTCGGTCGACGTTGCGGTGTGCTTCGACCTGCGCGCGGTCGTGCCCTCCGAGGGTGAGGGTCTCGAGACCTTCCCACTGGACCTCAGAGTGCTGTCGATCCTCGGGAGCCGGGCGAACATTCTGGCGAGCATCCTCGATGCCGCAGAGCGGCAGCTCGGTATCGATTTACGCTCCACCTGGGCACTGACGGTTGTGCGCCGCAGTGTGGAGCCACTTGCCATTGGCCTGTGTCTGTTGGCCTGGCTCTCCACGTCTCTGACGGTGGTGAGGGTGGAGGAGCAAGGTCTCGTCGAGCGTCTGGGCGTCCCGGTGGAAGGGCAGCCGCTCTTGCCGGGGCTGCACCTGCATTGGCCGTGGCCCGTGGATCGCGTGTTTCGGATTCCCGTGCAGCGTGTGCAGGCTCTGACGGTCGGCCACGAGGGCCAGGAGGAAGCGGGACCTGAGGATGTGTTGTGGGCGCGCGAGCACGCCGCCAACGAATACACCCTGCTGCTCGGGAATGGCCGGGATCTCATCACGGTGGATGCCGCGGTACAATTTCGCATCGCCGATGCGCGGGCCTGGCGTTACCACTGCCAGAACCCGGCCGACGCGCTCCGCGCCATCGCCTACCGGGCGGTGATGAGATCCACGGTCAACCGCACGCTTACCGATGCCTTGTCGGAGAACGTCGTGACGTTGACGGGGCGCATGCGTGACATGGTGCAGCAGGACGCCGACGCCCTCGGTCTCGGCGTCGAGGTCATGACGTTCACAGTCGGCGGCATGCACCCGCCCGTCATGGTTGCCGCCGACTACCAGGCCGTGGTCTCTGCGGAGCTCAGGAAGGTGACCGCGGTCGTTAACGCCCAGGTCTTCCGCAACCAGACCGTGCCTGCCGCCGAGGCTTCCGTCGTGGTGAGCACGAACACCGCTCGCGCACAAGGCGCCCAAGCTCTCGCTCGCGCCGCGGGCGAGGCCTGGAGCTTTCGCACACTGGAGTCGCAGTATCGCGCCGCCCCAGAGGACTATCTCTTCCGCCGCCGTCTGGAGACCCTGGAGCAAGGCCTCGCAGGGCGGGCCTTCACGGTCGTCGATGCCCGTATCCAGCGGGACGGAGGTGAGCTGTGGCTGACGCAATGAGAACGCAGCGCTGGTTGAGGGGCGTAGTTGGGACGATGGCGCTCGGTGCCATCGTCTTCTACGCGACCGCGGTGGTCGTGCGGGAGGGGCAGGCCGTACTCGTCACGCGCTTTGGGCGACCACTGCGTGCGGCCACCGCAACCGGACTGCACTGGAAGCTTCCCTGGCCCATCGATCGGGCCCTAGCGCTCGACATGCGACGTCGCGTCTACGAGACCGGCCACACCGAGATGCTGACACGCGACAAGAAGAACATCATCGTGCGCACGTTCGTGGTCTGGCGGATCGGGGATCCGCTCGCCTTCACCCAAGCCATCGGCAGTGAGGGTGGTGCCGAGGCCAAGCTGGACGGCCTCCTGACCAATGCAGCCATCGGCACCCTGGGCGGACACGACTTATCGGCGCTGGTGTCGACGGAACCCCACGATCTCCAGGTGGACCAGATCGAGTCCGAGCTCCTGGCGTCCACGGCACCCGTGGCCCTGCGGAGCTATGGCGTGGCCATTGAGCAGATTCAGATCGAGCGCATCGCGCTGCCCGAGGAGAACGTGAGGGCGGTATTCGATCAGATGCGCGCCGAACGGCGCCAGTTCGCCGCCAAGTTCCAGGCCGAAGGCGAGCGCGAAGCCAGTCGCATCCGTTCGGAGGCGGAGCTCGAGGCGGCGCGCATTCGCGCCACAGGCGCCGAGGAGGAGGCACGCATCCGCGGCGAAGCGGCGGCACAGGTCGCGAAGACCTATGCGGACGCCCACCGTATCGACCCGGACCTCTACCGGTTCACACGCTCGCTCGACTCCCTCGACAAGCTCGTCAACGGAAACACCTCGCTGGTGCTCCGTACCGACTCCGAGCCCTTCTCCCTCCTTCAGAGCAAGGAACCACGATGAGAAAGCTGGGGCAGCCGTCCGAGATCGGTCGGCTGGCGGCGCCCCTGTCCCGCTTGTTCGATGCGGCGTGGCAGCGGATGCACTGGTGGGTCATCACCATGGCCCTCCTGTACGCGGCGTCGGGAATCACCATTGTCAAGTCGGACGAAGTGGCGCTGATCCTGCGCTGGGGGCGCCTGGTGGGAGACACACCCGCATTGCAGCAGCATGGGCCAGGCCTGCTCTTCGCCTTCCCGCGGCCCGTCGACCAGGTCGTGCGCGTCCAGACCAAGCACGTGTGGGAGCTTCCGCTGGTCACTCTCAACAGTGTCGAGAATTGGCGCGGCACAGGCACCCTCGACCCGCTGACCCAAGGGTACGCACTCACAGGAGACCAGAACATCGTGCACGTAAAAATGGTCGCCCGCTACCAGATGCGGGATCCGGCGGAGTGGGCGCTCTATGGCCCCGAGGCCGAGGACGTGCTGCGTGTCGAGGTCACGGCGGCAATGGTGCGTTCGCTGGGGGAGATGGGAGTGGACCAGGTGCTCGCCGACGGCCGCAAGAGTCTCATCGCGACGGCGACGCGCCGCGCGCAGGCCGGCCTCGACGCCGCCCACTCCGGTCTCGAGCTGTCGTCACTCGAGCTTACCCGTCTCGCTCCTCCCTTCGCTCTCGCGAACGAGTTCGACGCTGTGCAGAGCGCCTTCATAGGTGCAGAGACGAGGAGGAAGGAGGCACAGGCCTTCGCCCAGCGCACCATCCCCCAGGCTCAGGCCGAGGCGGACGCAGCGCTCCAGTCGGCCAGAGGCGCGGCTGCCGCCGATCTCGCCCGTGCCAAGGGCGATGCCGACGCCTTCCTGGCGCTCGATCGAGAGTATCGGGCCAACCCGGTGGTGGTCGGCGAGCGCCTCTACCGCGACGCCGTGGAGCGGGCTATCGGCAGCGCCAACGTTCGGTGGGTGCCGCCGCCGGCCGGCAGCCGATACCAGGGGTTCCGCATCTCACTCGCACCGGCGGAAGCTGGAATGGTCGCTCAGGATCAGGTCCCGTCGATACAGACAGGTGGCGTGGATACGGGAGTGGCTGTGCAGAAGCCCTTGGAGGCGACGCCGCCGGCCCGCGCGCCTCAAGCGGAGCCGGCGCCTCCCGCCGGCTTGTACGGAGGGGACGAATGAACGACATCGCGATCCACGCCATGACACCCGCCCTCGAGGGAGTATCCGGGGCCCTGGCGCCGGAGGAGCGCCGCCGCATCAGCGTGCGGCTCGGCGCGGGGCTCATCGGGGGCGGACTTCTCGGTCTGGGAACGCTATTGGTGCGCTTGGAGCCCGACCAGTGGCAGATCGGAGAGCTCTGCAGATGCTTGGCGGCGGCCATCGTCGGGGTCCCGACACTCGTCTCGGGCGTAGGCGGAGTGGTGACCGGAGACACGCGTCGGGCCACCGACCAGCTGGTGGCCATCGCCGTACTCGCCGCGGCGGCGACGGGCGACTTCGTGACGGCCACCCTGATCCCGCTGTTTCTCGAAGTCGGGCGCCTCTTCGAGGAGCGCAGCTCGCTGGGAGCTCGGGCGGCCATCGACGGGATCCGCGCGCTCGCGGCGCGGCAGGCCGTGCGGTGGCACAACGGCACCGAGGAGGGGGTCGATCCGAACAGCCTCTCGCCGGGTGACGAGATCCTCGTTCGGCCCGGAGAGCGGATCGCGGTGGACGGCACCGTGCTCGAGGGGCGGGCTGCCGTGGACCAGTCCGCCATCACGGGAGAGTCGCTCCACGAGGACGTCGGACCGGGCAGCCCGGTCTTCGCCGGAACGGTGGCGCTGGACGGGCTGCTGCGAATTCAAGTGCGTGGCGCGGGCACCGACACCGTGTTGGGGCGGGTGGTACAGCTTCTGGCCGATGTGGAGCGCACCACAGTTCCCGTGCTCCGCCTCTTCGAGCGTCGCGCCGGGGTGTGGCTACCGCTGGTGCTCACCCTGGCGGCCACGACGCTGTTCTTCACCCAGGACCTTTCGCGTGCCATTGCCGTGCTCGTCGTGGCCACCCCGACGGCCCTGGTCGTAGCCGGTCCCGCCGCCGTGGTGGCAGCGATGACCGTCGCCACTCGCCTTCGCATCCTCATCAAGAGTGCAGATTTCCTCGAGCGCGCCTCTGACGTCGATACATTGATACTCGACAAGACCGGAACCGTGACTGTGGGTGCGCCCACTGTCACGGAGATCCAACCGGCGGCGGGCGATTCTGAGGAGACGCTGCTCGCCGTGGCGGCGGCGTGCGGCTTCGGCTCTCTGCATCCCGTCTCGCGTGCTGTAGTGGCCGAGGGTCTGGCGCGCGGAATCGTGGCCACGCCTCCAAGCGATCTGCAGGAAAGGCCGGGACTGGGCGTGGTCGCCACGGTCGACGGCCAGCGAGCCGTCCTCGGGCGCAGGGCGTTGCTGGCGGATCTCGGCGTCGATGTCGGATCGGAAGACGACGGAGATGTCTCACAGGTGTGGGTCGCCTACGGCGGGCGATGCCTCGGCCGCTTCGTGCTCCGCGATCAGCCCCGCAGCGAGGCTCGCGACGCGCTCGCCGCGATGCGAGCGCTGGGCATCGATCGGTTGATACTACTGACCGGAGATCGAGCGGCAGTCGCTCGGGAAGTGGGAGACGCGCTCGGCATGGACGACGTCGTCGCCGAGGTTCTTCCTGCGCAGAAGCTCGACGTGGTCCGAGCCGAGCAGTCCGCGGGGCGTACCGTCATGATGGTCGGAGACGGGGTGAATGATGCACCGGCCCTCGGGGGCGCCGACGTGGGCGTGGCCATCGGCGCCGAGCTCAACGAGGTGGCTCTGGGGGGAGCTGATGTGGCCCTCCTCGGGACGGATCTCGGACGTCTGCCGCAGCTCATCGGTCTGGCCGATACGACGCGCCAGGTCATTGGCCAGAATGTTTGGCTCGCCTTCGGGCTCTCGGTGATCCTCATCGTCCTGGCCGCACTCGGAGTCCTGCGTCCCCTCACGGGCGCCTTATCGCAGAGTGTGGCCGTGCTCGCCGTTGTGGCCAACAGTGCTCGAATACTCAGATTCGGGAGAGCCGGGGCGTCGGCCATGCAAGCGCCGGGCGGCGACGGACGCTCAATCGGTCGCCGACTGCTGCAGTCGGTGCTGGTCGCTTCGCATCCGAAGGGCTCCGGCTCATGAGACGTGCTGCTTCATCGCCTCTCTTGGGGCGCATTGATCGTGTTGGTGCTGCCGTGTCGTTGGCGTGTGCCATCCATTGCATGGCCACACCGCTGGTCATCGTCGTGCTATCGCTGGTAGGAATCAGCGCCGAGGTACACGATTCGATGCACGCGCTGCTTGTGATCGGGTCAGTCGCCTTAGCTGCAGCTAGCCTTTGCTGGGGCTTCCGCGTGCATCGCGACTGGCGACTGTTCTTGGTGTTGGGTAGTGGGGTTGCACTCATCATCCCCGCCCAGTTCTTTGCCAGTGGTATTCGGGAAACCGGCCTCATGGTGGCGGGAGCTGGTATGCTGGTGTTCGCCCATCTCCTCAATCGCCGGCTCTGCGAGACGTGTCTCCACTGTGAGCACGCGGGCGATGTTGCGGAAGGACAACGTGGAGAGAACGAGTAGCCCTCGGTGCCGTTCGTCAGCCCAGGCGCGTACTGCGGCAGGGCGGGTACGACTCACGACACGGCGAACGAGCGACCGCCAAGGCGACCATCAGTAGCGTTGCGTGCACCACACGCTCCGATAAGATCCGCCGATGGCGCACTACCGAAAGCCGGTTGCCGCTGCTGCGGCACTGAACACGGCAATCTGCGCTGTGGAGGGTGTCGCGGGCATGAAGGCCCAAAGCCTCAGCCTGATCGTGGACTCCATTCACAATTTGTCGGATGAGATCGCGCTGATCTTCCTCTTTCTCGCGTTCGTGCTGCCGCTCACCCTGTCAAGAGCGCTGCAGCGATGGGCAAACTTGCTGAACTCGGTCGGGCTCATCGCGGTCTGCGGGTTCGTTGTCTGGGAAGCCGTTGAGCGGGTTCTTCACCCGCTTCCCATTCCGGGAATCGTTCCGATCGCCGTCGGGTTGCTTGCTGCTGCGGGAAATTGGGGAGTTGCCCAACTGCTCTTGAAGCCAAGCCGCCGCAACCCGGCCATCCGCTTGGCCTACCTGCACAATATGGGCGACGTGCTTGTGTCCCTGGCGCCGGTCGCAGCAGGCGTCCTTATCGCGCTGACTAGCCGTTTTCTCTTCGATCCGATCGTGGCGCTTGGCGTCGCACTGTGGATCGTCTGGTCGACGTCGCGAGACGCGATGCGGTCGCGTGACGAGCTGATCTGGCCAGCGGAGCTGGTCTGCGGACATGCGACAGAGGAGCAAGGCATCTCCGCCTTCCCACCTGCAAGCGCCGTGTGACGAGGGCGGTAGCGGTGATACGATGCGTCTTCATGGGTATGTGCTCAACCGGATGCCGCCTGCCCGTGTTGCAGCGATCGGTTCGCCTCCGTCTTGTGACCGGCCTTCTGCTGCTGCTCGCATCGCGCCCGCCCGCGGCGTATGCCCACGGCCAAGGGGTGCCGTTTGCGTTCTGGGGTGATTTTCCGAGCCAGGCAGCACGCTGCCAAAACGTGCTGGCATATGCGGCTACGCGCTGCGTAAATCGTGTATGGAAGTTCCACACCGACTGCTTCAGTGCGTTGCTCGATGGAAATGTCTGCGGCGTGAGCATCCTGGTCGACCCCGTCCAAGGAGCGCACCTCGATAGCCTCAATATCGTCGATCTTCTGTGTACGTCTCCCGAGGCGCAGGCGCTGGGCTTCCTGCTCAAGTACGAGGCGCAGACCGACGTGAACAACTTCTGCTACGCGGCCGAGAACGCGCTGGTGTCCGTCGTCTACGGACCGGTCATGAATGGTCACCCGCCGGATGACCGGACGCGCACGTGCGTCGAGGCGATGGCGCGAGCAACGACCAAGTTGTGGAGGTTCGCCGTCCGCGCCCGTCGCCATGCCTTGGACGAGATTGCGCGCCGGAACATGACACCCGGCGACAAGCAGGTGCTGATCGACGAGTCCGCCATGCGGGTCGAGAATCTCCAGGCGCTGATTCAAAAGGGGCTGGAGGCGGTGTGCGCACCGACGGACTTTACGGCCACGTACCATCACGACGACAGCGAACTGCTCAAGTTGGTCGCGCAACGCGCCGATTGTCTGGCGGCAGCCGTCTACGTACAGAATGCCGTCTTCTGCCCGCTGCCCGTGTGCGGCAATGGGATGCAGGAGGTGGGCGAACAGTGCGATGACGGAAATCTCGTCGACGGAGACGGATGCAGCAGCCATTGCACCCTGGAGAACTCAGGCCCGCCTCGCTGAAACCTGCGCGCAAGAGTCGCTTGAGGAGACACACTGTGGTGATATCGTGCCTGTTCGTGAGCATCCAACCCACCGAACGATGGGGGCGCACCGCGCACCAGCGAACGCAACGTGCGTTGGTGGCTGCCATTCTTTCCCTCGCAACACTGCGCGCGGGCGCCGCGTACGCCCATGGCCAAGGGTTACCGTTTGCCTTCTGGGGGAATTTTCCGAAGGCGACGGCGCACTGCCAGCAGGTCCTGGCATTCGAAGCCACCCGCTGCGCAAATCGCGTGTGGAAGGTACACACCGACTGCAACAATGCGCTGCTCGATGGGAAGGCCTGTGGAACGAGCAGCGTCCCTGACCTCGTGCAGCGGGCACATCTCGACAGCCTCAATATCATCGATCTTCAATGCACGTCGCCCGAAGCGCAGGGCCTCGGCTTTCTGCTGAAGTTTGAGGCGCAGACCGACGTGAACAACTTCTGCACGGCGATCGAAAATGCGTTCGTCTCGGCGGTATATGGTCCGGTCATGCAGGGCGGGTTTGTGGGTTTCACGGATGATGAGACTCGCATCTGCGTTGAAGCGTTGGCTCAGGCGACGACCAAGCTGTGGCGATTTGCTGTCCGCGCCCGCCGTCATGCGCTGGACGAGATTGCACGCAACGACATGACGCCGAGCGAAAAGCAAGCGGCAATCGACGCTTCCTCGATGGTGGTCGCGCAGCTCCGGGCGCGCGTTCAAAGGAGACTCGAAGCGACCTGCCCCGCAACGGACTTTGCGGCCACCTACCATCACGACGACGGCGACCTGCTGACATTGGTCGGCCAGCGCGCCGATTGCCTGGCAGCGGCCGTGTATGTGCAGAATGCCATCTTCTGTCCGCAAGCGGTATGCGGTAACGGCATGCAGGAAACGGGGGAGCAGTGTGACGATGGCAACAGCATCGACGGGGACGGTTGCAGCAGCCAATGCGTCGTGGAGAGCCCGGCGCAAGGTCACTGACGCCGCCGGCAGGCCGGCCGAGTGATCATGTCCGTCATCCGCCCGAGGACGCGGCTCGTTCCACTGCGGATGCGGTAGATGCGTCACGACGAGCGCGAGCCACTTAGCCGCAAGCGTCGACGGGAATCTCCTGCGCGCACCTCCGCAACCAGTGCCGCCAAGGGGCAGGCTTCCCATCCCTGGATGGTCGTCTTTGCGGCAGCTTTCGGGCTGCGCCTGCTCTACGTGTTGTCCATCCATAACGCGTATTTCTTCCAGCAGCTGCAAACCGAGGCCTTGCACTACCATCAGTGGGCGTCGCTCATCCTCGGCGGCAGGGCGCCGCTGCCGCCATTCGAGCAATCGCCGGGCTACCCGTACGCTGTGGCGGCAGTGTACGCGCTGTGTGGGCACAGCGTGACGGCCGTGGCCGTCGTGCAAGCGCTGCTCGACGCGGCCACCTGCATGCTACTGGCGGTGCTCGGCGGCCGTTGGTTCGGTGCGCGGGCCGGTCTCATCGCTGGTGGGCTCGCTGCAGTTTATGGCCCGTTGATCTATTTCGCTGGGCAGATGCTGCCGTCGACGCTCTTCGTCTTCACGGCCGTTGCTGCCCTTGCTGCCGGCGCCTTCGGCGCCGTGACGGCGGCTGGTTGTCTGTGGGCGGCAGCGCTGCTGGTGCGCTCGGAGATCGTGCTCGCCATCCCGTTCGTGCTGTTCGACGTCTGGAGCCGCGGTGGGCGCGGTGCGCTTGTTCGGATCGCCGCGCCCGTGGTCCTGTCGGTTGCGCTCATGGTTGGCTTCAACGCCGCCGGTAGTGGCCGGTTCGTCCTGTTTACGACGAGCGGCGGCGTCAACCTGTGGTTGGGCAACAACCCGCACGCTGACGGCGTGAATCCGTTCATCTATGGGCCGCTCGAGTCGGTAACCGAGGAGGTGCGCGCACAGGCAACGACCGGTGTTGAGGCCGACCGGATCTTCAGACGCCACGCGGTTACGTTCATCCGTGATAGTCCCGGCGATGCGCTGCGGCTGCTCTGGAAAAAGCTGTTGTGGACACTGAGCGACCGCGAGTTGCCCAACACGGACGACATCGAATGGGTGACGGCGCACAGCTGGTTGTTCTGGCGCCCGGTGTTTCCGCTCAGCTTCGGCATGTTGCTGCCGTTGGCGTGCGCCGGGGCCGTGGTGGTCGGCCGGCAATGGCGGCAGTGCGCGTCGCTGGCGGGCCTGTTCATCACCGGTTTGGTGACCGGCGTTGTCTTCTTCACCAACGCGCGGTTCCGGCTGATTCTCGTGCCGCCGGTGTCGCTGCTGGCTGCCGTCGCACTCGATCGCCTACCCGGGATGCTGGCGGCGTGGCCGAGACGGCGTGGCAGGCTCATCGGGGCCGGGGCGGCGCTCACGACCGGTGCGGTGCTGGCGTGGGGCGACTTCTACGGCGTGCGTGCCTATCGCATTCCGCAGATCAGCGTGAACACCGGGGCGATGGAGCGCGAAGCTGGCGAGTTCGATGCGGCGGTGCAGCACTTGCGTGCGGGGCTTGCCGGCGATCCGGACGACGCGATCGCCTGGGTGCATCTCGCCCTGGCATTGGAGCAGAAGGGCGATGTCGAGTCAGCGCGGCAAGCGTATCGGGACGCGCAGGCGCGGCTGCCCAACGATCCGGAGGTCCAGCAGATGGCGGCGCGCTTCCGCGAGCGCCACCCGTGACCGGTTTTGCGTCCTTCCTTGACCGCGCCAGTCCTTCCTTTTGTTCGGTCCCCTTAGCGGCGCGCCAACGGGACCGCGGTGAAGATCTGGTTCCACCGCCGTGCGCGCCTCACGACCCCTCGGATTACGGCGCGAACGGATGTGCTGAGGCCTGTCCGTTGGGTGGCGGCGTGGGACGCGATCGCGATGCCCAGCACGCGGCCACGGGCTGGTAAGCGGCCGAGCCTGGCAGCGAGCTGCACTGCTTCCGCGACGCCGAGGTCGTGCGACGAGATCAGTTCGAGCGTATGCGATGCCAGCACATGGAGATCCATGTCATGGATCGTTCCGGCGCGTGCGCCCGAGTGCGCTGCGTCGATCAGGATCACGGCGTCCGCACCCTCAAAGAGATCGATCAGTGTGGCGCCTGGCCGGTCTACGGCGATCACCTCGGCCCCGGGCGGTGGCGTGGCCGCGAGCCGCCGCGCCGCTTCCAGCCCGGCGGCGTCGTCGCCGAACGGGCTGCCGATGCCGATGATGCGGGTCATCGCTGCACGATGTCGAGCCTCAGGAAATGCGTCGCGCAGGAGATGCACGGGTCGTAGTTGCGGATGGCGGTTTCGCACAGGTGGGTGGCCTCGGCCTGTGACCGGCTCAGGATCGCCGGGGCCAGTTCGCGCAGGTCGGCTTCGATCTGCGCTTGGTTCTGCGACGTCGGCGGGACGATGCGCGCCGAGCGGATGAGGCCGCGGTCGTCGGTCTCGTACGCTTGGTACAGCATGCCGCGCGGCGCTTCCGTGATGGCCCGGCCGATGCCCGCGCGCGGGGTGAACTCAACAGCGGGTGTCGCCGGCGGTTCGTAGGCGTCGATGATGCGCAGCGCCTCGTCGACGGCGTAGAGGATTTCCAGTGCACGGGCGACGATGCTGGTGTACGGGTTGGAATTGGGGAACGACACGCCGCTTTCGCGCACGACGCCGGCGATCTCGGGCCCGAGTTGATCGAAGTTCAAGTTGACGCGTGCCAGCGGGCCGAGGAAGTAGGGGCCGCGGCCTTTCACCTTGGCGTGCAACGCGTTGGAATGCGGTACCTGGTGCTCCTCGAAGCAATCGTCGAATTCCGCCGGCGCGCAGTCGAGGCCGCGGCTCGACACCACGCGGCCCTCGTTCATCGGATATTCATTGCCATGGCGTAGCGAGACGAATTCGATGTCGAGGTGGCGGTCCGGCAGATCGAACCCCGCGACCCACCGTACGCAGGCGAGCGCGTCCGCACGGATGCGCGCCAGCTCGTCATGCAACACGGCCAGCTCTGCCGCACCACTCGGGACGCGTGTGAAGCCCCCGATGCACGCACCGACCGGATGCACCGGGCGGCCACCGAGGAGTTTGATGATGTTGTCCCCGGCCTTCTTGATCCGCAGCCCGCGCTCCACGGCAGGCCGGTCCTTCTCGGCCAAGGTGATGACGCTCTCGCAGCCAAGGAAATCGGGCGCCGCCAGCATGTGGATGTGCAGCGCGTGGCTCTCGATCCATTCGCCGCAATAGTAGAGGCGCCGCAGCGCCCGTACTGCCGGATCGATCGCCACGTGGAAGAGCGCTTCCAGCGCGTGGAGCGCGCTCATCTGGTAGGCCACCGGGCAGATGCCGCAGATGCGTGCCGTGATGTCGGGGGCTTCACGGGCATGGCGACCACGCAGCAAGGCCTCGAAGAAGCGCGGCGGCTCGAAGATTTCGAAACGCAGGTCGACCACCTTGCCGCCTTCGACGGTGAGGTGCAGCGCGCCCTCGCCCTCGACGCGCGTGAGCATGCCGACGTGAATGGTCTTAGTCTTTGCCTTGTTCGAGGGCATCGCTGGTATCCCGCAACGGCCGTACATAGCCGTTGATGCCGCGCAGGCGGCGTACCGCTTCCTCGCGCTCTACTCCGAGGCGCTGCAGCAACCCGGTGAACGATGACATGTTCGTGTCATCGGCCGGTCCGAAGCAGCCGTAACAGCCGCGGTGCATGCTCGGACACAGCGCGCCGCAACCGGTGCGCGTCACCGGACCGAGACACGGCTGCCCGTGCGCCACGACGACGCACACCCTGCTGTTGCGCTTACACTCCATACACACGCTATGCGTCGGCAACGCCGGCTTCGCACCCGAGAGCAGCGAGCGTACCACTGCCAGCAGCTGCCCGTTGTCGATCGGGCAACCCCAGATCTCGAAGTCGACACGCACGTGCTCGGAGATCGGCGTGGAGGTCGACAACGTGGACAGGAACTCGGGGCTTGGGTAGACGATGCGCCGGTATTCCTCGATGTCGCTCCAGTTGCGCAGCGCCTGGATGCCGCCGGCCGTGGCGCAGGCGCCGATGGTGATCAGGTAGCGGCTGTCCTCGCGCACCTTGATGATGCGCCGCGCATCGTGCGGTGTCGTGATGCTGCCTTCGACGAAGGTGATGTCGTAGGGGCCGCGCAACGTACGGCTGCGCGCCTCGGGGAAGTAGACCAGATCCGCCTCTCCTGCCAGTGCCAACATCGCGTCCGCGGCATTGAGGAACTGCAACTGGCACCCGTCACACGACGCGAACTTGTACACGGCGATGCGCGGCTTCATATCCCGCTTGCTCCGAACCATCGTTTCACCGCCGGGTAGGGGAACACTGGACCATCCTTGCACACGAACTGCGGGCCGAATTGGCAATGCCCGCAGACGCCAACGGCGCATTTCATGTGTCGTTCCATCGACAAATAGATGGCATCCTCGCTGATTCCCTTCTGCACGAGCGCACGTACGCCGTAGCGCATCATGACCTCGGGACCGCACATCATCACGATGGCCGACGGATCGACGCGCAACTGGTCGAACAGGTCGCTGACGACACCGGTGCGGTAGCGCCAGCTCTTGTCGGGGTGGTCGGCCGTCAAGTAAACGGTGGTGCGCGGATGCAGGCGCCAGGCATCGAAGCGTTCGCGATACAATAAGTCGTTCGGCGTCTTCACCCCGTGCAAGATATGCAAGGCACCGTACTGGTCGCGCCGCCGGAAGATGTAGTTGATCACACCGACGACGGGAGCGCAGCCGAGGCCGCCGGTGACGATGATGACTTCGCGGCCCCGCGCCGCGTCCATCGGCCAGCCATTGCCGTATGGGCCGCGCACCCCGACGACGTCGCCCACCTTCCACTGTGTCATCACACTGGTGACCCGCCCGGCGGTGCGGATGGCGTGCTCGAGCCGGGTGGGCTCGGCGGGGTCGGAGACGATCGAAATCGGCACCTCGCCGACGCCGTAGGCGTACAGCATGTTGAACTGTCCCGGCACGAATCGGTAGGCCTTGCGCACCTCCGGGTCGATGAAACGCATCACGTATGTGTAGATGCTCTCGGCTTCGATGCGCACTTCGATGATGCGCGCCGGGTGCATCTGGTACGGGGTCATTTGGCGCTTCCGCTCGAGCGCTGGGCGCGAATCGCCGCGACCTCCTCGGTGAGGTCGATGCCCACCGGGCACCAGGTGATGCAGCGGCCGCAGCCGACGCACCCGGACGTGCCGAACTGATCGATCCACGACGCCAGCTTATGGGTCAGCCATTGGCGGTAGCGGTCGCGGATGTGCGGCCGGAAGTTCTTGCCGTGGATGTGCGCGTGCTCGTGGGAAAAGCACGAGTCCCACTGCCGCACGCGGTGACTTACCGCGCCGTCGATGGCCGTGACGTCTACCACCGTGTGGCAGAAGCATGTGGGACAGACCATCGTGCAGTTGGTACACGACAGGCACCGTTGCGCCACGTCAGCCCAGCGCGGGTTCTCTACCTCGTCGTACAACAACTGCGGGAGGTCTGACGTGTCCAGACGGCGCTGCATGCCAGCGGCACACGCCGCAACGCGTGCCTCGGCATCGCCCACCGCCCCCGCATCGGCTACCGCCAGTTGCAGGTCGGCGACGATGGCTTCGCCGGCGGCTGAGCCGATGCGCACGACAAAGGCGTCGTCCACCTCGGTCAGGACCAGGTCGTAGCCCTGCGTCGCTGCCGGCCCAGTCTGCATGGACACACAGAAACACGTGGTTGCCGAGCGCGTGCAGTTGACCGCAATCAAGAGCGCCGCCTCGCGGCGCGTGGCGTAATGCGTGTCGCGAAAGCGGTCGTGCAAGAAGATACGGTCCTGGACCGCCAGCGCGGCAAGGTCGCAGGCGCGCACGCCGAGAACGGCGAGGCGTGGCGCCTCGGGGATCACCTCGTCGACACTGAACCCCCGCGGCGCTCGCCGGATAGCAAGCAACGCTTCCTCCGGTGCGAAAAACGACGGCTTCAGAGACCCCGGACCGTTGACCACCCCGAAGATCTCGCCGTCCGCACCAGGCGCAAGCTGATAGCGCCCGGGTTGCTGCACCTCGCGCCTGCCGACCGGCATGTCGGCGACGCGACGCACCTGGTCGAAAACCACCCCGCCGTTGCGCAAGATCGGGCCGAGCACCCGGAAGTTCCTTTCCCACAGCCGGTCGATCAACTCCTGCAGCCGCAGCTTCGGCAGACTCAGGCACTCGGTCATATCGGCACGTGGGAGGGCAACCATCGTGCCGTGGGCGGGATCACCGCGCCCATGTCACTGTCGCTGGCAATTTCGCAACGTTGCAACGCGAACCGGGCTGGTTTCCGACCGGTAAGAGGAACGGCCACTGCCGGCGGGACCCGCCAGCCCCGCGCTGCAGTGTCGGCCAGCTACATGCGGCCGGTCACTTGCGCCCGCGCCGCGTTACTTCGGGGGGCACGGTGTACAGGTACTCACTCAGAAAGCGCAACTCTTCGTCCATGCGTTGCATATCCACTCGCAAGAGATCGCGGATGGAGAGCATGGAGATGATCTGTTTCTTGCGAACAATCGGCAGGTGGCGGATATGCGCCCGGTCCATGGTGCGCATCGCGACCTGGTAGTCGTCGTCTTCGTCGGCGACCATCAGTTCCGTGGTCATGACATCGCCGACCACGGTGGCCGCTGGATCGAGGCCCTTGTCGATGACCCGGCGTACGGCGTCGCGTTCCGAGAACACGCCGATCAGGCGGTCATTTTCCAGGACCACGACAATGCCGACGTTGCGCTCGGTCATGGTACGAGCCGCCTCGGCGACCGTCGCGTCTTTGCGGACGGCGAACAGGAATCCCTCGCGCATGATGTCGTGCAGTTTCTTCATCGAAAGGCCCCCCTGCTGCGGAGTGTGTCCGCGACAGCGTACTCTGGTCTTTCGCAGCACGGGGGTCAACGGCTGCGCCAATGCAGTGCCGCTTCGAGGTATCAACGCTGAACAAACTTCGGGCTGGCTACGGCGAGTTTCTCGGTCACGGTCTGGCGCAGGTGCGCAAGCACTGCCACACGCCACGATCCGCTGTCGGCGTCACCGCGGCGGATGCGCTCGCACAGTTGCTCGGTGCGCTCCCGCAGGCGCCGTGCGATGGTGCCGTGATCTACCGGCAACGGTTCTGGCGCCTGCAGCACGTCATTCAACCGCTCCCATTCTGCGCGCCATTGCGCGTCCTGGTGTGCCAGCTCACGGCGGATGATCGCCAACACATTGGCGGCTACGCGGGCGTGGAACTTCTTCGGTCCATCGAGGGCCGGGATGGCATCAGTTTCAATGAACTGCTGCACGGCCTCGAGCAGTTCAGTGTATGTCGGTCGATCCTGCACGTTCCAGCTTCTCGACTTGTTCTCTGAGGGTTTGACAGTTGCCGATGGCCCGTCCGCCGATCGTCGCACACGCCAGCTCGCGGACCAGCGGCGCCGCGCCGGTTGCCGCACCCTCGGAACGGACCTCGCCGATACTCGGTACCAGCACGGCGGTGCTGCTCAGTTCGACCGGCCCGTCCGGAAACTGCAGAGTACGCAGCGTCCGCACCTGGACGGCGTGGGCGTAATCGCCGAGCCGGGAACGCACGTTTCGCGCGGCAGTCGTTTCGACCAGCTGCGTCACCTGCAGGGTGTCGAGCTGCCGGCCCTCCGCGACCGTACTGATCGTGGCGGTTGCAGCCGAACGGACCTCGGCGGCGTAGAGGGGCGTCTGGAGCTGCGGGAGGGGCGGATCGTATGACAACCGCAGGCCGCGCCCCAGACTTTCGCTGAGCAACAGCAGCGTGTGGCCGTCGTCGCGGAACCGTGTGTGGCCAACGATGACGCCGTCTTCGCTGAGCGTCACGTCGAACTCGCCGTTGTCGAGACTGGTCAGATGCTCGACCTGAATGCCGGCGCGCACGGAGCCGCCGCCGAGACCCTGCTTCCAGACATAGACAAAGTGGTCACCGTCGCCGTGTGGCGCCAGCTCTTGGAGCGAAGTCGCCAGCGGCTGCGGTGGACGATGCACGGCTGACGTGCAGGCCCCGCACGCCAGGGTGATGAGCACGGCAACAGATACCATCAGATATGGTCGCGGCTCACTAGGCATCGATGAGGTTCAACAGCTCCAGTTCCATCTCGGCTGTACGGCGGCCGAGGCTTGCCAGCTCGACGCTTTTCACCAACCCATCGAGATGCGTCTTGGCCTGCATGATGGTCATGATGCCC
>DATKMS010000044.1:0-14057 GCA_035541735.1 Candidatus Margulisiibacteriota bacterium
TGCCATCGCCGCCATGACGGCGGCGACGAACTGTGCACGTCCGCGACCCACGCTGCGAAGAAAAATCCGAAATTCGAAGCTCGAAATCCGAAACAAATTCGAAATCCGACAGCCCCAATGCTCAAAACAAGCCCCGAAGACTGCCTTGAGAACTTCCCTCTCCGTCATCGTGCGCTGACTATGCCATCAGGTCGGCTAAGTAAAGCGAATGGAGGGTGTCGCGCCGCCCCCCGAAGCTCGACTTGGCCAAAATACTTGGCTATCATCCGGGCATGACCAAGGTGCAAATCGGTGAACTGCGCGACCGCGTCAGTCACTACGTGCGGCGCGCCGAACAGGGCGAAACGATCGTCATCGTCAACCGGACGCGAGAGGTTGCCGTACTCGCCCCGCGGAGTCGTCGCGCTGCCCGTTCGGCTCGACTGCTCGGCTGCCTGAAGGGGACCGCAACCGTCCGCGGCGACATCGTCTGCCCGATCATCCCGGCCGACGAGTGGTTTCGCTCGTGAAGTACTTGCTCGACACGCATGCCTGGTTGTGGGGCGTCCTGAGCGATGTGAAGCTCGGTCGGCAGGCCCGACGGGCAGTTGCGTCGGCGACCGAGCGGACGAAGATCGGCTTGGCCGCGATCTCTCTCAAGGAAGCCGCCTGGCTCCTGGCGCACCAGCGGATCGTGCTCAGCGCACCGTCCGGCGTGTGGCCGGATTGGTTGCGCGACGCGGCGAGTGCTCCGGGGCTGGAGGTGTTGCCGCTGACGGTGGAGGTCGCGATTGCGTCGGAACAGTTACCCGCATCGTTTCCGAAGGACCCAGCCGACCGGCTCATCGTCGCCACCGCGCGCCTCCATGGCCTAACCCTGATTACCGCCGACGACGCCCTGCGCTCGCAGGCACATGTGCCGACGCTCTGGTAAGCCAGTGGGCACGGCGAGGTCGAATGAAGCATCAGCGGATCTGACGCGCGATGCCGACGACGCGTACGCCGCCGTGAAGTCGATGGCGGCGCGCACGCCGGTGTCGCCGGAAAACGGCCTTACGGCGAGCATGGTGAGCATGTCGATCTCGATTTACCTGTTCCTCGGACTGTGCTGGGGGTTCTTGGTACATCGTGATCTTCACACGCCACCCGGATGCCTTCAGCACTTCCAATTTCTCTGCCCCGCCGGATCATTGCTATGTCGAGGTCGCTGTGCGAGGAAGCGGCATGGTCCGACTCGAGACCAGCAATGGAGCAACCCGGCGCCGCCGGCTCGGTGCGTGGGGCTTCGAGGGTGAAGAATATTTGCCCTCGCCGCAGATGCTGGCGTGGCTGCAAGAGCGCATCGGCCTCTCTTCTCCCTACCCGACGCTCGATCGCACCCGGCTCGCGGCGCCAACACCACGGCTGCTGCCCGAGCTTCCGGGTGAGCACTCCTGTGACCCGCTGGATCGCCTGACGCACGCCCGCGGCCAAGGCCTGACAGACCTGCTGCGGTTGCGCAGCGGCACGGTGCCCGCTCTCCCCGATACGGTGGCGCGTCCGCAGAACGACGCCGACGTGGAGTCAATCTTGCGCAGCTGTGCGCGAGCTGGCGTCCGCGTCGTTCCGTGGGGCGGCGGGACGTCGGTGACCGGCGGCGTCAACATCATCCCCACTGCTGCACCAGCCGTCTCGCTCGATCTCGCCGCACTCTCCGGGCTGCAATCGTTCGATGAAACGTCGCACCTGGCGGTCTTCGGTGCCGGCACCTCAGGTCCGGCAATCGAAGCCGCCCTGGGCGCACGCGGCTGCACCCTCGGGCACTTTCCGCAGTCGTGGGAGCTCTCCACCCTCGGCGGCTGGGTGGTCACACGTGCGTCCGGTCAGGAGTCGCTGGGGTACGGCGACATCCACAACATCGTCGCTGGTCTCGAGCTGGTTGCACCCAATGGGCGCCTGGTGCTGCCCGCGTTCCCCTCGTCGGCTGCAGGCCCGGATCTGCGGGAACTGGTGCTGGGGAGCGAGGGACGTCTCGGCGTCGTCACCCGCGTCACCGTACGCATTCGTCCGCGGCCGCCGCAGGTGCGGGCTGCCGCCACGCTGCTGCCGTCGTGGCAAGACGGGCTCGACGGCGTCCGCGCGCTGGTGCAACAGGCGGTGCCCTTGACGTTGATCCGCCTGTCCGACGAGCCGGAAACCGAGACGGCCATGGCCATCGGGCTCTCCCGCCACCCGTGGGCGGCGGGCCTGGTGCGCGGCGGGTTGCGGCTGCGCGGCATCCGCGGCAGTGGGTGCCTGATGCTGTGCGCTGCGGCGGGTCACGAACGGCAGGTGCGCGAGACCTGGGAGCGCGCGGCCACCATCCTGCATGCGCACGGCGGCGTCGGGCTCGGCAGCGCTCCGGGCCGGCGCTGGCTGGCGGAACGTTTTCGTCATCCGTACCTGCGCGATGCCCTGCTCGACCGCGGCATCGCCACGGACACCCTGGAGACGGCGGCGCCGTGGTCGCGCGTGGCGCAGCTCACGGACGACGTGCGCCGCGCACTCAGCGGCGCGCTCGCAGCCGAGAACGAGGCGACGGCGGTGCTCTGCCACGTCTCGCACCCCTACCGCGACGGCACCTCGCTCTACTTCACGTTTTTCTTCCGCTGCCCGACCGACGTCGAACATGCGGTGGCGCGCTGGGCGACGCTGAAGCGGGCGGCGACCGCCGCCATCGTCGCCGGCGGCGGCACGTTGAGCCACCACCACGGTGTCGGCAGCTGGCATGCCCCTTGGTTCAAGGATGAGGTGGGTGAAGCCGGCGTGCGCGTGCTCAAAGCCGCGGCGCACGCGCTGGATCCGGCGGGCATCCTCAACCCGCACGTGCTGCTCGATCCCATCGACCGTCTGGAGGTGTGATCATGTTCCATCCCCGCTGGCGCGAGCAGGCGCTGTCGCACCTGGGCGAGACCTTCGACCTGATCGTCATCGGCGGTGGCATCACCGGCTGTGGCGTCATGCTGGATGCGGCGCAGCGTGGGCTGCGCGTGCTGCTGGTCGAACGCGAGGACATCTCTTCCGGCACATCGTCACGGTCATCGAAGTTGATCCACGGCGGGCTGCGCTACCTCAAGCAGATGCAGTTTCGCGTGACGCGCACCGCCTGCCGCGAGCGCGACCGGATGATGGCGCTCAACCCGGACCTCGTGCATCCCATCCGCTTCCTCTATCCGGCGCGCCAGGGTGACCGCACACCCGGATGGACGGTGGACCTCGGGTTGTGGATGTACGACCGGCTCACCAACCGCTCGGAGAAACACACGCATCTGACGCGCGAGGAGGTCGAGGCGATCGCACCCGGTCTCGCCGTCGACAACCTCGATCGCACCATGGCCTACACCGATGGGGTCGCCGACGATGCGCAGCTCACGCTCGCCGTCGCGGCCACCGCTTTCGCCTACGGCGGGCTGATGCTCACGCGTGCCGAGGCGGTGGAGGCCATCACCGACACCGACGGCCGGGTCCACGGCATCGTCCTGCATGATCTTGAAACGGGTCAGACGCACAGCGTCCGTGCGAACTTGGTCATCAACGCCGCCGGCGTGTGGGTCGATCAGCTGCGCCAGGCGTTTGGCATCGCCGGCGCGCGGCTGCGTCCGGCGCGCGGTTCCCACATCATCTTTGCGGCGGATCGCATCCCGCTGCACGGGGCGGTGACCATTCCGTCTCCAGACGACGGGCGCCCGCTCTTCCTGATCCCCCATCCCGAAGGGGTGCTGATTGGAACGACGGACGTCTATCATGAGGGCTCGCTGGACGATCCACGGGCGACGCAGGCCGAGGTCGACTACCTCCTGCGCGCCGTGCAGACGCACTATCCCGAGCAGCACCTGACCGCCGCCGATATCACCGGCACGTTCGCCGGTATCCGCCCGATCCTCTACACCCACAGCGACAACCCCTCGGAAGCGAGTCGCGAAGAGGACATCTGGGAAGAGCGTGGCATGCTGTCGGTAGCCGGCGGCAAGCTCACCACCTGGCGGCAGACCGCCGAAGAAGCGGTTGACGCCGCGCTCAAGCTGTTGCCCGAGGAACGCACGCGCACCGTGGCCCCGTGCTACACCGGCGGCACACCGCTGGTCGATCTGGCGCCGCCGGACCTGCAGCAGCGCCTGCAAGTGAATCACGGGTTGTCGCCAGCGGTCGCCGCCGGCATGGCGCGTCGCCTGCGTGGCACGGCGTGGTGGGCGCCGCGTCTGGCGCACCACGAAAAGGCATGGAAGCGGCGCCTGCGGGGGCTGGCGTGGTGGGCGCGGCGTTTGGCCAAAAGCGATCGTGAGCTCGATCCCTTGATCGACGGCACCGACCTCAGCGCCGCCGAGGTGCGTGCGCACCTGGTGTTCGGCGCCGTGCTGCACATTGACGACCTGCTGCTGCGGCGGGTGCGCATCGGTGTCTGGCAGCCAGCGTTGGCGCGCGCGGTCGTGCCACATCTGCAGCCGCTTTT
Organism: Candidatus Margulisiibacteriota bacterium; assembly: GCA_035541735.1. Lineage (GTDB taxonomy): Bacteria > Desulfobacterota > Binatia > HRBIN30 > HRBIN30 > DATKMS01. Next base: position 4,448 of record DATKMS010000044.1, read on the forward strand.
CCAACAAGAGCTGGGCTGGGATCACCAGCGGTGGGACAAGGAAGCGGCGGCCTTTGAGCAGGCCCTGGAAGGGTGGACGCCGCAAGGCGTTCGCTAGGCTATTCTGCCTCTCCACCTCCGTACATCGTCTCGACGTACTCGCGCAGCATGCGTTCCGCGCTGAAGCGTGGGATGAGCGTCCGCATCGCGGCTTTGATGCGTTGCACCCAGGCGACAGGGATGCCATTGGGGTCGCGCTGGTAGAAGAGCGGAACGACTTCCCGCTCGAGCAGGTCCAGCAACACTCCCGCATCGTGATCATCTTGGGCGTGAGCCTCGCCAGCGGCAGACTCGAACCCCCAGCCGTTCGTGCCGTCGTACGCCTCCGCCCACCACCCATCGAGCACGCTGAGGTTCAAGCCGCCGTTCAAGGTGACCTTCATGCCGCTTGTGCCACTCGCTTCCAGCGGCGGGCGCGGCACGTTGAGCCATAGGTCGACTCCAGCGACGATCCTCGGCGCCTGGTGGAGGTCGTAGTCTTCCAGGAAGACGACGCGGCGGGCGACAGACGGTGACCACTTGATCTGAAAGAAGTGGTGCAGTGCCTCCTTTGCCTCACTATCCTGCGGGTGCGCCTTGCCGGCGACCACCAGCTGAATGGGCGTCGTGTCGTTGTCCAGCAGCTGCAGACTCCGGTCGGGAAAGCGAGTGAGCAGGTAGAAGCGTTTGTATGTGGCTATCCGGCGCGCGAACCCGATCGTCAGCGCATGCGGATCAAAGGCCTGGGCGGCGGCCTCGACGTAGCCGGGTGGTTCACCCCGCGCGAGGCGATCCCTGATCGATTGGGCGCGCAGGTAGTGGACGAACGCCTCTCGCAACTCGCAGCGCACCTTCCACAGCTCCTCTGCCGGAATGTCCTCGACCTGCGCCCACAGGGCGGGATCGCCGAGCCGTCTGCACCACTCTGTTCCGAGATGGTGGTCCAGCACTGCCTGCATCGGCGCCGCCATCCAGGTCATTGTGTGCACGCCGTTGGTCACGTAACCGATCGGCACGTCCTCGACGCGGCGGTCGCGCCACAACGGCTGCCACATCGCCCGTGCGACCGCGGCGTGCTGCCGCGAGACGGCGTTGGCGGCGCGGCTCGTGCGCAGCGCAAGCGGCGTGATGTTGGTGGGTTCGCGATCGTCGCCGACGACCACACGGCCGAGGTCGTAGTAGGTTCGGCGCGGAATTCCCAGGTCGTCGATGAAGTCTCCCAGCACCGGCTCGACCTCGTCTTGGCTGTAGCCCTCATTCCCGGCCGGCACCGGCGTGTGCGTCGTAAAGACGGTTCCCTGCCGCAGCAACGCGAGGGCCTCCTCAAAGGAACGCCCGGCAGCCAACAGACGCCGCAGGCGTTCGCGGCCGCTCAAGGCCGCGTGCCCCTCGTTCAGGTGGACGAGGCCGGGATGGATCCCGAGCGCCTCCAGCGCGCGAACCCCGCCGATACCAAGCACAGCATATTGGGCCAGCCGTGTGTGCCGATCACCCACATACAGCCGCGCCGTGATCCACCGATCGATCTGATGGTTGTCGTCGCGATCCGTATCCAAAAGGTACACGGGCACGCGGCCGGCATCGACGCGCCATACTTGGATATGAACCGTGCGGCCGCGGATGACCAACGTGACCGTGAGTGGCCGTTCGTCAGGACCGGTGACGCACACGATCGGCAGGCGCTCAAAGCGGGTATTGGTCCAATACTCGTGTTGCCAGCCATCGGTGTCCATGCGCTGGTGAAAGTATCCCTGGCGATAGAGCAGGCCGACACCGACCATGGGCAATGCCAGGTCCGAGGCCGCCTTGATCATGTCGCCCGCAAGCACACCCAGCCCGCCGCCATACAATGGCAGCGAGCAGTGAATGCCGAACTCGGAGCAGAAGTACGCCACCGGGCGCTCGGGGAAAATGGCCGTCTGCGCCCACGGGCGGGCGAGATCGGCGTCGAGGCGTGCCGCCGCGCTGCGCACACGTTCTACGTACTCCGGCTGTGCGGCAAGCCCGCGCAGACGATGCGGCGCGGCCACCTCGATGACGTGGCGCGGGTTGCATTCACTGCGTCTCCAGATCCCCGCATCGATGTCGCGGAACAGCGCCGGGCCTCCGGCCATCCACGACCACCGATAGTTGTACGCCACACGCGCCAGCGGGAGGAGCGGCTCGGGGAGACGCTCGGCCAGTTCTGAAACAGCGTGCGCTAGGTCACGCCGTCCGTCACACGCACGGACACTGTCGACGGTCATGGGAGGTTTCTCACGCTGACGACACGATGCTTACGCCGGTCCGTACGACGCCGCAAGCAGCTTAGTAGCGGTTTCTCGCCACCGTTCTGGATACAAATCTGAGCCGCCTTTGCAGCGTCGTGAGACGCAGTAGCGCGGCTGTTAGTCCTCCGCCGACGCTCATCCTTGCTCCCCCAGACGGGCTGCCAGGATGCGGGTTGCCTCCCATTGTTGGGAAACAGAAACACGCAGCATACCTGCTTTTGCGAAGCCCCGTGATACCCGCGACGCAGGTAGCGAGGCCGCGCTGGGGCATGACGGTTGAAAGGACTCACGCCGTGGAAACGAGCCTGGACCTTGAGGGACTCTTGCACGCAATCCTGACCTGCGTCACGGCGGGGCCGGGGTTGGGGTTCAACCGCGCCGTGCTGTTTCTGGCGGACGATGCCGAGCGCCAACTGGTTGCCGCGATGGCCATCGGCCCTTCGAGCCCCGAAGAAGCGCGCACCACCTGGAGTCAACTCGCCGAGGAGCGGGCGACCCTTGACAAACTCCTGCAGCAGCCGCTGTGCGACGGCCGCAAGAACGCGTTTCGGGCGCGGGTGGAGGGCTTGTCGATCCCGTTGGCGGAAACGCCATCACACTCCCGCGGCGGCAATCCCCTTCTGAAGGCCTACCGCAACCGCCTAGTGGTGAAGATCGCTGACCCGGCCTCGCTGCGGGACCTCTCGGCGGACCTGCGCGAGGTCCTCGACGGCACCGAGGTGGTATGCGTGCCCCTGGTTGCGAAAGAGCGGTCTATCGGATTGATCATCGCGGACAACGCCTACAGCCAGGCACCGATCGATGAACAACGCGTTCAACTGCTGCAGCTGCTGGCGTTGCTGGCCGGGCTGGCGTTGGATAACGCACGTATCTACAAGCAGCTGGAGCGCCAGGCAGGCCAACTGAAGCGCACGCTCGAAGAGCTGCGCAGCACGCAGGAGCAATTGATCCACAGCGAGCGCTTGGCCACGGTGGGTGCCGTGGTGGCACGCGTCAGCCACGAGATCCGCAATCCGCTGACCACCATCGGCGGTTTCGCGCGCACGCTGAGTGCGCATCCGGACGAGATCGAGCGGGTCGCCCGCAACGCCAACATCATCGTCGAGGAAGTGGAAAAGCTCGAGGCGCTCCTCAAGGAGATGCTCGACTTCACCAGCACGAGGCAGCCGGCGCTCGAGCCCACCGATTTGAATCGGGTGATCACCGGCCTCGCCAACGTGCACCGCGACGAACTCGGTGAGCGCCAGGTCACCCTCGACCTCGATCTCGCGCCCGACCTTCCGGACGTGTTCGCGGACCGCCATCAGATCCAACGCGTCTTGCTCAACCTCTGGCAAAATGCACTGCAGGCAATGGACGATGTCCCGGAGGGAAAGGGGCGCGTGCTTTCGGTGCGCACGTGGCGCGATCGCAACGCACTGAAGATGTCTTTCGCGGACACCGGCGGCGGCATCGCCCCAACGGCGTTACCCCAGATCTTCACGCCCTTCTTTACCACCAAGCAACGCGGCACGGGATTGGGATTGGCGGTGGTCAAGAAAATCATCGACGATCACCGCGGCACCATCGAGGTGCGCAACCAGCAGGCGGGCGCCTGCTTCATCATCTCCCTGCCCATCGAACGGTGACCGGGATGGCGCGCATCCTCATAGTCGACGACGACGACAACCAACGGCTGCTCTACCGCGAGCTGTTCGAGGAGGAGGGCTACGAGGTGGTCGACGCGAGCGACGGCCGCCAGGCGTTGGTCTGTATCGAGCGCGATCCGCCCGACGCCGTGATCCTCGACATCAACATGCCGGGCATGGACGGCTTGCAAACGCTGGCGCGCATTCACGACCTCAACCGGCGCTTGCCCGTGATCCTGCACTCCGCCTACGCCGCGTACCAGGACCAGTTCGTCAGCTGGATCGCGGATGCCTATGTCACCAAGTCTTCGGATCCGGAAGCGCTGACGCAGGCGGTCCGTGCCGTGCTGGCCAAGAAGCCTGCGGAGGGATGACCGCCATGGCGGGGCCCGGCAACGGTACGCCTTTGGTCATGCTGCTGGCCGGCGGTCAGGGCGAACGGCTGTACCCGTTGACCAAGAAGCGAGCGAAGCCTGCGGTCCCCTTCGGCGGTCTCTACCGGATCATCGATTTCACCCTGTCGAACTGTCTGAACAGCGGGATGAAGCGCATCTACGTGCTCACGCAACACAAGTCGCTCTCCCTCGATCGGCACATCCGCGCGGCCTGGAGCATCCTCCATCCCGAACTGGGTGAGTTCATCCAAACGGTGCCGCCGCAGCTGCAACTGGTCTCGCGCTGGTATGCCGGCACCGCCGATGCCGTCTTTCAGAACCTGGACCTGCTCGAGGAGGAGCGGCCGCAGTATGTGCTGATCGTCTCCGGCGATCACATCTATCGCATGGACTACGAGCCGCTGCTGCGGTTCCACACGCAACAGGCCGCCGACCTGACGATTGCCTGCACCGAGGTGGCGTGCCCCGAGGCGACGCGCATGGGCGTGGTCGAGGTGGACGGCGCGGCGCGCGTGCTCTCGTTCACCGAAAAGCCCAGTGCACCGGCGCCGCTGCCACAGCAGCCGAGCCGCGCGCTCGTGAACATGGGGGTGTATGTCTTCAACACCGAGACCCTGGTGCGCACCGTCATCGCCGACGCCAAGCAGGACACCGAGCACGACTTCGGCCGCAACGTGATCCCGACGATGGTGCGCAGTCAACGGCGCGTCTTCGCGTTCGACATTGTCAGCCACTCGCCGGCGACACGGCACTACTGGCAAGACGTCGGGACACTGGACAGCTACTTCGACGCCCACATGGAACTGCTGTTGCCGCAGCCGGCGTTCGATTTGTTCGACCCCAGTTGGCCGATCCGCACCCACGCGGGGCAGTATCCGCCGGCGTTGATGCGCAATGCCGGCGAGCGCGAGGCGCGCGCCGTCAACAGCATCGTCTCACCGGGCTGCATCGTCACGGGCGGCACGGTGGTGCGGTCCGTCCTGTCGCCTCACGTGTCGGTCGGCGCCGGCGCAACCGTCGAGGAATCGATCCTCATGCCCGGTGTGCGGGTCGGCGAGGGCACGCACATCCGCCGCGCGATCGTCGACGAGAACGTCCTCATTCCAGCGGCGGTGAAGATCGGCTGCAACCACGACGACGATCGCCGCCGCTTCGTGGTCACGCCGGGCGGTGTCGTGATCGTGCCCGAGGGGACGCTGATGACGTGAGCAGTAAAACGCAAGGAGGAAAACGTAAGCCCCATCTTCTTACGTTTACGCCTTTACGTTTTACGCTTTTGCGCTTTGCGCCGTACTGTCCCCCTCCGCAGCCGCATACATGGTCCGCACGTAATCGTGCAGCATGCGGTTCGCCGTGAACTGCGGAATGAGCGTGCACATCGACGCCTTGATACGCTGCACCCAACTCCGCGGGATGCCCTGGCTGTCGCGTTTGTAGAAGAGTGGGATCACCTCGAGCTCGATCAGATCGAGCAGGGCGCTCGCATCGTGATCGTCCTGCATGCGCGGATCGCCCGGCGGCGACGCAATCGCCCAGCCGTTCTCGCCGTCGTAGGCCTCGGCCCACCAGCCATCGAGGACGCTGGCGTTGAGACCACCGTTGAGTGCGACCTTCATCCCACTGGTGCCGCTGGCCTCCAGCGGCGGGCGTGGCAGGTTGAGCCACAGGTCCACGCCGGAGACCAGGCGTGGTGCCATGTGGAGGTCGTAATCCTCGAGGAAGACGATGCGCCGCGCGACCTCGGGGCCACGCTTCATTTGGATGAAGCCGCTCAGAGCATGCTTCGCCTCGTCGTCCTGCGGGTGCGCTTTGCCGGCGACGATGATCTGGATCGCGCTCGGCCCGTCGGTGAGTAGGCGCACGCCGCGTTCTGGAAAGCGGCTCAGCAGGTAGAAGCGCTTGTAGGTCGCCATGCGGCGGGCGAAGCCGATGGTCAAGGTGTTCGGATCGAAGGCGCGCGCCGCCGCCTCGACGTAGTCGGCGGTTTCGCCGCGCGCCAGGCGGTCGCGCATCGACTGCTCGCGCACGTAGCGCACCAGCGCTTCGCGCTGCTCGCAGCGCACCGCCCACAGATCTGCATCGGGGATGTCCGCAACCCGTTCCCACATCGCCTGATCATCGAGGCGCGTGCGCCAGTCCGCTCCGAGATGCCGGTCCAGCAAGCTTTGCATACCGTGCGACATCCAAGTCGTTGTATGCACGCCGTTGGTCACGTGGGTGATTGGCACCTCCGCCTCACTGCGCTCCGGCCACAGCGGATGCCACATGGTGCGCGCCACTTCGCCGTGGCGCCGCGACACGCCGTTGGCGGCACGGCTGGTGCGCAGCGCCAGCGGCGTGATGTTGGCCGGTTCCTGCCGGTCGCCGGCATGGATGCGGCCGAGGTCATAGAAGGTACTGCGCGGCAACCCGAGGTGATCGATGAAGTGGCTCAGCAGCGGCTCGACCTCCTCTTCGCGGTAGCCTTCGTTGCCTGCCGCCACCGGGGTGTGTGTGGTGAAAATGGTCTCCCGGCGCACGAGAGCCAACGCCTCCTCCTCGCCAAGACCGCCCTGCATCAGACGGCAGACGCGTTCGAAGCTGCTGAGCGCGGCGTGCCCTTCGTTGAGATGAATCAGACGCGGCTGAATGCCGAGCGCATCGAGGGCGCGGACCGCACCGATCCCAAGGACGGCGTACTGTGCCAGACGGGTGTGTCGATCGCCGATGTACAAGCGCGACGTGATCCAGCGGTCGATCGGATGATTGTCCTCGCGGTCGGTGTCGAGCAAGTAGAGCGGCACGCGCCCGACGTCGATGCGCCACACTTGCACGGCGACGCGCCGATCGCGGATGACCATCTCGACCGTCAGCGGGCTCCCATTGCTGCCGGTGACCAGAACGGCAGGAAGGCGCTCGAAGTTTGTGGCGGTCCAGTACTCGTGCTGCCAGCCCGTGGTGTCGAGGCGCTGGTGAAAGTAGCCATAGCGATACAGGAGGCTGGCCCCGACCATGGGCAGGGCGAGGTCCGACGCGGCCTTGAGAACGTCACCGGCCAACACTCCGAGGCCGCCGCCGTACAGCGGCAGTGAGCAATGGATACCGAACTCCGAGCACAGATACGCAATCGGCCGCGCGGCGGCGATCGGGGTGTCGGCCGCGGGCCGCTGGAGGTCGGCATCGATCGCCGCGGCGATGCGCTGCACACGCTCGACGTACGCGGAGTCCTGCGCCAGGGTTAGGAGACGTTGTGGCGTAGCGGCTTCGATGACGTAGCGCGGATTGCATTCGCTGCGACGCCAAATGGCCGGGTCGATGTCGCGGAACAAGGCGATGCCCTGCGGGAACCAAGCCCAGCGGTAGTTGTAGGCAATGCGCGCCAATGGAGCCAACGGCGCTGGCAGCCGTTCTGCCAGGTCGGCGACCGCGCGTTCGATGTCGCGCCGTCCGTCGTTCACTTGCGGTGTGTCGAGGGTCATCACCAATTCTACAACCTCCCTTGCTTACGCGACACGATCGCATGTCGCAAGATGGCGCACAGGGGCTGGGTGGGTACGGCGTGCCGGCTCCCCTCGCACGACACCTGGCATCGCTCCACGGCTCGGTGTAATCCTGCGCTCCATGAAGATCCGAGCTGCAGTGTGCTGGGAACCGCAGCGGCCGCTGGCGATCGAAGACATCGATCTCGACGGCCCGCGTGCGGGCGAGTGCTTGGTGCGACTCGTGGCCACGGGAGTGTGCCACACCGATGCGTACACGATGAGCGGGCGCGATCCCTCCGGACTCTTCCCGGCCGTGCTCGGCCACGAAGGTGGCGGCATCGTCGAGGAGGTCGGTGCGGGTGTGACCGCTCTGCGGCCAGGCGATCACGTCATTCCGCTGTACATCCCGGAGTGCCGCAACTGCAAGTTTTGTTTGAGCGGAAAGACCAACCTGTGCGGCGCCATCTTGGCCACGCAAGGCAAGGGCCTGATGCCCGACGGCAGCAGCCGCCTCTCGCACAAGGGCAGGGTGCTGCATCACTATATGGGGACATCGACGTTCGCCGAGTACACGGTCGTGCCGGAGATCGCACTGGCGAGGGTGCGCGCCGACGCGCCGCTCGAAAAGGTCTGCTTGCTCGGCTGCGGCATCACCACGGGGATCGGCGCGGTCTTGAACACGGCGAAGGTGCACCCGGGGGCGAGTGTAGCGATCTTCGGGCTCGGGGGCATCGGGCTCTCCGTCGTGCAAGGTGCGGTGATGGCCGGCGCCGGGCGCATCATCGGCATCGACACCAACCCGGCGAAATTCACGCTCGCGCGACAGCTCGGCGCTACAGACTGCCTGAACCCGACTGACGGGTCGAACATCGTCGCGGCGGTGACGGAAATGACTGACGGGGGCGTCGACTTCTCGTTCGAGTGCATCGGCAACGTCGAGGTGATGGGGCAGGCGTTGCTGTGTGCGCACAAGGGCTGGGGGCAGGCGATCATCATCGGCGTCGCCGGCGCCGGAGAGGAGATCCACGCGCGCCCCTTCCTGCTGGTCACCGGGCGCAGCTGGCGGGGCACGGCCTTCGGCGGCACGCGCGGCCGCACGCAACTGCCGCAGTTCGTCGACTGGTACATGAACGGGCGCATCAAGATCGACGAGTACATCACGCACACCATGCCGCTCGCGGAGATCAATCGCGCCTTCGAGTTGATGCACGAAGGGCAGAGTATTCGCAGCGTGGTGCGCTACTGAGGCGGCACAGCGTCGACAGGCTGATCAGAACGTCGATGCGTGTGGCAGATGAGCGCTTTGCTTCAACATGCGCTTTATGCGCCTTGAATCATCATGATTATCAAAAGCGGCGCTTTACGTCGTTCCGCTTCGTGAACCCGGCGAGTGAACTCGCGGGGTCAGGATCGGTCCATGGTCACGCCGGCAACGGAAAGCGCGCACACAGGTCACGGACAGCCGCAGCAATCGTAATCCGACGCGACGGCTCATCCGGGTGACGCAGCACCTCGCTGATCCACTCGGCGATCTGCTCCATCTCGGTGCCGCCCATGCCGCGCGTCGACAACGCCGGTGTGCCCAGGCGAATCCCGCTGCACACGGCGGGGGGCTTGGGATCGTAGGGGATGGTGTTCTTGTTCACCACGATGCCGGCTTCCTCCAGCAGATTCGCCGCCACCTTGCCGGTGAGATCGAGCGGCCGCAGATCGACGAGCATGAGGTGGTTCTCGGTGCCGCCTGAGACCAGGCGCAGGCCACGCCGTATGAGCGCCGCGGCGAGGGTGCGCGCGTTATCGAGCGTCCGGCGTTGTGCGGCCTGGAAGGCTTCGCTCAT
>DATKMS010000045.1:0-14927 GCA_035541735.1 Candidatus Margulisiibacteriota bacterium
ATCCCAAGCTGTCTCTCCGTCCCGAATTCAGGTTCCCTCCCCGTTGCCACCCCCGGCAACGGGGGGAGGGTCATGGAGGGGCTGCGCCAACGAGCGTGTGCGCCGTGGCCTCGGTGAACCGCACCTGGACGAGATCCCCGACCCTGTGGCCGTACGCCGGGAATACTGCGGTCTTGAACTGCGGCGTTTTCCCCGCCATCCAGCCTTCGCGCCGCCGCGCTGGACCTTCCACCAGCACCTCGGCCGTCGACCCGATCAGCAGTTGGTTCATCGCCGCGGAACGCTCCTCCTGCAATGCGATGATGGTTTGCAGCCGCCGCGCCTTCTCCTCGTCCGAAACCGTCTCCGGCCATTTGAACGCCTTGGTGCCGCTGCGCGCCGAGTACTTGAACATGAAAGCGCTGTCGTAACTGACGGCACGCATCAGTTCGCAGGTGGCGCGGAAATCAGCATCCTCCTCGCCGGGGAAGCCGACGATGATGTCGGTGGTCAGCGCTAGGTCCGGGATGACGCGGCGCAGGCGGTCGACGAGATCGAGATACTGCGCCACCGTATAGCCACGCTCCATTCTGTCGAGCACACGGTCCGACCCCGATTGCACCGGCAGATGCAGTTGCGGGCACACCTTTCTGCAGCTGGCCATCGCCGCGATGACGCGCTCGCTCATGTCGGTCGGATGCGGCGACGTGAAGCGGATGCGATCGATGCCGTCGATCGCATTGGTGCGTCGGAGGAGCTCAGCGAAATCGGTGGCACCGTCGTGGTAGGCGTTGACCGTTTGCCCGAGATAAACCACCTCGCGATAGCCGTCCGCGGCAAGCCGGCGCACCTGATCGAGGATTGCATCCGCGGGCAGGCTCCGCTCGCGCCCGCGGACGTACGGCACGACGCAGAAGGTGCAGAACTTGTCGCAGCCGCGCATGATGGTTACCCAGGCGCGGACGCCGCCGTCGCGTTGCGGTGCAAGATCGGCGTAGGTCTCGGCGCGATCCAGCCGTACATCGACGAAGGGATCGCCGGCCGAGCCACCCAACATCTCGGGCAGGCGGCGGTAGGCGTCCGGACCGACGATGAAGTCGACGAATGGCAGCTTTGCCATCAGGGTGTCACGTAGATGTTGCGCCATGCAGCCGGCAATACCGAGCTGGACATTCGGCCGCCGCGCCTTGTGCCGCACCAGATCGCCGAGGCGGCCGACGACGCGCTCTTCGGCGTGTTCGCGAATAGCGCAGGTGTTGATGAGGATCACATCGGCGCCGGCGGGATCCTGGGTGCGCTGGTACCCATGCCGGCCGAGATGGCCGAAGAGCAACTCGGTGTCTGCCAGATTCATCTGGCAGCCGTAGGTCTCAATGTAGACGTGCCGCATGTTGAACGATCGCGAAGACGTTTATATATCTGTCGGCGACGACGCTGACAACGTGAGGGAGATCATGGCAGGTGATGCCTTCGAACAACTGGAAGCCACGTTGCTGTTGTGCCCGCAGTGCCGGGTCGCAGTGCCGGTCCGCAAGCGCCTGCTGCTCATCCTGCCGCAAGGGAACAAGTTCGAGTACCTCTGCAGCCGCTGCGCCTCGATCTGCGGCGACAAGATCGAACCGGATGTGCCGCCACCCGAACGGCGGTATATGTGAGAACGGTCCTCAATCCGGGGTGCTGAACCCTGCGTTCAGTCGGCGGATCCGGAGCTCAGATGCGCATCGCTTCCCTACTTCCCAGTGCGACGGAGATCGTGTGCGCGTTGGGGCTGGGTGACTCGCTCGTCGGGGTCTCGCACGAGTGTGACTTCCCGCCGGAGATCGCCGGTCGGCCGGTTCTGACTGAGCCGAAGATCGACCGCGCGGGCGATTCGACGGCCATCGCCGACGCGGTCGGCCGCTTGGTGGCTGATGGGCTCAGCGTGTACCGCATCAAGACCGACGTCCTGGCGCAAGTGCGGCCTGATCTCATCGTTACTCAGGAGCAGTGCGATGTGTGCGCCGTCGCCTATCGCGACGTGGTTGAGGCGACGCGCCAATTCCTGTTGCAAGCCGTGACCATCGTTTCCTTGAAGCCGATGCGTTTGGACGACGTCTTCGACGACATGCAACGGGTGGCGGACGCGGCAGGGTGTGGTCCCGCGGGGTTGTCGTTGACGCAGCGGTTGCGGGCGCGGCTCGATGCCCTGCGTTCCCGCGCGGCAGTGGTCCACAGCCGGCCACGCGTCGCGTGCATCGAATGGATGGAGCCCTTGATGGCCGCCGGCAACTGGGTGCCCGAGCTGGTCACGTTGTGCGGCGGGACGTATGAGATGGTGCCTCCCGGTGCACGCAGCATTGCGCTCAGCTGGGAGGACCTGCAACGCTACCAGCCCGACGTGATCGTCATCATGCCGTGCGGATTCGAGTTGCTGCAGACGCAGCGTGATCTTCCACGCTTGACGCAGCGGCCCGAGTGGAAGCAGTTGCCGGCGGTGCGCAATCGCCGCGTCTACGCCGTGGACGGCAACGCCTATCTCAACCGCCCAGGACCACGCATCGTCGAGAGCGCCGAGCTGCTGGCCGGGTTGATTCAGCCAGGCTTCTTTGCGGCAAAGATCCCACCGGACAGCTACGTGAGAGTCCAATAGCGGCCCGAGGCGAATGCTGAATTCTGATTGGTGGGTGGCGGAAGCGCTACCGCCGGCATCAATTCAGCATTCGCGGAGCATCAGTCGCGCGCGGCGCTGTAGCGCATGAATTCGCGGATGAACGACAGCGACTCCATCGACCGCATGCGATCGAGGAACACCTTCCCGATGAGGTGGTCGCACTCGTGTTGCACGACGCGCGCGTGGAAGTCTTTGGCGACGTAGTTCAGCTTCTTGCCGTGGCGGTCGTACGCCTCGATGCGCACCTGTGTGTAGCGTGGCACCTTGCCGCGCAGGTCGGGAACACTGAGGCAGCCTTCCCAGTCTTCGTCGACCTGCTGCGTGGTGGGGGTGATCTTGGGGTTGATGAGGACCGTCAGCGGGATGGACTCCGCGTCAGGGTAGCGCGGGTTCCCCTCCACTTCGAAGACGACGATCTGTTTCGACACGTGTACCTGCGGCGCCGCCAGGCCGGCGCCGTCGTATTCGACCATGGTCTCGATGAGATCGTCGATGAGCTGCTGCGTCGACGGCGCGCCGATGGCTTCGGGTGATACGGGCGCGGCGATCTTGCGCAGCACGGGATTGCCCAGACGGGCGACTTTGAGAATAGCCATCACCCCTCGTCCACTTCCCCGAAGCTGATGTCGTCTTCGGCACGATTCTCGAAGCGCGTGTACTCCGACAGGAACGTCAGCGGCACGTTGCCGATGGGGCCGTTGCGTTGCTTGGCGACGATCACTTCGGCGGCGCGTTCCTCGGCGTTCTTGTCATAGACGATGGGACGGAAGAGGAACGCGATGACATCGGCGTCTTGTTCGATGGCACCGGACTCGCGCAGGTCGGCCATCACCGGCTTTTTCTCGGCGCGGGTTTCGACCTGCCGGTTGAGCTGGGACAGGGCGACCACCGGAACGTTCAGTTCCTTCGCCAGCGCCTTGAGCGAGCGCGAGATACTGGAGATTTCCTGTTCGCGGTTGTCGGCGCCGTCGTGTCCGCGCATGAGCTGCAGATAGTCGACGATGATCAGGCCGAGCTTGGACTCGCGCTCGCGCTTCAGGCGGCGCGCCTTGGCGCGCAGTTCGAGGACGCTGAGCGCCGGCGTGTCGTCGATGTAGATGGGCGCGTCGGACAAGCGGCTGGCAGCCATTGCCAGCTTCGGGAAGTCGCGCTCGGCGGCGAAGCCGGCGCGCACCTTCGACTGGTCGACACGCGCCTCGGAGCACAGCAGGCGCAGCACCAACTGCTCCTTCGACATCTCGAGCGAGAAAATGGCAACGCCGACCTTTGCGGACAGGCCGGCGTACTGCGCGATGTTGAGCGCGAAGGCTGTCTTCCCCATGCTCGGCCGCCCGGCGACGACGATGAGGTCCGCTGGTTGGAAGCCGGCAGTCATGCGGTCGAGATCGATGAAGCCGGTGGGCACGCCGGTGACCAGCTCTTTGCGCTCGTAGAGCTGCTCGACGGCCTTCATCGAGTCGACCATGATGTCGCGGATGCGGAAGAACGAGGGCCGGACCTTGCGTTCGGAGATCTCGAAGATCTTGTGCTCCGCTTGGTCGAGGAACTCGTCGATGTCGGCCGTCGATTCGTATCCCATGGTGGCGATTTCGGTGGCCGTTTGAATGAGGCTGCGCAGGATCGCCTTCTGCCGGACGATGCGGGCGTAGTAGGTGACGTTGGCGGCGGTGGGGACCTTTTCGGCCAACTCGGCGAGAGCGACGGCACCGCCGATGTCGGTGAGGTCGCCGCGCGTCTTCAGGGTGTCGGCGAGCGTGACCAGGTCGACAGGCTCAGCGCGCTGGTTCAGTTCGATCATGGCGCGCATGATCTTGCGGTGCGCTTCGCGGTAGAAGTCGTCCGCCGTCACGAACTCCAGCGCCCGGTCGAGCGCCGTGTTGTCGAGCAGCACGCCGCCCAGCACCGACTCCTCCGCCTCGATGCTCTGCGGCGGCAGCTTGCGCAGATTCTCCTCAGTTGTCGCCATCGGGGAGGCGACGATAGCAGAACACGCCGGGGCCGTCACCTTGCGCGGATGGCTACACGCGCGTTGATTGGCGAGGCGTGCGCGCCGGACTCATGTCACCTGGATCTGCAGCACAACCACGGGGTGCACCTTGAGCGCGGTATCCTTATAGAAAACGATGTCCTGATACAGCTCACCGGACTTCTGGTTCTTGAGCGAGCTAATGTCGATCTGCAGCGTGCCGTCGGGTTGCGCCGTGAGATCGCGCTTTCCCGACGTTGCCTTTCCACCAGTCAGAGGGATCAGGCCGGTGTCCTCCAGCTTGGCATTGAAAGGGAAGAATCCCGGATTGACGAGCTCTGTAAAGGAGGTCGCACCCGACCCAACCGTCTTGTACGAGACGGGAATGGTGTCCAATGGGAGAGAGGGGAACAGTTGCGCCAGGTCGTCCGCGCTGTCGATCCAAAACTTGGTACTGTCCTTGAAGAATTGATCGAGTGTATAGGTGCCGCTCTGCAGCTTTGGTTTCGCGTCGTTGAACGCATCCTCGAACGCCACCACGCGGTCAAAAACGAACTTGCTGATGCTCTCGAGCATTCCCATGGCACCCTCCCGGGTATGTGATGTGATCGCCGACTAGTCCCTCTCCGTTGGATGGTCTGTTACGGCACACAGCAGACGACCTCCGCCAGCATCTGTGTCGCCTCGACCTGGCCGACCCACAACAACCCATAGGCGTACAGGGAGTTCACGCTCGATTCGCGGAACTTGATCCCCTTGCGGGACACGACCCGCGTGTCCGGCTTCTTGTCGTCGCACGCGGTGAGGTCGCCTTGATCCGTGGTCAAATGGACGAGCCTGCTGCCGAGACATCCCACCAGAGCCTTTCCTCCTCCACCCAGCTTGTAGCACGCTTCATACGGAACTGGATTGGCCGGACTGGAGGATTGGTCGCAGGGGTTCACGCCATCTCCGCACGGCAACCCCGTCGCCGAGGAATCGGTCACCACGGTGTCGATCGTCAGTAGGTTCTTGTACTCAGCGTTGCATGCCCCGGGGCAGACGAAGTCCTCGAAGAGCGTGGCGTTGTACCGGCTGCCGAGTGGCTTGGGATTGTTGTTGGCCGGATCGGGAGGGACGGGGGGATTCGGAATCGGGCAGGTGGTGGTCGGCGACGGCGCGTCGGTGGTGAGATAGGCGTTGGCAAAGAACGGGTGGGTCTTGAGCGGGCAGTGCGCCCAGTTCTGCGGGTCGATGCGCTGCGCAACCACGGCGGCGCTGGTGTTCGCGACCGTGATCTCGAGGTGCACGTCGATCTCGTTCGTCGGTTGCCAGACGGGCGGGGTATAGACCGGGTCCTTCGTCACACAGGTCATGGGGGAACTACCGGGGGAGGCACTCGTGGGCATGGTCGACGTCGGAATCGTCATGGACCCAAACTTGCCAGACTTCGACAACAGGTTGTAGATGCGCCGCTCTTTCTGCAGCTGCGTTTCATCGAGCTTGAGAGCACTCACGATCGGCCCAATGAGGTCAGTGTCATCGTTGAGCAGCGAGTGCCACGCGTCCAGGAATCGCTTGTCGTTCCCCCCGTAGGCCGCAAGCTGCGCGACGGCGCGGTAGCGGCGAGAGTTCGCGAATGGATCGCGATCGGCGGTTAGTATCGCGACGATCCGGTCGAGCGACGGGAGGTCCAAGTACTCGGGCGTGACGCTAGCGGGCATGCGACCGATCTTGTGGTAGGCATGGGCATGCACGCTCATCATGGCCGTGAGCCGGTCCTCGTCCGTTATCGTCCTGGGATTGTCGAGGTCGCGGGCGACACCGTGCAGCGGTGGCGGCGCGTGCTGAAAGCAGCAACCCGGCGCCATCGTCATCGCGACCAGCGCGAGGAGTTCGACGACACCCCACCCGGTTGGCCTTCTGGCCGCGCGTATCGCCGTGCGTCGCTCCGCTCTCACCTTCATGGGATGTTCCATCCCTATTGGTCAGACGTAACGTGCCCTGTTGGATCACGGTCCGAACGTGCTTGCTCGCCCCTATACGAGCACGGCGACGGCGCTGTCAAGCGCCCGGACCGCCCAACGAACGTTGCGCTTTCCTAGCGCCCGTCGCACGGGTATTCTGCGCGCGCTGCGCTTGCGGGACTTTGCTGCTATGCTGTTCGCCTGTTCAGAGTGATGCTGTGGTGAACCTCGATTTCATCAACCGGGTCAACGCCGAGTACGTCGACAGCCTCTATCAGGAGTACCTGCGCGACCCGCAGTCGGTGGATCCGCAGTGGGCGCTGTTCTTCGCCGGCTTCGAAGCGGGGCGCGGCGCGCTGCCGAGCGGCAACGGTGCCGCGGCGCCCGCGGCACTGGTTGCGCCGCCGGCGGTCGAGCGCAACATCGGGGTGTTCGACCTGATCCACTCCTACCGCGAGCTCGGACACCTCATCGCCAGCCTCGATCCCCTCGGCCACAGCGACACGAGTCACCCACTGCTGGAGCCCAGCGAATTTGGCTTCGGCGACGCTGACCTCGAGCGCGTCGTCGAGTGCCCGAGCTTCAAGGGTTGCAGCAGCGCGGTGCTACGCGATCTCATCACCTGGCTGCGCGCAACGTACTGTGGGACGCTGGGTGTGGAGTACATGCACATCTCCGACAAAGAGCAGCGGTTGTGGCTGCAGGAGCGTATGGAACCCACACGCAACCAGCCGCAGCTGAGTGTCGACGATCGCAAGCATATCCTCAACACGTTGACCGCGGCGGAGGGCTTCGAGCAATTTCTCCACACGAAATACGTCGGGCAGAAACGCTTCTCGCTCGAAGGCGGCGAGTCGCTGATTCCGCTGCTCGCCACGCTCATCGAAGACGCCGGCAACAACGGCGTGCAGGAAGTGATCATGGGCATGGCGCATCGCGGCCGCCTCAACGTGCTCGCCAACGTCTTGCGCAAGCCGTACGAGATGATCTTCGCCGAGTTCGAGGGCACGTTCCTGCGTGCCGACATCCAGGGCGATGGGGATGTCAAGTACCACCTCGGCTACGCGCGCGATCACACGACACGCAACGGCCACCAGGTCCATGTGTCGCTGTGCTCGAACCCGAGCCATCTGGAGGCGGTCGACCCGGTTGTCGAAGGTATCGTGCGTGCCAAGCAGTACTACCACCGGGACCCCGTGCGCACGCAGGTCGTGCCGGTGCTGATTCACGGCGATGCGGCTTTCACCGGTCAGGGCCTGGTTGCGGAGACCCTCGCCCTGTCGGAGCTCGACGCGTACCGCACCGGCGGCACCGTCCACGTCATCCTCAACAATCAGATCGGGTTCACAACCTCGCCCCCCGACTACCGCTTCACGCGCTATCCGAGCGACGTCGCGCGGATCATTCAGGCCCCGGTGTTCCACGTGAATGGCGATGACCCGGAGGCGGCCGTGCAGGCGGCACGGCTGGCGATCGCGTTCCGGAACGCGTTCAAGAAGGACGTCATCATCGATTTGTTTTGTTACCGCCGTCACGGTCACAACGAGGCCGACGACCCGACCTTCACGCAGCCGGTGATGTACAGGGAGATCGCGGCGCATCCGACGGTGCGCCAGCTCTACGCCGAGCGCCTCGGCGCGCACGGTATCGTCAGCCCTGGCGATGCCGCCAAGATGGCGGCGGACTGGCGCGAGATCTTCGACGACGCGCTGAATTATGCGCGTGACTTCATGCCGCGGCAACAGGTCTTTGCGCTCGGCGGCGTGTGGAAGGGCATGCAGTGGGCGGGTGATGACTGGAGCGCGCATACCGCCGTGCCGATGGCGGTGCTGGAGCAGGTGATGCGGGGCGCGCGCCGGCTCCCGGCCAACTTCGCCGTCCACCCGAAGGTGCAACGGCTGCTCGAGCAGCGCGCCGAAATGCTGCAAGCGGAGGGCAAGATCGACTGGGGGTGTGCCGAAATGCTGGCCTTCGGGACGTTGCTTCTCGAAGGCACGAAGATCCGGCTCGCGGGTCAGGATACCGGACGCGGGACGTTCAGCCATCGCCATGCCGTTCTGCGCGACGTGCACACGGGGGAGCGCTACGTTCCGCTCGACCATCTCAACGGGGATCAGGGGCTCTTCCGTATCATCGACACGATGCTTTCCGAGGCGGCGGTGCTGGGCTTCGAGTACGGCTTCAGCTCGGCGGACCCGCGCAACCTGGTCATCTGGGAGGCACAGTTCGGCGACTTCGCCAACGGCGCGCAGGTGATCATCGACCAGTTCATTGCGTCGGCGGAGTCGAAGTGGCAGCGCATGAGCGGTCTGGTGATGCTGTTGCCGCACGGCTACGAAGGCCAGGGACCGGAGCACTCCAGCGCTCGCTTGGAGCGCTACCTGCAGCTGTGTGCCGAGAACAACATGCAGGTGTGCAACCTGACGACGCCGGCGCAGTACTTCCACGTGCTGCGGCGGCAGATGCATCGCAACTTCCGTAAGCCGCTGATCATCATGAGCCCCAAGAGTCTGTTGCGCCACAAGCTGTGTGTGTCGTCGCCGCGCGATCTCACCGAAGGGAGCTTCCAGCCGGTGCTGGCCGAGAGCGATGTGATTGTGCCGGCCTCTGTACGCCGGGTGCTGTTCTGTAGCGGCAAGGTCTACTTCGATCTCCTGGCGGCGCGTCGCGAGCGCGACATCGATGACATTGCCATCGTCCGGGTCGAGCAGCTCTATCCGTTTCCCGAGAAGGAGGTCTTGGTGGCGCTGAGCCCGTACAGTGCAGCGCGTGAGGTCCTCTGGGTGCAGGAAGAGCCGTGGAACATGGGAGCCTGGCACGACATGTATCGTCGCCTGCGCCGGGTCATCGGCGACAGCCGCGCACTGGGCTACGCCGGCCGGCCGGCAGCGGCGAGTCCGGCAGTCGGCTCGTACAAGGTGCACCAAGCCGAGGCGGCCGAGCTGATCGACAATGCACTGAGGAAGGGAAATGTCGATTGACGTGCGTATCCCGACGCTCGGTGAGTCGGTAAGCGAAGGGGTGATCGTGCGCTGGATCAAGGCCGACGGGGCGACGGTACAAGTGGACGAGCCGTTGCTGGAGCTGGAGACTGACAAGGCCAGCGTGGAGATTCCGGCTGTCGGCGCCGGCGTCTTGAAGATCCTTAAGGCGGAGGGGGAGACCGTGCAGGTGGGTGACGTTGTGGCGCGCATCGAGACCGCCGCGGCAGCAGAACAGGCTGCGGTACCCACCGGACCGCTACCGGTGCAGCCGGCGGAGCCCAGGGCGACGGCTGCAGAGCCGGCGGTGCCGCCAGCTGGCCTGCTCAGCCCTGCGGTGCGGCGTCTCGTCGAGGAACACGGCCTCGATCCGCGCACCATCAAAGCCACCGGACGCGGTGGACGGCTCACCAAAGAGGACGTGCTGGCTCACGTGGAGAAGGCCGCCGCACCAAAGTCCGCGGCTCCCCCTGCTCAGGAGATACCCCGGCCCCAGGAGGCCCAGCCGCCGCGCCCGCAACTCACCCTTGCGCCGCGAGCGACATCCGCCGCGCCGCCGCGCGCCGCGGCGGAAGAGGAACGCGTGCCGATGACGCACCTGCGCCAGCGTATCGCCGAACGCCTGGTGCAGGCGCAACACACGGCCGCCATTCTGACGACCTTCAACGAGGTCGATATGAGTGCGGTGATGGAGTTGCGGGCGCGGCACAAGGCGCGCTTCGCTGAGATCCACGGCGTTTCACTCGGCTTCATGTCCTTCTTCGCCCGCGCCTGCATTGGTGCCATCAAGGACCTGCCGATCGTCAATGCGCAGATCGATGGCGGTGACATCGTGTACAAGAAGCACGTTCACTTGGGCATCGCCGTCGGCACCGAACGCGGCCTGGTGGTCCCGGTGGTGCACAACGCGGATGCGTTGTCCTTCGCGGAGGTCGAGACAGAGATTGAACGGCTCGCCGGGCTGGCGCGGCAGAACAAGCTGAGCATCCCCGATCTGAGCGGCGGCACGTTTACGATCTCCAATGGTGGCGTTTACGGCTCGCTGCTGTCGACTCCGATTCTCAATCCGCCGCAGAGCGCCATCCTCGGCATGCACAAGATCGAGAAGCGCGCGGTTGTGGTGAACGATGCGGTCGTCATTCGGCCGATGATGTACCTGGCGCTGTCCTACGACCACCGTCTCATCGACGGTGAACAGGCAGTGACGTTCCTCGTGCGTGTGAAGGAACGCATCGAGGATCCGACGCGTCTCATGTTCGAGATCTAAGGGATGGCTGACCAACACCCGATACCCGACACTGCGCATCCCTTCGATCTGATCGTCATCGGCTCGGGGCCGGGCGGATACATCGCGGCGATCCGCGCGGCGCAGCTCGGCATGCGCGTCGTCTGCGTCGAAAAGGACAAGACGCTGGGCGGCACCTGTGTCAACGTCGGCTGCATTCCGAGCAAGGCCTTGCTCGATTCCAGCGAGCGCTACTACGCAGCGCGGGTTGGACTGGCAGCGCACGGCATCAAGGTCGGGAGTGTCGAGCTCGATCTCGCGGCGATGTTGGCTCGCAAGGACAAGATCGTCAAGATGTCCACCCAGGGCGTCGCCGGGTTGTTCAAGAAGCACAAGATCGAGCGCATCACGGGCACCGGGCGGCTGACCGCTGCAGACACCGTCGAGGTGGTGAACGGGGCGGAGACGCGCCGCGTTACGGCACGCCGGATCTTGATCGCCACTGGCAGTGCGCCCATCGAGCTGCCGGGCCTGCCGTTCGATGGCACGCACATCGTGTCCTCAACCGAAGCATTGACCTTCAAGGAGGTGCCGCAGCGCTTGTTGGTGATCGGCGGCGGCGCCATCGGGCTGGAGTTGGGGTCGGTCTGGAACCGGCTCGGGGCACGCGTGCATGTCGTCGAGTTCATGGACCGCATCGTTCCGGGGATGGACCGTAAGATGGGCCAGCAGTTGCAGAGGGCGCTGGAGAAGCAGGGAGTGACCTTTCAGCTGCAGAGCAGTGCGCAGCAGGCGGTGGTTGAGAACGATTGTGTGCGCGTCACGCTCGAATCTCAAGGCAAGATGAGTGAATTGGAGTGTGCTGTCGTGCTCGTCGCGGTCGGCCGGCGGCCGTTCGCCGATGGCCTGGGGGCGCGTGAGATCGGCGTCAGCTTCGACGAGCGTGGCCGCATCACGGTGGACGCGCACTACGCCACGAATGTTCCCGGTGTATATGCCATCGGCGATGTGATTGCCGGGCCGATGTTGGCGCACAAGGCGGAGGAGGAAGGGGTTGCGGCGGTGGAGTTGATGGCCGGGCAGGCGGGGCATGTGAACTATGACGCGGTTCCCAACATCGTCTACACCTGGCCGGAGTTCGCCAGTGTAGGCATGTCGGAGGAGCAGGCGCAGAGTCAGGAGATCCAGTTCCGCGTCGGCAGTTTCCCGTTCATCGCCAACGGCCGCGCGCGGTGTATGAATGAGACCGAGGGAGGCGTGAAGATTCTCGCCGATGCCAACACCGACCGGGTGCTTGGGGTGCATATCCTCGGTCCGAACGCGTCCGACCTGATCGCCGAGGCCGCCTTGGCCATGGAGTTCGGCGCCAGCGCCGAAGACATCGCGCGCTCGGTGCACGCGCACCCAACGTTGCCTGAGGCGATGAAGGAAGCGGCGCTTGCGGTGGCGCAGCGGCCACTCAACATCTAACCGGGCATACCGCGGACCGACCGGGAGGGAGGTCGGCGCGCTGCACGCGTATCGCCGACCTTGCTTGGCATATCGTCGGGGCGTCGGTCCCATACGCGATACCCCATAGGCGATATGCGGGAGCTTGGGGTTGTGGTATGGGCTCAACCCTCAGTGGATGGCGCGCGGTCCCTTGAGGCCGAGGTTCTTCATCAGTCGTGCGAGGTTATTTGCGGACATTCCCAGCAAGCGCGCCGCGGCCGCTTGGTTGCCCCCGGTTTGTGACAGGGCACGCTCGACGCGGCGGAGCTTCTCTTCGCGTAGCGCCAGGCGGAAGGACGGTGCTGCGGGCCGCGTGGCGGCGAGGTCTCCGAGGTACTCTGGTATCACTGTATCGGACGTGCACAGCAGCACGGCCCGTTCGACGACGTTCTGTAGCTCGCGGATATTGCCCGGCCAGCTGTAACGGCAGAGCAGTTCGAGTGCCTCGGCGGAGAAGCCGGTGACGGGTTTCTGGTGCGTGGTACTGGCGCGTTCGAGGAAGTAGCTGGCGAGCATAGGGATGTCGTCGGGACGTTCGCGCAACGCCGGGACGTTGACCACGACGGCGGCAAGGCGATAGTACAGATCCTCGCGGAAGCGTCCGGCGAGAATTTCGTCCTTGAGGCTCCGGTTGGTTGCCGCGACCACACGCAGGTCGAGTTTGCGGACGCGGCTGCTGCCAATGCGCTGGGTTTCGTGCTCCTGGAGAACGCGCAGGAGCTTCACCTGGAGATCCGGCGAGAGGTCGGCGAGTTCGTCGAGGAAGATTGTGCCCCCGTCGGCGAGTTCGAATTTCCCGGGACGTGCGCCGACGGCGTCGGTGAAGGCGCCGCGTTCGTGGCCGAACAACTCGCTCTCCGCCAGGGCGGCGGGGATCGCTGGGCAATTGACACTGATGAGCGGGCCATCGCGGCGTGGGCTGAGATCGTGGATGGCCCGCGCGATCAGCTCCTTTCCGGTGCCGGTCTCGCCAAGGATGAGCACCGGCGCTGTGGTTGGTGCGACCTTCTCGACCAGCAGGAGGGTACGTTGCAACGCCGGGCTGGCGCCGATGATCTCCTTGAACTGGGACACCGAGCGCACTTCGGCGCGCAGCGAGACATTCTCGGCCTCGAGACGTTTGCGGAGCTCATCGATCTGCGCCTTCTGAGTCTCGATCAGGCGGACATAGTCGGCGTTCTGCAGGGCGACGGCCAGCTGCGTCGCGACCATGTTGAGGAGTGTCGTATCGGAATCGTCGATGCAGGCGCCCGATTCCTTCGGGCCGAGCGCGATGAAGCCCACGTCCGTGCTATCGGTGCGTACAGGCACCTGCGCTTCCCACTGCGGAGCGTCGCCCTTCTCTGGCTTGCCGTCTCGCGGCTGGCCCGCCACCGGTGCCTCGTCGCTGCGAACTGATGGTGGAGCCGCAATATTCCCCTCGGCGTGCGCCAGCGCGAACACTGTGGGCTTGCGTGTGCTGCGGTAGACCGCGACCCCGCTCACGCCCAGACCCTGCATCAGTGATGTTGCGATGCGGGCATGCAAATCGGCACTCGGCAGTTTCACAAGGTCCGCGGTGAGATTGCGGATGGCGTCACGAGCTGCATGGCGCATTGGAAACAAGGAGGTCTCGACTTCCTGCTCGAGATAGGAGCGGAAGCGGGAGAACACCAAGAGGCTGACGAGGGCAGCGAGCAGCAGGCAACCAGCAACCAGCAAACCACTCAGCCCCGCAGGGAGACGGTGTACCCAGATGACGGCGCCGGCGATCGGCAGTACCAGAGCGACGCTGGCTAGCAACGTGGCGGCGGCACGCATGATGAAGACGTCGATGTCCATCACTCGGTGGCGGACCGCGGCGTAGGTTAGGACGGCGACCAGCGCGATGTTCCCTACGCTGCCAAGTGGCAAGACCGAAAACCCACAATTCGCGGCCATGTTTGTAACGCCCAACGGAAACGCAGCGGCGGTGGCTAGGAGCCAGTACTTCACCCGCAGTCGAACTAGAGGGCTTGCGGTAGCCGAAAGCGTACGCAAACAATAGGCCACGCCTAAGGCTTCCCCAGCAATTAGCAAAAGCGAAAATGCCGGATACAGGGGGCCCGGATGTCCCATCGTGCCCCACCGTAGGGTTACAAACCCATCGAACACCAAGCCCCGTAGCTCCAGCACGGCGAACGCTGCTGCCACCGCCCAGCTCACGGGGATCAGGATCCGAATGTTCCGTTCCGACCAGACCGCGGCACTGTACAGAATTGCACTTGGAAGTAGGATCAGGCCGAGACTGAGCACACGTAGGAATATCGCGTGCGTCTCAGGCATGCCGGGCATCGACTCTGCTGCAAGTAGGGCGCTCCAGAAGAATAAGCAGGTGACCAGTACGATGAAGGAATGGCCCACTCGCCGGTCCTTGGCACCTAGGAACACGACAATGATGGCCACAAGATCCGCCACGGCGGCGGTGATTGGAAGGGCAATAAAGATCACGCGCAATGAAGTCAAGATGTTTCAGATTCTTGATGAATCTAACGCAGGAAGTCAAGAAGGACAGGAGAATTTGGGCACGGAAGTTTGCCGTGCTCAAAATGGACGTTCGGGTCAGTTAGATGTGAGTTCACGCACCCGGGGCACATGGGGCGTCTGCGTTGCTCGAGATGAGTTGGGCGATTGGGACTCAAGTGGCTGCCCGGGAGGCCGGGCCATAGGA
>DATKMS010000046.1:0-5665 GCA_035541735.1 Candidatus Margulisiibacteriota bacterium
CGGTTGGTACCCTTATCTGGCCGCCCTTGCGCCAGACGGCAGCTGGCAAGCGGACGCGCCGCCGCCACTCGCCGAGTTCGAAGTGGAACTCGATGTCGAACCGCGCCGAGACGTCGTGTTGAACGGCAAGTACTTCCCACAAGCGCACCGCGTGACGACGCAGATGCCGGCGGTGCACTACCTGTCGTTGGTGGCTGCTCCACAACTCCTGCGCGCCGAGACCGACGCCGGCGATACCCACATCGTCTTTCTGCGGCGACCCGCACGCTACACCTCGCGTATCAGCCCTGAGCCGGAGCCGACGGGCACCTTCCTGGCGGCGGCCCAAGCCATCCTGGAACAACGGCCGGCGGTGCTGCCGCCCCCGCCACGCGAGTTGCTGGTGGTCGAGGCGCCGTTGCGCCTCCAACTGACCGCGCCAGGGGAGGGCGCCGTGCTGGTGTCGGATCGCATGCTGAAGGTCCACTGGCTGCTGCGGCCGTACCACGAAATGCAGCTCGCGCAGGCCATGTACGCCGCGTTGCTGCGGCCGGAGCTGGCAGCGCGTGAGCCGAGTGCGGACTACCCGTGGGTGAGCGAGGGGCTGTCGCGTGTGCTGGCGGCGCGGTACGTCGCTGCAGCGTATCCTGACACGCGCAGCGTGCAGGACTGGATCGAGCTGTTCAACATCTTCGCCATCGTCGATCGCTTCGAAACGGCCCCGAAGATCCCGTTCGTCGGCACGTTCTTCGAGCGCGCACCGCAAGCGGATCCGCTGCATGAACAGGTGACCACCTTCAACAACGACTTGCCGCCGGGGCACGTCATTCTCGGCAAGCTGCGCCAGTTCCTCGGGGATGCGGAGTTCAATCGTGTAGTCGATCAATGTTCGGACACGCCGGCGCCGTTCCGGCAATGCGCCGCGCAGGAGAGCGGCCGTGACCTCGACGCCTTCTTTGCGCAATGGCTGCAACCCTATCCGGACATCAACTACGCTCTGGGCGACGTACGGCTCAACGAGCCTGACGGCGATACATTCGTCAGCCGGCTGCGCATCGAACGGCAGAGCACCCGTCCCGTGCAGGAGCCCGTCGACGTGCAGTTGCGGAGCATTGGCGGACAGCAGGTGACGGCGCATTGGAATGCCGGCGGTACTGACGGTGAAGTTGCGGTGGTGACGCCCCGACGGGTGCATCAGGTGCGCATCGACCCGGACCGCAAGTTGATCGAGACGACGCGTGCCGACAACTCCTGGCCGCCGGAGCCGCAGATCGTGCTCGACACCGCCGAGGTCGAGATCACGTCCACCGAGTTCGGCATCTCCAGCTTGCTGGTGGGGCGCGGGCGCTACGACTATCGCAAGGATGTCGCCGTGGCCGGCTTCTATACGAACCGCAGCCTCGGCGTCGATGCCGGCGCCCGCTATCACTGGGGTGCGCAGAACGATCCGACGTTGTACCGGCACAACCTCTACGCGTTTTACGGCGCGCAGGCACTGGATCGCAGCTTCAAGGACGACCGGCACCCGACGGTGCGTACCACCGGACATTCCAACAACCTCGGCCTGCGCTACGACTACAACAACATCTTCGCCTACGACAATCCGACGCGGGAAGTCGATCTGCGGCTGTTTACGGACTGGTACGATCAGGCGCTGGGCAGCGACTACAACTACCTTGATTGGGGCGCCAGCCTGGTGCTCACGCATCCTCTGTGGACCTACCGGACCATTATGGCGGGTGAGATCACCAACGGCTTCAGTGAGCCGCTCGGTTCGAGCCGCGTGCCGAATCAGGGCCTCTACAGCCTTGGTGGGTCGCGCTCGATTCGCGGCATCGGCGCTGAGAGTCAGCTAGGGCGCAACCTCTTCCTGGTGCGCGGGGAGCTGCGCCAGGCAATCTATCCGGAGCTGGATCTCAACTTTCTCGACCTGCTGGTGCTGCGGCGCACGCAAGCGCGATTGTTCGTCGACACGGGGCAGGTGGACAACGCCGCGGGGCGGGTCTATGACCCCTCGCACTATGCGGTCGGCGTCGGCGTGGGCCTGGCAGCGGTGTACGACTTTCTCGGCTTCTTCCCATCGGTGGCATACATTGAGGTAGCGACGCGGGCGGATAGCAATCAAAGCGACGTGCAGTTCCTGTTCGGGACGCGGCAGTCGTTTTGATGGTGAGTTCGCACTGTGGCGCGCCGGAACGCTAACCGCGCGGCGGCGGCGTAAAGACGCTCAAGGAGGCGCGCCGTAGCCACCAACGCCCTGTGCGTAGTTTCCTCGTCTGGGCGCTCCGAGGGTTCGTCAGAGTGGAGCAGGCCGTTGGCGAGATCGTTGATGACCTTCGCGACACGCTTCAGATGACGTGGAATCAAGGGACAGCTATCGATGAGCTGTGGGAGCTTGTAAGGTTTCGGGGGTCCAGCCAAGGCTTGGCGTTAAGATCATTGAGGGTGTGGTCGATCACCGATCGGCACATGGCGACCGCTGGAGTTAAGAGACCCGCGACCCAGCAATCCCAGGAAACGGGCAAGTGAGCCGCCGTGCGTCGAGGGAGGGAATGTTCCGTAAGCGTCACACGTTGCCGTTCCAATCGTTCATCAGCAGCTCGACCTCAAGCAAGACCCACGAACCACAGAAGGCTGTCTGGCTTTTCTGGCTGTGCCCCTTCCCCTAGTCCCTCGGGTGGTAGCCTTCCGTCCTGGAGACCTTGAGGAAGCCACGCAGGGTTTCGTCTTCGAGCGTAATGGCGGTACCAGCATGGTGTGGAAGAAATGACCGAAGACGGACATACGCCTCAGCCCGCTGGTTCTCTCATATGATTTCGTCCTCGTTGAACTTAATCGGCCTGCGGCCGTGCCTCGTGGAAACTCCAGCTGGTTCCTCTTCGCTGAGCGAACGCACGGCTTCCGCCGCGGCAGATGAACTATACCCAAGCACGCCGAGAACATCGCCCAGAATCTGCCGCTTCTTCGGCGTATCGTTGTTGGAAACTACCCAGTAGGAAGAATCTGGGATCTGCTGCGGCTTCACGCTCTTCCCTGACTCTTCAAGTTCCTGGGCACTCTTGCCGAAGTATTTCCGCTGCCGGCCCCTTATCCCGAGCACCGTCTTGAACTCTTGCGGGTACTGACGATGTGTCCAACCCAGTAGAACGTTTAACGAGTCTGTCAAGAGGCTTTCTCCCTAGGGGTCGGTGTCGCACCGGGCCTTGGCCATAGGGCCGCGGGCCTTCGAAGTGGTCTCTCGGTACGCCCTGGCGGTCCGTACGTCCCGCGTCGCCGTGGAATCAAATTCCACGGCTGAGTCGCCGGAAAGCCCGCTGAAGGGGCTGAAGAGCGAGCATTCGGAGCCCCCTCGGTGGGCTTTGTTTCGACTCAGCCGCAGGGTTCGACCCTCCTGTGCCGCGCTCGGCAGCATCGATTGCACGTTTATCGACACTCCCCAAGGGGGGCGATGGGGGTCGCGCCTACGAAGGTACCCTGCCGAAAGTGGTTCCACATCGCCTCCATTGGAGTATGACGAAGCCGAGCAACGCATGACGGAGTGACTCGTCGAGTGACGGCACTAACCGTGCTGAGAGTGGCGAGACCTCGTGCTACGGCAATGGCCTATTGGCGACTGCACTACCATCTGGTCTGGACCACAGCGCTGCGCCAGCCGCTGATCAATGCGGACGCCGCGTGCATAATCGAACAAGTGCTTTGAGCAGTGCGAGCCCTCCGCGCTGGTGGCCAGCAGGAAAGGTTCACGCACCTGAGCCCCCTTGGCGGGCTTTGGGCGACTCAGCCGTGGAATTTGATTCCACGGCGACGCGCTGGAACGAAGCGCCGCCAGCAGCCTTGAGGCATCCGGCTAGTGCAAACTGCCAGACTACGCGGCTCGCCCAGTCCCTGTGCGCCACGTGCGCCACGCCCGCGATCCTTGCCGCGATCGAGCCGTTTCTATAGCCTCACACCACAGGCCAATCGGAACGTCGATGCAACACAGCACACAGCCGCGGCGGGCGTGTATCACCGGGTGCGGTGCGCTATCACCCATCGGCAACAGCATGGCAGCCTTCTGGGAAGGACTCGTGGCCGGCCGCACCGGCCTCCAAACGATTCGCGCCTTCGACACCACCGGGATGACCGTCGCAAATGCGGGCGAGGTTAAGGACTTCGATCCGCAGGCGCGGCTTAGCGGAGAGGAAGTGCAACGCCTCGAACGCATTCATCAGTTCGGGCTCTTCACCGCGCGCCAGGCCCTCGAAGATGGGCAGCTGGACCTGCACGGCGTGGATCGGTCACGCGTCGCGCTGATCGTGGCGACGAGCTTGGGTGGGATGCTTGTCGGCGAGGAATACCAGCGGCAAAAAGCAAGTGGGGTGGGGGAGTTCGATATGCACCGCCTGTTCGACTTTCCATATTACGCTACGGCGACCGGGTTGGCGCGCGAGTTGGGCGTGCGCGGCCCAGTCGTCAGTCCGTCGATTGCCTGCGCGTCCGGCACGCAGGTGGTGGGCATGGCGCTGGAGCTCATTCGCGCCGGTCATGCAGACATCTGCCTCGTGGGTGGTGTCGAGACGCTGTGTGCGTTCGTGGTGAATGGCTTCAACTGCTTGCGGGCCACGACCACAGACACGGTGCGACCCTTCGACGCGCGGCGATCGGGCCTCCTGTTGGGCGAGGGCGCGGCGATGTTGGTGGTCGAGGAACGCCAGCATGCGCGGGCGCGTGGGGCGCGCACCGACGTGGAAGTGATCGGGACGGGTCTGGCGGGCGACGCGACGCACATGACTGCTCCCGCCCGCGACGGCGCCGGGGCGGCGCGCGCCATGCGCATGGCGTTGGCCGACGCGGCCGTGGCGCCAACGGCGGTCGACTTCGTCAGCGCTCACGGCACCGGGACGGTGTACAACGACGCCATGGAGATGGCGGCGATCGAGAGCGTCTTGGGCGAGGCCGCGGGCCGCATTCCGGTGAACTCGATCAAGGGAGCGATCGGCCACACCCTCGCCGCGGCGGGTAGCTTCGAGGCCATCATGTGCGCGCAGATCCTGCGCACGCAGGTCATTCCCGCTACGGTGAATTGCGAGCAGCTGGACCCTGCTTGCCATCTCGACATCATCATGGGCGCGGCGCGCCGGCAACCGGTTCGGACGATCCTTTCGACCTCCTCGGCATTCGCCGGGAACAACGCCGCCATCGTGTTGCGGTGCTCCGACACCGCATGACCGACTCGGTTGTCATCAGCGGTATCGGCGTCATCTCGCCGCTCGGTTCAACTCTCGGCCAGATTGCCGCGCGCTTCTGCGCCGGCCAGCGTGCGCTGCGACCCTTGAGCGACATGGGCGTCGACAGCGCGTTCGGCGCGCCGCTCGATGAGATTCCGGTCGACGTGATTCCGGCGGACAAACGTTCGCGCATCGGACGTCTGGATCGCCTGTGCCGGCTCTTTCTGAGCGCCGCGTACGCCGCCGTGGGCGCGGCGCAGCTGTCGATCGATGACGCCGATGCAGATCGTGTCGCCCTGTCATTCGGGACCGGGCTCGGCTGCCTGCTGACCAACGCCGAGTACAACCAGAAGTTGGTCGAGCACGGTCCCACCGCTGCCAGCCCACGGCTGTTTGCCTACACGGTATCGAGCGCAGCGGCGGGCGAAGTGTCGATCGCCCTCGGTATCAAAGGCGCAAACGTCACCTCGCACGCCGGT
>DATKMS010000047.1:0-12873 GCA_035541735.1 Candidatus Margulisiibacteriota bacterium
ACGTTGCTGCGGCGTAGGCTTGGCGCTGCCAATGTCGAGGCGTCGATAGACCTGGCGCGAGTCAGCATTGATGATCTCGGCGTCGAACTGCTGCGCCAGCGCGATGCCCAGTTCGGTCTTGCCGGCGCCCGTGGGGCCGACGAGCGCCAGGAGGCGCGGCCTATCACTCATCGCGCAGCGCATAGCGCAGCAGTCTGGTTCGACGTTGGCAATGAGTTGTCGGAGAGATGTGTGCTCCGGTCACGTGCGCTTGAACAGCCGTTCGAGGTCAGTGCGTGGCAAGGTGATGTACGCCGGACGGCCGTGGGGACAGTTGCCGGCGAAGTCGACGTTGTCCATGGCGGCGAGCAGCGCGCGGATCTGGTCGGCGCCCAGGCTCTGGCCGACGCGCACGGCGCTGTGGCAGGCGAGCCGCGCCAGCACCGACTCGGCTGCGTCGGTGAGGCGGCGCGAGCGCCCGACCTCCGTCAGTTCCTCGGCGAGGTCGCGCACCAACGCCGCCGGATCACCATCGCCCAGCAACGCCGGTACGGCGCGGACGGCGACGCTGCTGCCGCCAAAAGGTTCCAACTCGAAACCGAGGTTCTCCAGATCGCTGAGCCGCTCCGCCAACAGCGGAGCGGCTTGGGCGCCGACGTCGACGACCGTCGGAACCAGCAGGCGCTGGCGTGCCACACCGCCGTCGGCATAGGCGTGGCGCAGCCGTTCGAAGGTGACGCGTTCGTGCGCCGCGTGCTGGTCGATGACCAGCAATGACTCACCGCTCTCGCAGATGAGGTAGCCTTCGAATGCCTGCCCGATGACCCGCAGGGTGGCGAAGAAGCCGAGGCGCGACGAACTGCGCGCCGGCGTGACTGTGGGCGTCACCGGCGGCGGGGCAATCGGCGACCGCATGAAGGGTGCGGGGGCGTGCGTAACCTGCGGCGGCGGTGGCGCGGCGTGCGTACGCTCGGCGTCCGCGACCGGCATCAGTGGCACGATACGCAAGGGGGCGTGCGGCCGCGGTGACTGCAAGGCGATGGTCATTTGCGCTGCCGCGTCATCAACTGTTGCGGGCGTCACCCCTGGTGCGCCGGCCGGCGCCGGCGGCGTGTGCGCACGCAGGCGCTCCATCACCGCGCGGGTGATCAGGTCGTGCACGGCGCCGCCGCGCCGGAAGCGCACTTCCGACTTCGCCGGGTGCACGTTGACGTCGACCTCTTCCGGCGCCACGTCGATGAACACGACCGCGGCGGGATAGCGGCCATGCATCAGCAGCGTGCTGTAGCCGGCGACCAGCGCGTGGCTGACCAGCTTGTCGCGGACGTAGCGGCCGTTGACGTAGGTGAAGATCTGCCGCGCCGACGGCAGCGTCAGATGCGAGCCGCTCAGCCAGCCGCGAATCGTGCCGACCGGCGCGCGTCCGTGGAAGGGGAGCATGGCGGCGGCGCGCTCTCTCCCGTAGACCTGGGCAACGCGCTCGGCGCCGTCGGCGACCGCGGCGTAATCGAGTAGGGTGCGCGCGCCGTGGCGTAGCAGGAAGCCAACGTGCGGGAACGCCAGCGCGGTGCGCGTCACCAGCTCGCTGACGTGACCGACCTCGGTGGCCGGCGTCTTGAGGAACTTGCGCCGTGCCGGCGTGTTGCCGAACAGGTCGACGACTTCGACGCGCGTGCCCGCGGGCGCGCCCGCCGCGCGCACCTCCACGACCGTGCCGCCGCGCACCAACACCTGCGTGCCGCCGAGATCGCCGTGGCGGCGCGTGGTCATCGTCGTGGTCGAGACCGCTGCGATGCTGGCGAGTGCCTCGCCCCGGAAGCCGAGGGTCGTGATGCGGAACAAGTCGTCGACGCAGGTGACCTTGCTGGTGGCGTGGCGCGCAAAGGCGCGCACGGCGTCACCCGCGGTCATGCCTTCGCCGTCATCGACCACGGCGATCAAGCCGATGCCGGCATCCTCCAACTCCATGCGGATCTGACGGGCTCCGGCGTCGAGCGAGTTCTCGATCAGTTCCTTGACGACGGACGCCGGCCGTTCCACCACCTCGCCGGCGGCGATTTTGTTTGCCACCTCGGGCGGCAGCACGCGCACGCGTCCAGTTTCTTGCGCAACCGCCTCCATCTGGCTCACAGAATATACTCACTTCGTTTGTGCGCCACCCAGGCCTCTACCGTGGCGCGCTCGTCCTCAAATCCGCTGCGTCCCATCTGGCCGAACGTCAGCTGCTTGCTCGCCTGTACGCCCGGCTGATCGAGCGGGTTGACGCGATACAGCGCCGCGGCGAACACCGCGGCGGCTTCGAACAGATAGAAGAGCTGGCCGAGCGTGAACGGGTTGAGCTGCGGCAGGCTGATGGTGACCACCGGACGCTGCTGCCGCACGAGTGCCAGCTCGGTGGCGCGTTGCTCGCGGTTGAGCAGCTGCCCCAGTCCGCTGCCGCCCAGGTAGCCGAGGCTGTCGAGATCGGCGTACGCCGCGGGGATCGGGATCTCGCGCCCGTGGTCCTCGGCACGCAGCATGATGACGACTTTGTCGACCGGTCCTTCGACGAGCAACTGCAGCAGCGCGTGCTGATCGGTGGCGCCGACCGCGGCGAGCGGGGTTTGCCCGACGTGTGCCGGGGCGCCGTCAATGGTCTCAGCCTTGCCGAGGGTTTCCGCCCACAGCTGTGCAAACCACGCCGCCAAGCCATGCAGGCGATCAACGTAGGGCATCAGCACGACGATGTTCTGCTGGTGGTGCGTGGCCGCCAGGTGGAGGAGTGCGGCCAACAGATGCGCCGGGTGCTGCCAGAGTTTCACGTCCTGGCAGCGGCTATCCATCCACGCTGCGCCGGCAAGCAGATCATCGACGCGGATGCCGCCGACGGCGGCGGGAAAGAGCCCCACGGCGCTGAGCACGGAGAAGCGCCCGCCGACACCGGCGGGCACGTCAAGGGCGCGAAAGCCCTCGTCGTGTACGATCTGGCGCAGCGCGCCGGCGTCGGCGTCGGTGGTGATGACCATGTGTTTCGTGTATTCGACCGCACCGAGCTGACGCAGCAATAGATCGCGCACGATCAGGAACTGCGCCATCGTCTCGGCGGTGTCGCCGGACTTGCTGATGACGTTGAACGCGGTGCGATTGAGGTCGAGGCTGTCGAGCAGCGCGCCGAAGGTCCAGGGGTCGATGTTGTCGGCCACGACGATGCGACGGGTCGTCTCAAGCGCACCGATGAGCGTTTTGATGCCGAGAGTTGAGCCGCCGATGCCGAGCACGACCAGCGTGTCACATTCGGCGCGCACTTCAGCGGCCAGAGCCTTGGTCGCCGCCAGCGCGTCCTTTTGATAGGGCAGATCATAGAAGGGCAACTCGCCAGCGGCGCGCTTCGCTTGCAGGGCATGCGCGGCCTCCGTGCTGCGTGCAGCCAACGTCTCCACCTCGTCCACAGCGACCCCCGCCTGGCCGATGGCCTCTGCCATCATGCCGTTCACGTCGAGCCGCACGCTCATCGCTTCGCGCGCCGCCCGCCGACGATAGTCCGGCATGCGCGCTACCTAACACCGGGGTGGGGGGTTTACAAGGAAGGCAGAGAGACTGGTCCGAGCTCTTGATCAAACAGCGTGGATTGGCGACAAGTGAGTGCAGTGCCTCACGATAGCGCTCCAAGCCGACCGCGGTTGCAACGCGTGGATAGCCCGCCGGAACCGTTCGCCGCGCGGCTGCACTTCATTCCACGGACGATTCGGCCCCTGCAGGCCAGCATCGTCCGCCTCTTCCGGCGCTACTTTGCGCAGGCGCCCGGATGGGTCCTGCTGACCACAACGGGGCGCAAAACCGGCTTGCCCCGCGAAGTGCTGTTGCCGTGCGAGCGGACGCCTGCGGCGCTGATCGTCATCTCGACCTACGGGTGGCGGTCCAACTGGATCCGCAACATCCGACACGATGCGCAGGTTTCGGTGACGTGTGCCGGCTGGGTACTGAGCGCCCGCGCCGAGATCGTAGAGGAACTGCAGGCGAAGTGCGCCCTGGTGTCGGCGAACCCGTTCTTCGTTCCGGCACCGTTCGCTGTCCTCAATTTCCTTCACCGCACCCTCCTCCGTCCGCTCTGGGTCCCGCTTCTCTGTTGGTGGGTCCGCAGCCGGCCGGTGGTTGTCATCCGACCTGACGATGAAGGCAGCTCCGGCCATGCAGGCTGAAAGACCTGCCCGCAAGGTGCTTGCCCGTCGCAGCCTGCTGCACCGCCTCGACACGCTGCGCCGCCAGCGGAAGCGCATCGTCTTCACCAACGGCTGCTTCGATCTCATCCACCCCGGCCACGTGCGCTACCTGCGGGCGGCGCGGCGGCTGGGCGAGGTGCTGGTGGTGGGGCTCAACAGCGATGCCTCCGTACGGCGGCTGAAGGGGCCGGCGCGGCCGCTGGTGCCGCAGCACGATCGTTGTGAGGTGGTGGCGGCGCTGGAGATGGTTGACTACGTGACGGTGTTCGACCAGGACACGCCGTACGAGCTGATCAAGCAGGTGCAGCCCGATGTCTTGGTGAAGGGCGGCGACTGGAAGCCTGACGACATCGTTGGTGCCGACATCGTGCGTGCCCGCGGCGGTGTGGTGCGGTCGCTACGGTTTGCCCCGGGCTATTCGACGACGCGGTTGGTGGAAGGAATCGTGAAAAAGTCGAGAGTCGACAGTCGAGAGTCGAGAGGACGGAAATGAGGACCCGTTTTCCTTTCTCTCGATTCTGGACTCTCGACGGTCGACTTCGCTCTCACATTGCAGCCCCATGCGCCGTGTGCTACCGACTCCAGCCCAAGGAGCAAGCATGGCACGAACCTGTGAAGTTTGCGGCAAGGGCCCGTCGGTGGGCAACAACGTGAGTCACGCGAACAATCGCACCAAGCGCCGCTGGCGTCCGAACCTGCAGCGGGTGCGTGCCAATGTCAATGGTGGTGTGCGTCACCTTCTGGCGTGCACGCAGTGCATCCGCTCGGGCCGTGTAACCAAGGCATCGCCGCGCCAGAAGGCCGCGTAGCCTAAACGTCCAAAGTCCAATGTAGGAAGTCCTGAGTTTGGACCTTGGACTTTAGACCTTGGACTTTCCTTCGATCAGCGCAATTGCATCGATCTCGACCCGCGCCCCACGCGGTAGGGCCCCGACCCCAACCGTGGCGCGCGCCGGAAACGGGGGGCGGAAGTAACGCGCATAGATCTCGTTGACCGGACCGAAATCGGCGAGGTCGACCAGGTAGATGGTCGTGCGCACGACGCCGTCGAGGGTTGCTCCGGCAGCGGCGAGCACGGCGCGCAGATTCTCCAGGACCCGATTGGTCTCGGCTTCGACGCCTCCGGTGACGAGTGCGCCGGTCGCCGGGTCGAGACCGATCTGCCCGGAGCAGAACACCCACGGTGCCGCGCTCACCGCCTGCGAGTACGGTCCGATGGCTTGTGGCGCCTCGGTGGTTGCGACCGCGTTCTTCATGTGCGCCTCCGCAAACGCCGGCAGGCTAGGGCCTGCGGCCGGCGTCATTTTCTATGGCCCGCTCCCCGTTGGGTCGCTGCCGGCTTCCAAGTCCGAGACGCTGCTTAGAAAGCCGGCGGGGGGAAAGCAAGCGCGTTGGTGCGGGTGGCGGTGTCTACAGCGGTGCTGCATTGGGGGCTTCCGGCGTTTCGGTGTGCGGCGCATGCAGCGGGCACGGGGCTGTGGGCTCGTCGCCTTTGTAGAAGGCCTCTTCGATTGTCTCCGGACACGCTGGCGTTGCCAACTGACCGGACAACGGATCGATCTTGACCAGCGATACCCCGGGAGGCGGCACGAAATCGGTAGCCGGCATGCCGGCGGTCGCCTGTTTCATGAACTCCGTCCAGATTGGCAAAGCCGCCTCGGCGCCGGCGAGATTGAGCGGCCGCTTCTGATCGAAGCCGACCCAGACGACGGCGAGCAGGTCGGGTGTGAAGCCGACGAACCACGCGTCCCGGTAGTCGTTCGTCGTCCCCGTCTTGCCGGCGGCCGGGCGCGCGAAACCGCGCTTGCGGGCGGGGCGGCCGGTACCGTAGTCGAGGACCCCTTCCATCAGATGGGTGACCAGATACGCGGTGTCCGCTGAGACCACTTGCTCCACTTCAACGGGCTTGCGTTCGATCGGTAAACCGCCGCGGTCGATCACCTTCTTGATGGACAGCGGTTGGGCGCGCAGGCCACTGTTCGCGAGCGCGGAGAACGCCTGGGCGACCTCGAACGGCCTGACCTCGGCGGCGCCAAGCACGACGGACGGATACGGCGGCAGCGGTGAGCTGATGCCCATGCGTCGTGCCGTGTCGAGAATGGGCGGCAGGCCAATCTGCTGCGCCAGCCGCGCGGTGGCGGCGTTGAGTGAGAACTCGAGCGCCTCGCGCACGCTGACCATGCCCATGTAGTGCTTCTTGTAGTTGGCGGGGCTCCACACCTGGTTGTCGAAGGCCCAGTCGAACGGCTCGTCTTCGATGCGCGTCGTCGGCAGGATGTGCGGATCGCCGTGCCGGGTCTGTTCAAAGGCAGTCAGGTAGGTGAACGGTTTGAACACCGATCCAGGTTGCCGCAGCGCCTGCGTACAGCGGTTGAACTGCGTGAAGCGATAGTCGCGGCCGCCCATCATCGCTTTGATCGCACCGGTTTGCGGTTGAATGGCGATCAGGCACGCTTGCAGTTGGTCGGCCGGCGTGTCGGCGCGCAGGCGCGGGTAACGCTTCTCCAGATCGGCGACGCCGTTCTGCAGCGCTTGCTCGGCGAGGTGCTGCAGATGCGTGTCGAGCGCGGTATAAATGTTCAGCCCTTCGGTCGTCAGCACCTCCGACGGGTAGGCCTGGGACAACTCCTGGCGCACGAAGTCCACGAAGTACGGTGCATCCTTCGTCTGCGTGACTACTGGTGCGAGGCGCAGAGGTTCGGCGACAGCGGCGGCGTACTGCTCCTGGGTAATGTCAGCTTGCTTGAGCATCAGGCTGAGCGCGTAGTTGCGGCGGCGCTGGGCGGCCGCCGCATCGCGGAACGGCGAGTAGCGGTTCGGCGCCTTGATGAGGCTTGCCAGCATGGCCATCTCCGCCACCGACAGTTGCTGCGGCTCGGTGGCGAAGTAGAAGCGCGATGCTTCCCAGACGCCGTAGATGCCCTGCGCCCCCTTCTGGCCCAGATAGATCTCGTTGATGTAGTTCTCGAGGATCTCCCGTTTGGTGAAGCGGCGCTCGACGATCAGCGCCATGAGCGCTTCGCGCAGCTTGCGCTTGATATTGCGCTCGTCGGTCAGGAAAAAGTTCTTCATCAGCTGCTGCGTGAGCGTGCTGCCGCCCTGCACGGTATGGCCGCTGCGCAGGTTGACCCACAACGCCCGCACGATGCCTCGGACGTCGATGCCGTGGTGGTCGTAGAAGTGTTGGTCTTCGACATCGATGATGGCGCGCAGCAGCAAGGGGGGAACCTCGTCAAGGGTGACCAGATGCCGTTCTTCCCACGCCCCCTGGTACAGGCCGCTGAGAAGCTCTGGTTCGAGCTCGATCGCGTAGAGATCCTTCGTATCGTCGTCGAGGTCGGCGATCCGCGTCACCGTGCTGCCGGAGACGTGCAGCCGCACGCGGCGCGCCTCTGCCGCGCTCCCGGCCAGGGGCAGGTCGTGCAGGTAGAGATCAATGACTCCAGCGGGTGCATCGGCATGGTAATCGCCCTTGCGACTCACGGCGCCGGCGACCGGTTGGTAGTCGAGATCGTGCAGGCGGTCGAAGAAAGCCACCGCCTTGAGGTCCATACCGGGGTAGATCAGCTGGCTGTCGGAATAGATCTTTGAGGGGAAATCCCAGTGGTGTGTGCGGAAGCGTTCCGAGACGACGGCGTCCCACTCGCGCACGGAGTAGAAAGCCACGCCGAGCACGCCCAGCGTCGTTGCCGCGATGAGCAGCAGCAGGCCGAATGCAAAGCGTCGCAGCATCTAGAGAGACCGTCAGCCGCACGCGGCACGTGGCACGTTGCTGTTCTGCCCACGTGCCACGTGCCCTACGCCACGTGCCGAGGTGTGCCGCGCGCCGCGCTAGTCGTTCGACGGCTTCAGGGCGAGGAAGATGGAATTGTCACCGCGCCGCACCAGGAATAGCACGTTCTTCCCCTTGCCCGCTGCCTTGAGCGCTTTGCGGTAGGCACCGACATCCTTCACCGCTTCGCGGTTCACCTCGAGGATGACGTCGCCGCGTCGCAGCCCGGCGTCGTCGGCGCTGCTGCCGGGCTCGACCCCGGCCACCACGACGCCCTTGACGTCGGCGCTGATGCCGAGGCTCTCGGCGATATCCGGCGTCAGGTTCTGCACGGTGAGGCCGAAACTCTCCTCTTGTTGGCCGCCGGATGCCGCGACTTCCTCGTCCTTCAGCTCGCTGATGGTCACGTTGAGGGTCTCGCTCTTCTTGTCGCGAATCACCTTCACCTTGACCTTCTTACCCACCGGTGTGCGTGCGACCAGGAGGGGCAGCTCCGTGTTGTCCTTCACCGCATGACCGTCGAACTCAACGATCACGTCGCCGACCTTCATGCCCGCCTCGATGGCCGGTCCGTCCTTGATCACATCCGCGACCAGCGCGCCCTTGGGTTCCTCGAGGCCGAGGGATTCCGCGATCTCCGGCGTCACCTTTTGAATGAGCACACCCAGCCAGCCGCGCGTGACCTTGCCCTTCTCCTCGAGCTCAGGAAGCTCGTCTTTGGCCAGGTTGATCGGGATGGCGAAGCCGATGCCGATGTTGCCGCCCGAGCGGCTGAAGATGGCGGAGTTGATGCCGACGACCTCGCCGCGCAGATTGATCAGAGGCCCACCCGAGTTGCCAGGGTTGATGGCCGCGTCGGTCTGGATGAACTGGTCGTAGCTGCCTTGCCCAATGAAGCGGCCCTTGGCGCTCACGATGCCGGCCGTGACACTGTGCTCGAGCCCGAAGGGGTTGCCGATGGCCATGACCCATTCGCCGACGCGCAGTACGTCGGAGTCGCCCAGGGTGACCGGCGTCAGATCGGGTGCCTCGTTGATCTTGATGACTGCAATGTCGGTCTTCGGGTCGCGGCCGAGGACCTTTGCCTTGTACTCCTTGTCGTTGGCGAGCTTCACGAGGATTTCATCGGCGTTCTCCACGACATGGTTGTTGGTGAGGATCACGCCGTCGCGATTGACGATGAACCCCGAGCCCAGGCTGCGTTGCTTGAAGGGGCGCTTCGGCAGCGGACCGAAGAAGCGTTCGAACGGCTCCCAGAACTCGTGCGGATCGGGGTGGCCACCAAACGGTCCCTGCTGGGGCTCGCCCAGCTGCGGGCGGGATTCGCCTTGTGAGGTAGTGGAGATGTTGACCACCGACGGGCTGAGCTTCTCGGCAAGGCGGGCGAAGTCCGGTAGTCCCGTCACCGCGGCCGGCGCTTGCACGGCGGGGGTCGGTGCCTCTGCCTTCGGAGTCGATTCCTGCTCGCCCCAAAAGCTGATGGCCTGCACCTGAGAACCCAGGTTGAATCCTACGGTCGTCAGGACGCCAGCGAGAAAACCCCCGGCGATCCAGAGAAACGTCCGGCGGGCGCGCGTGTGCGCACTCATGCTTCCTCCTTCTGCAGCTCCACTTGGCTGTGTGACATGCAAGCGTTGGTGCGCCGCTAGGCCTTTTCGGAGCGCCGCACCCGTTCGACGTAGCGGAGGCGCAGATCGTACAGCATATTGTCGAGGAGGCCTGCTTCCGTCGTGTCCAAATTACCCTTCGTCTTGTCCTTGAGGATGCCCAAGATGTCGATCAGCTGCTTCGCCGCGCCCAGGTCGACCGCCATGCTGCGATCGATGGGATTCTCGATTTCTCCAAGGTGGGCGAGGGCCTGAGTGCTCAGGCTGATGACGAAGGTGGAAAAGTTGAGGTCGGTCAAGAGGGGATCGGGATGGCGTGGTTCGGCCGCAGCGGCCTTCTGGCCCGTGGGGCCGTGCTCCGCGGCGCCGGTGGCGGTGCTCTCGGGCGGCGTGCTACCGGCACCCTCCGATCGCGGCTCGCCGCTGTCCGAGAAGCGACGCCGGTCCTCGACCTTGAACCCGCGCTTCTCTTGTCTTTCCTCGTCGTTGCTCATGATCGTTCACGAAAAAGCCCGATGTGCCGGGGCAGCATCGGGCTCGGGGCGGGCCACGTCGCCGGCGTCACTCACACCCTCATTTCACGCAAGCGCCGGATGCGCTCTTCGAGCGGCGGATGCGTGCTGAAGAGATTCGCGAAAGACCGGCCCGTGAGCGGATTGACGATGAACAAATGGGCGGTTTGCGGACTGGCCTGCAGCGGGACGCGCTCCGCGGCGGTCTCGAGCTTCTCCAGCGCCCGCGCCAGAGGCTCGCCGTTGTGCAGCAGCTCAGCGCCGCTGGCATCGGCCTGGTACTCCCGTGACCGCGAGATCGCTAGTTGGATGAGCGTGGCGGCCAGCGGCGCGAGGATGGTCATGGCCAGCAAGCCGACGATGCCGCCGCCCTCTTCGCGCTCGTCGCGTGACACGCCGCCGAAGATGGCGGCCCAACGCATCATATTGGCCAGCATCATGATGACGCCCGCCAGCGTGGCGGCGATGGAGCTGATCAAGATGTCCCGATTGCGGACGTGACTGAGCTCGTGGGCGAGGACGCCTTCCAGTTCCTCCCAGCTCATCAGCCGCATGATGCCTTCGGTAACGGCGACGGCGGCGTGCTGCGGGCTGCGCCCGGTGGCGAAGGCGTTCGCCGCCTCGCTCGGGATCACGTAGAGCTTCGGCATCGGCATGTGCGCCCGCGTCGCCAGGTTCTGCACGACCCGATAGAGGTCGGGCGCTTCGTTCATGCCCACCGGGCGGGCGCCATACATGGCGAGGACGAGCTTGTCGGAGAACCAGTAGCTGCCGAAGTTCATGACCACGGCGAAGACGAACGCGACCACCAATCCTTGAGACCCTCCCAAGTACTCCCCAATCCACAGGATGAGGCCCGTGAGGAGCGCCAACAAGACGGTGGTCTTCAGCATGTTGGACATCTCAGCAACCTCCTGCGCCTTGGACGCCGCTGCTGATCCATTTATTTGATTGGGCTTTCAACGTATTGCGGAGTCTAACTCGCACGGCGAAAGCTAGTATCCACCTCCCAGGTTGTCAAGCAAGCGGTAGCCACAAACCGTGGAGTTGTGCGCGCTTGTGTTCCGCAGGGTGCCGGCCGTAACATCCGGCTACACTCCATGCCGCCGTTTGCTCAGCGCTTAGAAACGCTGTTGTCGGCGCCGGACCGGCTCTTGTGGGCGGTCCGTGTCCGCTGGCTGACGATCGTGGGCTTCCTGTTGCTCGCGGTTGTGGCACACGCGTTCGGGTTGTTCACGACAGTAGGGCCTGTCTTCCTCGTTGCCGTCCTGGGTGGCGCCCTCAACGCCGTGAACGGCTGGTGCGTGCGGCAACGCCGCTACGTGCTGCTCGTGTCAGCGGTGGCGATCCCGTTCGACCACGTGTTTACGACCTACCTGGTGGTCAACAGCGGGGGGATCCAAAGCCCCTTTCTGATGGTCTATGTGGTGCAAGTGCTGGCGACCGCGATGCTGGTCGATGCGCTGGTCGCGGCGGCGAGCGCCGGACTTGCGATCGTGCTGTGGTGGGCGGCGGTCAGCTTGCAGGCCGCGGGTTACATTCAGGGGGCGCCGTTGTTTGCCACCGGCGTGCCGGTCTCGCTGGCGCTCCACGAAGGCACGTGGGCGGCGTTCCTGTTCTACTGCCTGGCGCTGCTCGTCTACCTTGGCGGCTACATCTCGGAGCGCTTGCGCACCAGTGAGCGCGATCTGGAGGAGAAGAATCGGCGGCTGCTGGAGGCCCTCTCCTCGGTGGAGGGCGCGCACGCCGAGTTGCAGGCGGCGTACGCGCGCCTGCAACAGACGGAAGCGCAC
Organism: Candidatus Margulisiibacteriota bacterium; assembly: GCA_035541735.1. GTDB lineage: Bacteria > Desulfobacterota > Binatia > HRBIN30 > HRBIN30 > DATKMS01. The sequence goes on from DATKMS010000047.1 coordinate 11,863, forward strand.
CTGGTGCATTCGGAGAAGATGCGCGGGCTCGGGCAGCTGGTCGCCGGGGTGGCGCATGAGCTGAACAACCCGATCAGCTTCGTGGCGGGCAACATCGAGCAGCTCCGGGCATATGTGCAACGACTCACGGCAATGTTGAACGCCTATGCGGCCGCGCCGCTACCGGCCGCCGAGCGTGCACGGCTCGACGCGTTGCGCCACGAACTGCGCATCGATGCGCTGGTGGCCGACCTGCCGGCGCTGCTGGATGATTGTGAGGAGGGCACGCGCCGCACCACGCGCATCGTCGGCCAGTTGCGCTCGTTCTCGCGCAGCAACGAACGGGAGACCTGGCAGCACACGGACCTGCACCGCGGCATCGACAGCACCTTGGCGCTCTTGGCGCACCGCTTCGCCGACCGCATCACTGTGCACCGCCAGTTCGGCGCGTTGCCCGAGGTTGAGTGCCTGCCCGGTCAGATCAACCAGGTGTTCATGAATTTGCTCGCCAATGCCGCGGATGCCATCGGCGGGCGACCCGGCAACATCTGGATCGCAACGGGCGTGCAGGATTGCAGCGTGACGATCACGATCGGCGACGACGGTCCCGGAATGCCGCCGGAGGTGTGTGCCCGGGTCTTCGAGCCGTTCTTTACCACCAAGCCCGTCGGCAAAGGGACAGGCTTGGGCCTGAGCGTGTCGTACGGCATCATCGCGCGCCACCACGGGACGCTGGCCGTCGACTCGACACCGGGAGACGGAGCGACGTTCACCATCACGCTGCCGGTGCGGCAGCCGGGGGGAGGGGAGGAGTGATCGGTCTGAACGTAGCGTGAAGATCGCCTCATTGGGCGTGGACCGGCTGAGAGAGCGCCCCGAGTGACGCGATAGGACCTGCACCGCCAATCCGTCGGCGAGATGAAAGAGCTTCAACTTGGTAGGATCCCTGCTCATCGGCGAACCCCTGAAGTCCGAAGGCCGAAGCCTGAAGTCTGTCTTCGAACAGGCTCTGCTCGCGCCCGCGCTGCTTCG
>DATKMS010000048.1:0-3032 GCA_035541735.1 Candidatus Margulisiibacteriota bacterium
CATCACGCTGGTGAACATCGCTCTGGGCGATGAGCAACCTTCAGCGTGCCTGCACGGCGTTCCGGAGGGCGCAGCGGTGGAGATCGCGTTGATCATTCATAGCAGTGTGTCGGACTTGCACTCGGGAAGAAAATGGAAAACGGGAAACACGAAACCGGAGATTCAAAACCGATCAATGCCCGCCCCGTTTGCCCGTTTTCGGTTTCCTGTTTCCAGTTTCCTGTTTTTCATTTCCTCACTTCCTAGCCTCTCGAGACTGGGTCGCCCTCGATCACGTCGGCCCGGTGTCACGCTTCTCGGTGCTCAGGATGACTTCGTGGATCTCCAGTACGTTGGGTCCCGCGAACATCTCGGCCGGCGGCCGGTTGCTGTGAGCGGTGCGGAACGACTCGCTTTTCGTCCAGTTCCAGAACGCTTGCTCGCTCTCCCAATAGGTTTGCACTAGATAGTAACCCTGCTCAGGGGTCTCCTCCCACTGCCCCGTCTGATGACTGAAGCGGCGCTGTACCGGGCGCAGGACGAGGTTCTTGACGAACCCGGGTGACTGGTCGATGAGGTGCGCGCGGTTGCGGAAACGGTCTTCGAACGCGGCCTCCTGACCGCGCGCCACGGGAATGCGGTTGGTAACGACAAACACGAATTGGCCCTCCTTGTACCCGCTTCATAGCATAGGACTTGCGGTTGAGGATGCGGTGCGGTGGCCATACGCGGCGGAGTGGGATAGGCTGCAGCTCAAACCAGCGACCTGTGGAGGAACGGAAATGACGCTCCAACGTGTCCGCCGGATTGTCGCCTTGACCGTAGTGTTCACGCTTTTGTGCATGGGTATCGTGCGGCCGCGGCCTGCACGGGCTGTTGATACCGCGGTGCTCGTGCTCGGCTCCATCGCGGCCTACGTTGCCTTCGTGAGTGTGGGGACGCTCCTGACGCGCCGCTATACGGCGACGTCGATGGAACTGATGGAGCCGCCGCCGCGCGATGACCAGCAGGAACCCGGCGTGCGCTTCGCTCCCCATTGCAGGCAGAACTCCCCCAACCTGAAACTGATCTGCTGGTGAGCGCGAGCCGGAGCGCGACCGCTCCCTTGCCTCGTCAACGTCGTCGTATAGTCTCTGGGCGCAGGATGGCATCCCGGGAGCCACGACGGCGGGCCACATGGTCACGACGGCGCATAGCGATCGTTGCTGTCGTCGTTCCGGGACTCACGCTGTACGCTGCGGCCTGTGCGACGACAGCGCACCCCACGCCCGATTGGGTCAAGACACGCGAGTCCGCGGAGGACTTCGAGCGTGCCCGTGAGACGTGTAAGCAGCAAGCCCTGACTGAGGTCTCCGACGAATATCAAAATGCGGTCGCCGCACAGGCAGGCGCCGGGAGCTTCTTCAAATGCATGGCCAACAAGGGCTGGAGGCAAGCACCGAGACGTGAGGCCGCGCCGGGTGAGCACTAGAGCAGCTGCCGTTCAGTAGACTGGTTCGCCGCCGATGGGCTCGCCGCCTCCAGTCGGCGCGCCATAGAGCGGTTCGCCGCCGATCGGTGGATCCCACCCCGGCCCCCCGGACACCGGTTCGCCGCCGATGGGCTCGCCGCCTCCAGTCGGCGCGCCATAGAGCGGTTCGCCGCCGATCGGTGGATCCCAGCCCGGTCCGCCGTACACCATCTCACCGCCGATGGGCTCGCCGGCTGCCATGGGTCCGCCACTGACCGGCTCACCTTCGAGCGGTTGTGCAGAGCCACAGCGCGCCACGCCGCAGACAAGCACCAAGGCAGACAGGAGCAGAACCGCTCGCATACTGGTTGTGGGGTGCGCCGTCATGGTGGTGCGGAAGTGTAAACGGGAGGGTGGACTCCCGCAACTCACAGCGCGTCGACGGAGCGCCGCGCGTTGACGGCGCGCGCCGTCCCTGCCACAAGCAAGCGAGGGGTTCAAAGGAGGAGAGCGATGGGTGACCTGAGCGCGGCACCGATGCGTACCCTGCAGCAGCGCGCGATTCGGTGGGCGGTGGCCGGCGTGCTCGTAATCGCATCGGTCTCGCTCGGAGCGTGCGCCGGGGGCCGGAGCGTGGAAAGCCCGAAGCCGGCGGCGCCACAGTTGCGCGCCGGCATCACGCCCAATTATCCCCCGCTTGCCTTCAAGCGCGACGGGGTCCTCGCGGGGGTTGAGGTGGACTTCGCACACAAGCTGGGACCGGCGCTCGGCATGCAGATCGACGTGGTGGAGTTGGCGTGGGAAGACCTGATTCCTGCTCTGCGTGACCGGCGCATCGACATCATCATGTCGGGGATGTCGGTCACCGATGAGCGCAAGGAGCTTGTCACCTTCGCTCATCCGTACCTGCGCGTCGGGCAGATGATGGTGCTGCGCCGTGCCGACGCCGCCCGCTTGCGGACGGACCGGGCCATCAATCAGCCGAAGACGCGAATAGGCTTCGTGACTGGAACCACCGGTGAGACGTACGTGCTCCAACATTTCAAGCGCGCCCACACGCAGGGCTTCGCGTCGGTAAGCGACGGTGTTGCGGCGCTGCGCACGCATGAAATCGATGTCTTCGTGCACGACGCCCCATCCATCTACAGCATCACCGCAACTGAGAAGGGCAACAAGAGTGAGCTCGTGGGGCGCTTCGAGCCCCTGACGCAAGAGTACCTGGCGTGGGCCGTGCGCAAGGACGACACAGCCCTGCTTGCCCAGGTCGATACGGTGCTGACCCAATGGAACAGCGATGGCACGCTCGACAGCGTGCTCGGCAAGTGGATCAAGGTACGGCGAACTCCGAAGGGTAAGAGATAGGCGCACTTCCTGTCGCAGCGCCGGTGACCCGCTGAGATCGCAGCGGGCGCGTTGGCCGATCGAAGGTTTGAATGGGGGAGCACGAGGTTGAGGGCAAGGGGCAGGGCGAGGCGTCGCCGGTTGCCAACTGGGAACTTGATCGGCCCGGGCTCGTGCTGTTGACCAGTCACTGGCTGAGTTGGTTCGGCTTGTTGCTGGTGATCACGGCGGCCAGCACATGGCTCTTCGTTCTACCGGCCGA
>DATKMS010000049.1:0-5712 GCA_035541735.1 Candidatus Margulisiibacteriota bacterium
GTGGAAGTTACCTTTCGCGAGATCACGGCGGACATCACCCTACCCCATTTCCGGCCGCGTGGGCGCTGATGCCTTTCGACCCCAAGAAGATGCGCGGCAGCGTGGCGATCGTCGGCGCCGCCGAATCCGATGAGCTGGGACGGCTGCCGCACAAATCGTCGTTGCAACTCCATATGGAGGCGACCCACAACGCGCTTGCTGACGCCGGCCTCAAGAAGAGCGACATCGACGCGGTTTTCACCTCCGGCCGCAACATGGCGAACGACGTGCCCGAGTACCTCGGCATCCGGCCGCGCTTCATCGGCGGCACGCAGGTCGGCGGCTGTTCGTTCATCTTGCACGTCGAGCACGCCATGGCTGCCATCAACGCCGGCTTGTGCGAAGTGGCGCTGATCACCCACGGCGAAAGTGGCTATTCGCGGATCGCCATGCCGGCGCCGCGTTGGGGCGACGATTCGACCAACAACCAGTTCGAATTGCCCTACGGCGCATCCGGACCGGCCACGGGCTACGGCATGTTGGCGACCCGCCACATGCACGAGTTCGGCACGACCAGCGAACAACTGGCTGAAGTCGCGGTCGCAACGCGCAAGTGGGCAGCGCTGAATCCCAAGGCGGCGATGCGCGATGCGATCACGATCAACGACGTGCTGAGCTCACGACTCATTGCCTGGCCGTTCCACCTGCTCGACTGCTGCTTGGTCACCGACGCCGGCGGCGCGGTCATCGTCACCTCGGCGGAGCGCGCCCGCGATCTGGCAACGCGGCCCGTGTACGTGCTCGGCACCGGTGAGTGCGCCTCCCACCAGATGGTCAGCCAGATGCCGTCGTTCACCCGTTGGGACGCCGCAGTGGTCTCCGGGGAACGCGCGTTTCGCATGTCCGGCGTCGACCACGACGACATTGACGTCGCCCAGTTCTACGATGCCTTCACCATCGTGCCGATGCTTGCCCTCGAAGCGCTCGGCTTCTGCAAGCCCGGCGAGAGCGGACCCTTCGTGTCCGGTCAGCGCACCGCGCCGGGCGGTGCCTTCCCGATGAACACGAACGGCGGTGGTTTGTCGTACACGCACACCGGCATGTACGGCATCTTCACGCTCATCGAGGCGGTGCGCCAACTGCGCGGCGAGTGCGGGCCGCGCCAGGTGCAGGACGCGAAAGTGGCGATTTGCCACGGCACCGGCGGCGTGTGGAGCGCCGCCGCGACCGCGATCCTCTCGACGCAGCGCTAGAGGCCCTGCGGCCGGCGTCATTTCGCTGGCCTGCGGCCGTTGGTGGGGCCCCCAAATCGGGGATTGTTCCGCACAACCTTCTTGAATAACTGCGCCCGCGAGCGTAGCAGTTATAGGGAACACTCTCCGGGGGGCCAAGGAGGAGTCTGATGAGACACGCATCGGTTCTGGCCGTCCTACTCGTTGCCACCTGGATCAGCGGCCCGGCGCACGCCGACAACTCATCCACGCAGCAGTGCAAGGATGACGGAAAGCAGGAGTTCCAGGCGTGTAGGGCAGCCTGTCAGGAGGCCTACCAGGTTTCCAAGGACATGTGCCGCAACGTCAGCCACGACTGCGCCGAAGGCTGCCGCGCCAGCCGCGATAGCTGCGTCGCTGGACCTCTCGCGGCCTTGGACGCTTGCAAGCAAGGCTGCGCGACGCAGTTCGAGGCAGACAAGGAGCCGTGCACGCAATTGGAGAAGCGGTCGGCTGAGCGCGACGCGTGCGTCGACGCGGCCCAAGTAAAGGCATTCCAATGCCGCGACACCTGCCGCGAGAACGTCGACCATACTGCGCTGCAGCAGTGCTACAAGCAGTTTCGCAGCTGCATCAAGGCCTGCCCGCCGCCGCCACAGTAAGGCAGCGCGCTGCCGCAGCGTACCCCGCGCGCTCGACGAGCGCGCGGGGTACGCTGCAGGTTGTCATGAGCGCAGGCCCGTCGTGGTGGGAATAAGCCAACCACTCCCAAGGCCGATGAGCGCGACGCCCAGAACCGCCGATACGGCTCCACCGACGATCCCCGGGCGTGTCGGCAGCTCACTGAGCGGTAGCGCCCACGCCATGTGGCCGATGACAGCGCCGAGCGCGAGCAAGCAACCGAGTGCCACGAGGCCCATGCCGGCGGCGCGCACCGCCTGGCGGAGCCCGGTGACTTCGCCCCGCAGTTGTTCGTGGAGCATCGCCTTCTCGTGCGCCACGGCAATATCGCCCGCCAGCGCTTCGAGGAACTCGAGGTCGTCGGCGGTGAGCGCGCTGGCGGCCGGGTTCACCACCTCGATCACCCCGATATTGCCCGAGCGGCTGCGCAGCGGTGCGCAGAGGATGGCACGGGTGGTCATATGCGTCGCCCGATCCACTCCCTTGTAGAACCGCGGGTCGCTGGCCACATCCGGCACAAGCGCTGCCTGATCGTGGGAGTGCACCCAGCCGGCGATACCTTGATCGGCGGGAAAGCGAATCTCCGCCAGGCACTCCTGCGACGCTTGCTGCGTGGCCCCCTGGCTGGCAACTGGAAAGTAGAACTCGCGCTTCTCGCGATCGAGAAACAGCAGCGCGCAACCGTCGGCACCGAACAGCTCGCACGTCCGGCGGGTCGAGTAGCGCATCAACTCGTCGAGGTCGACGAACGTCGTCAGTCGCCGATTGACCTCGTACAGCAAGCGCAACCGCTCCACCGGCGTGGTCACACCCAGTCCTCGTCAGAATTGAGCAGCACGGCCATGTGGGACAGCGAGGCCATGCACTTCGCTCGGGCGGCGCATCGTGCTGAGCTTCTAAGCCCACACCTCCGAAGGGTCAAGGGGCGCACAATGCAGAGTGCCGTGCACATGCGCCGCGCCCCTTGTTGCCGCCGTTGATCTGACGTAGGCTCGCCCGAAATCATTGGGAGTGCCGATGGCGCGCAAGACAACCGGCAGGCGTTCACCTCGTCCGTCGGTGAAACACAGAGGTTCAGCAACATCACGGCAGCGGCCGTTACTGGAGCGCAGCGATATCCGCATGATCGTACACGAGCTGGCCAACCGTATCGCGCCGGCCGACATCACAGCCTTGCTGCAGGCGGAGCGCGGTTTGCGGCAGCGTGCTGCCGGCCTGCAATCAGATCACCTGCAGCTGCTGGCCGAGCAGCTAGCGTTGGCGCTCGACTGTCTGCGCGATCACGTCGACGGCGCCTGCCCGCAAATCCCCTACTACACGATCAGCTTGCTGGCAGCGGCAGTCTCCTACTTCGCCGACGAGTTGGATGTGATTCCGGATTTCTTGCCGCACATCGGACAGCTCGACGACGCCGTCGTCATGGCCATGGCCTACGAGCTGGGGCACGACGGGCTGCGGCGCTATTGTGCGTGGAAAGGGCGGGACGCCCACCGGGTACTGCCCGCCGGCGGCACACCCACCTCGTGCTGAGTTCTCTTGTCGGTCGCTTTCATGCAGTGCCTTCGAGGGGTCCTCGTCTTCGTCATTGCCCTGGCGATGTTGTCCCGGGCGGTAACCGCTCTTCCGTGCGCCGGCGATGTCAACGGCGACGGCATGGTCACGGTCGACGAGATCATCAAAGCGGTGAACGCCGCACTCAACAGCTGCGCGACCGACCCGTGTCCTGGCGATGTGAACGGCGATCAGGTGGTCACCATCGATGAGATCATCAAGGCAGTCATCGCCGCGTTGGAGGGCTGCGGCGGAACGTGCCCGTATACCTTTTTGGACGACACGCTAGGCTTGGGGATGTCGTGCGGCTACTCCGGAGCTTTCAGCCTGAACCCCGCGTGCTCGACCGAGCTGAGCGCGCTCGTCTTGAGCGATCCCACCAGTGGCAATCTGGTTGCCGTCAGCATCGGCAGCGATCCGATCATCACCTTCGGCGCTGTCGCCAGTTCCCCGAGCGAGGCCGCCATCGTGGCGTACTTCGTCGGAGACGATCTGACCCCGCAACCACTCAGCGGTGTGATGCAGCTCAATGACGAGGGCAGCACCTTGGTGATCGACCCGGACACCGTCCCATCATTCATGATCGGCGGGCTCGACTGCAGCTTCGACCGCTACGTCGGTGCGTTCACGCGCGTCGTCAGCGATCAGGTGCGCCGGTTGGCGCGGGGACGCGGTCACATCGACGCCCTGCGCACCGCAGTCGGCCAACGCTGACGCGCGCGGGCAGGCGCACGGTCGCGCCTGCCCGCGTGAGCGACGATCAATGCTGTCTACATTTCAGGGCGACGCCCTGCATGATGCACGTGCCGATCGTGAATTGCATATCGCGGCCGCCCGCCGAGATGGTCACTGTTACCGGGTCGGTGTCGAGAGGCGCCGGGAACGATCGATTGTTTGCCAGAATTGTGACGGCGTACAAGCTGGTCTTTCCCTTCTGGCGGAAGATCGCCTGCTCAACGTCATCGCCGATACAGCGCACCGCACGCTTTCCGAGCGGCAAACAGTGGGTGCCCTCGAACTGCATTGTTTCGATCTGCGGGAGACCCCCACCGGTTACACCGACCATGAATCCGCCGTTGAGCGCTGCGTTTACGAGACCCATGGGCAGGACGCTGAAATCCAACGTGCCGCGCACGATCACTTTGCCATTTCCGTTCGGATCCGCGGCGCTGTTCGGCCCCATACATACGTGCTTGGGTTTCCCGTTCAGAACGAACGCTTCGGAACTCCCGTCGCAGAGATCGCCCTTGCCATTGTGATCGACGTCGCTCTGCGCCGGGTTGAAGACGTCGGAGCAGTTGTCGCAGGCATCGCCGACGCCATCGTGGTCGGTGTCCTTTTGATCGGGGTTGGACAGGAACAGGCAGTTGTCCCCGTCGTTGAGGACGCCATCGCAGTCGACGTCCGGGTTGACATCGGTCGGGCAACTGGCGCTCGACCCCGTGCAGTTTTCGGGCGGATCGCATGACGTCGAGGCGCCGCGGCACAGGGTGCCGCTGGGTTTGAAGGCATCGGTTGGGCACTGTGGACTCGATCCCGTGCAGCTCTCGCTGACGTCACACGCGCCGGCTGCGGGTCGACATACTCTGCCGCTGGGCGCAAGACCGTCGGTCGGACACGTCGCGCTGGTGCCGGTGCACGACTCCGCCACGTCGCATGGCCCCGCCGCGGTGCGGCACACTGCTCCGGCATTACCCGCCGGGTGCTGACAGGCCGGCGTGCTGCCGTCGCATTGATCGAGCGTACAGGGATTGCTATCCGCTGTGCACGTCGTCCCGCTGGCTTTCTTCGCGTCGCTGGGACACGGCTGTCCGGCCGCACCCGGGCAAGTTTCGTCGAGGTCACACTCCCCCGCTGCGGCGCGACAGACGAACGTGGGCGGCTGCACCGCGTCGGCGGGACAGGTAGCACTCGTCCCTGTACAGGTCTCATCCGGATCGCACAGATCGCCCGATCCGGCCCGGCACACCGTGCCGGCGTTGCCCGCGTGATGTTGACAGGAGTTGCTCGACCCGTTGCACGTATCGGTGGTGCAAACATTGCCGTCGTCAGTGCACAGTGTCCCACTCGGTTTCTTGGTGTCCGCCGCCGGACACTTTTGGCCCGCAACCCCGGGGCAGGTTTCAGCCTGGTCACACTCGCCCGCCGTGGCACGACAGACGACGGTGCTCGGCTGCACCACGTCCGGAGGGCACGTGGGGCTGCTGCCGTCGCAGGTCTCAGTCGGATCGCACATGTCCCCAGACCCGGTTCGACACACCGCTCCGGAATTGCCCGCCGGGTGCTGGCA
>DATKMS010000050.1:0-22638 GCA_035541735.1 Candidatus Margulisiibacteriota bacterium
ATGGGTGGCAGTAGGCTTGCCGAGGCGTAGCCCTCTTCGCTAAGATCCCGCCACTTTTGGGTGCGCGGCAATGCAGGCGCGCAGCTCAGACATTCCTCCGTGGGCGGCGTAGCTCAGTTGGCTAGAGCGAGGGTCTCATAATCCCTAGGTCCGTGGTTCGATTCCACGCGCCGCCATTCTTTCCCCCTGATCTCACAGCCGGGCGCAGGTCTTTTCCAGTGCGCGCCAGTCACAGCGACACCCGGAGCGCGATGGGCCACCTGCAGTGCCGCTCCGTCCGTGCGGTCTCCTTGCAGCATGCGCCGGCGTCTTGCCCTCCCTAAAAGTAAAACTCGGCTGCTACGGTACCGACAGCGGCGGCGCGAAAGCCCTGGTTGTTCAACGGAACACTCACCGCCCCGCTGATCACCGATCTGTCACTCAATCGAAACTTCATGCCGCCAAGGGCGTCGATGAAATTGCTCCCGAGCCGGGTGTCGCCCAGTGCTTGGATCGTTCCCGAGCCATTGGCGTTGGTAAACGGCGCCGTGCTGGGTGTCCATTGCACACCCTGGTTGAATTTAGAGCCGCCCACCCCGGCATCGAAGGTCGCCAATCCTCCCAACCCCAGCGACAGCCCGAAGTTCCACACGAACCGCCGCAACTCGTCGTGATCGAAGTCGTAGTCGTATCCTGCATCGACATGCAACTTGGCTGCATATGGCAACGCAAAGGCTGCCACCAGACGCGGCAGGATGGCCGGGCTGTCTGAGCCCGCAAATTCCCCCTCGCTTGGACTCGGGAAATAGACCTCGAACATCGGCGCCAGCTCGACAACCCTGTCCGCGTACAGCAGATGCCTGACACCGAGGCTGATACGTCCCACGCCCTGAGAAGACCATCGTGACGCCGGCGAGCCGCCACCGGTCGGCCACTGCTCTCGGCGCCAGTCCCCTGAACGCGTGGGTCGTGGGCTTCAGCGTTGGAAACGTCTCGCCCCTGATCCTCTCCGTGCGCGCGGGGCGGCGTTAGAAATAGTACAACCAGGTGATTCCCGCCTCGATCCAATTCCGATCGAAGTCGCGATTGCCGGAGATGGCGGCGTCGAGCGCTTGCTGCGCGGTGAGCGATAGACGTGCGTTTAGGCCGGCACGCGCCGCAGTGCTTTCCTCACCGAGGGCGAAGCGCGTTACCTCGGCGAAGAGGTGGGTCTTCCACCGGTCGCTCTGCGGTCCTGCGAATAGACCGACCTCTGCGCCGGGACCCACTGCGCAGTCGTCTGTGAGGGCCGAGCCGACGTCGACAGTGGCGCCGGCGAAACCATAGGCCAGGGCGTGCGCCCAGGGCTCGAAGGCGATGCCAGCGCCGCCATCGCTGCGCGAGACATAACGTTCCTTCAGGTCGCTGCCGTGGTTCTCGGGCAGCAGGCGGCTGAACACCCCGGTGGCGACCCTCCAGGAGATCGGCTGGAAGAAGGTGTCCCACGGTGCCACTGAGGTAACGTCGACCACGGTGAAGCGGTGCACGCGCACCTCGCGATCGCGCGTATACCATCGCGCTGTGAGGGCGAAAAAGTCGATCTGTGCCCCCGCGGTATAACCGCCGGACGGATCCATGAGGTCGTGGTACCCGGGGCGCAGGCGCGCTTCGAGATAGAAACGCCCATCACGGACGCCGGCGCCGAGGCCGGCGCGGGCGATGGGATGCCCTTGGTCGGGTCGCACCGCCGGCTGTGGCACAGGCGGCAGGCCGGGGCCTTCGAACGGGACGTCGCTGCGCGCCAGCAGGATGCTGCGAGCCCGGTGCCGCTCCTGTGGCGTGGTTTCCCGCTGCGTCAGCTCCTCGTAGCGGAAGAGGTCGTAGGCAGTGCCGAGAACGGCGGCGTGCTCGCGCGCATCGAGGAGTGCCAGCCGCGGATCGTCGGGTGCTTCGCTGCCGCGTGCGATGTCGCGGACCTCCTGGCGCTGCGCCGCGGGCAGCTCCCGCGCCGCGTGGCGCAGCTGCGTTGCGGTGGAGGCTCGAAAGCTTGCGGCACGCAGCAACCCCGGCTCGTTGACGACGGCGCGTACGGTATCCGCCGGAGCCACCCACGCGGGAAACCGTTCGCGCAAGTGCAAATCCGGACGCGCCACGTCGAGCAGGGCGAGAATCTGGTACGAGCAGTTTTCGTCGAAGAAGTAGTAGGCGAAGTCCACATCGCGCAGCTCCCAGACGTGCGCCAGCAACAGATCGATGTCGGCGGGGGCGAGCGTCAGTTCGTACTCCCAGATGTCCCGGCTTTCCCAGTCGGCATACTCCTTGACGATGTCGTAGTAGGGGTGGATGCCGAAGCGACCCCGGTAGGAGCCCGTGATTCCCTTCCAGGCGAAGGCGACGCCGCCATCCCCTCCGGTGTCGGCGGAGAAATTCACGCCGTAGGACAGGAGATTTCTCCGCCCGCTGGGTGGCCCTGCATCGATGCGCAATAGGGTGTGGCCGAACATCGATGAGGGATTGTTCATGAACGCCTCGGGGAAGATCAGCGTCACGCCCCACGCATCGAGGCCGCCGCGGAACTCATCGTATTGCCGACACGGTGTCGGAGGCAGGCGGCTTGGCTCGAACCCGAGGCGCCGATCGAGCCACAGGTAACGCCCGCGCAACGCGCACTGCGCAGGTTCCCCGTCGCGACGCCACCCGTCGGCAACGAAGAATTGCCTGAGCGTCGCGTGGAGCTCGGCACGCGGATCCGTCTTGCCGTCGGGTGCGAGGAAGAACCAGCTGCTGTCGACGGCGCTGACGGCTCCGGAGCCGAAGTGCCGCGGCTCGTAATGCAGGAGCGCCCGCCACGCCGGGTCGTCAGCGAGGTGCAGCGCGTCAGCGCGTGCGATCAGCTCATCGACGTAGGCGGAATCGGCCACCTGGGCAGCGGCCGCGGTGACCAGACCCGCCAGGGCGATCAGCAGTAGGGCAGGGCGCAGGCCCCAAGCGCAGACCCGTGCACGGCCGGCAGCAAACATCGTCACCGCGAAACGATGTCTGCCGCCGGCCGTGCGAAGGCTGCAGCCCGGGGTGTGCGGCGGTTGCCTACGACACGTATTGTGCGAGATGCTGGTCCGCAGCCATCAGGGCTTTCAAAGTGGTCAGCATCTCTCCCGCCGTCACCTGATCGGACGGGAACAGCTCATTGAAGTGCGACTTGGTGAGTTGGAAGAATGCCGCTTGATCGGCGTCGCGGATACCGATCAGATGCGCCAGGGTGTCGAGCGACTCGCCCTGTCCCGCTGCCATGTCGCTGGCGAGCTTGTCGATGTTCGCGCCCGCGTAGCGCTGCACTTGCAGCTCCGCCTTCACCGTGCCGCCCTGATTGCAGCCTGCGGTGCCCGAGCTGATGCCGAAGGTTTGGTTCCCCAACAATCCGTTCGTCGTTGCGGCCAACACCTTGGCGGCAACACCGCTCTGGCCCCTGAAGGCCAATGTCCCCCAACCGCACCCGACGTCGGTGTCGCCGGCCAATGCCACTCCCACGTTGATCATCAGACCAACCGCTGTCAAAAGCACCATCTTCCGCATGATCCACCTCCTCTTTGGGCTGAGAGTTGCGTTGGAGACGAATTATCCCTTGTAAGGCTGGTCTGTCAATCACCAGCGCCGCCACCGGCGACCGAGCCGTAGGGTCATCTACGACAGGCTAGCTGCTAGGTCTCACTGAGCGGGGACATCGGAACAGGCGCTCCGCGGTGTTGGCGTTGTACCAGCCGGCGGAGAGCTACGCGCGGATGAAGGTCAATTGCACAGGCGGCTTTTCAGTCGTTCGTTCACCTCGCCGTGCCCAGCCGGGTGCGGTCCGCTCATGCCGGCTACGCAGCGCCGTCTTACTTCGCCGCGAGCTTCGCGTCGCACTGCAGGAAGCGCGACTGCCGCAGCCAGCGGGGATCCGGGTAGTATGCGAAGAGAGCCGTGCCGTCCTTGATGTGCCGCACGAGCTGCGGGAGCACGGCGCGATCGACTGCGGGGCAGCCCCAGCTGCGGCCGAGTTGGCCGTAGCGTTCCACCACGCGCGCGTTGACGTAGGCGGCACCGTGCATCACGATACGGCGCTCCTCAGCCCGGTCGTTGATCCCGGGCTCCAAGCCGGTCAGCCGCAGCGACTCGCCGTGCCCGCCGTCGTACACGTCCTCGGTTCGGAACAACCCGAGGCTCGACTGACGCGATCCCGGCTGATTGGAGAAATCCACCGCGTACACTTCGCCGCTGTTCTGTCCGTGCGCAACAAGTTCGCGAAACAGGACCCGGCGTTTCGCCAGGTCGATCACCCAGAGCCGCCTCTCGGTCGACGGCAGCGAGTAGTCGATGACGCTCAGGATCGGGCTGTCGATCTGACCTTCCGCCCGGGCACACCGGTAGGCTCGCATCGCCAGCTCCAAGACCTCGCGGCGCGGCCACTCGACCGCTGCGGCACGGTATCGCTGCCCCTCGCCCTGCCAGGTCCGCGGCTTACGGGAGGCGCGCGTGCGCGCCACCGCGGCGCCGGGCAGAGCCGTGCAAAACACGGCTACCACCGCGGTTCTCCACATCCATCGGTTCATTCCTACTCCGCCTCAACCGCCGCCGTTACCGGCGCTGGAGTTGGATACGAGGATGGCGGACCTTTTGCGAGGATTGTATCGAGCCGCGCATCGTACCCGTAGATGTCCTCGAAGAAATGCGTCGTCCCGTCCTCGTCGACCACGGCCGTGCTGTAGAGCAGGTAGACCCCGACCGGCCGCTCCAGGTACACCCGGTGGTTGTTCCGGCCGCTCTTCATGGAAGTATCGATACCCTCCAGATCCCACTTGCCTTGCCCGCGTAGGACAAATTCCGCCAGCGCCGCGGCGTTCGATACGCGGATGCATCCGTGGCTGAAATCGCGCCGGCTTTTGGCGAACAGTCTCTTGCTCGGCGTGTCGTGCATGTAGACGTGGAACGGGTTCGGAAAGACGAACTTGAGCAAGCCGAGGGAGTTGTCGTCCCCGGGGCGTTGCCGGATCCGGCCGTTGTGAAATTCGAAGTGGTGCCGGGAAAAGTAGGCCGGATCGCGCTTCGAATCCGGCAGGATTTCCTTCTGTGCAATCGCCGGCGGCACATCCCAGTACGGGCGAAACACGAGGTACTGCATGCGGGCGTGCAGCACGGGCGTCTCGTGATCCAGAGAGGCCGAGCCCACCACGGCGCGCAGCTCCAGCGCCGGGCTGGGGTTCCCGCGCAGGTATCCGCGCAGCCGGAACTCGGGGAGATTGACCACCAGAAAGGCCTCGTCGTCCGGCGGTGGTACCCACCGCAGACGCTCCAGCGCCAGCTCGATCTGCCGTACCCGGCCCGCCGGAGGGATCTGCAACTGGCGTAAGGTCGCCTCGCCGATGACGCCGTCGGCGCCGAGGCCCTGGCGCTCCTGAAACCGCTTCACCGCCTTGACCAGGTCCGGGTCGTAGACGCGAGTGTTCTTCGGCGCTCGCGCGGCGCTCGGCAGGTCGCCGATGGCGCGCAAGAACTCTCGCAACGGCGCAACGCCCGCGTGCGACTCGCCCCGGTGAAGCTTCGGCAGGTTCGGCACCTGCGGGAAATCGGCGCGTGCGGCCAGGGTGCGCCAGTGTGCGAGCGCCGTCATGAGCGGTCCAAAGAGCGCAAACTGCGGATCGAGTGTGGCCAGCAGTTGCGCCGGCGCTGCCGCCGCCGGCAGTTGTGACACGAACGACACCGGGTCGAACGGGCGGGCCTCCAGATCGAGGGCGAAGCCGACGGCGCGGGGCGGGACGCGCCCGAGGTGCGCGTCGGAGACGTAGCGCAGCACGCATACCGTCAGTGCGGTGTCGAACGCAGCGGCGTCTCTGGCCGTCGGTGGCGTGGCGGAATCGAAGCGCGCCGCTTCCTCGCGTAATCGGGTTGCGTCGTAATCCTCCGGCGACAGGCCGCGCTGGTCCGCTTCGGACAGGGTGCGGAGGATCTCTGCCACCTGACTGGTCGGCGTGTCGCTCTGCAGCCAGAGGGGGTGGAAGTTCACCGCTTCGTACAGTTGCCGGGTGGAGTCCTGCCGGTCGGAGAAATCCGGCCGATGCAACAGCGGCTGCCGGCCCGCTTCAACGATGCTGCGAATCGCCGCTGCGATCGGTTCCTCTGCCGGCGGTGCTGCGCCTTCGGCGCCGTGCGCGGCCAGGCAAAGGAGGCCGACGAAAACCAGACAGCAAACCAGGCCGCCAGAAGCCAGCCCCCGACCCGCCGGAACCAAGCGTCCTGCGGCGCTGTCGCGTCTGCGAACCATAATCCTACCAAGCATGCTCGGAAAAGCGGACACCTGCAAGACGCCCGCCCGAGGTTGAGCCTGTCCTACTTGACGTAGTACCGCCAGCGGTAATTGCAGTGACGTATCGCACCGGGTTCCTCTCCCTTCGAGAGAGGTCAGGTGAGAGGATCAGAGACTGCTGAAGGCCACCATAAGGCTGTGCTCAGTTTACGCTCGCCAGCCAGCGCAACTCGCGGGCATCCGGCAACTCCACGCGCTCTGCACCGCACTGGGTGCAGAACACATGCACGTGATAGCCGGATGCCGCACAGTACGGCATCGGCTCGCTTGGGGTGCAACGGGTGCGAACTCTGTAGCGTTCACCGCACCTGACGCAGGACAGGGCCTCGTCAACTCGCAGTTGACCGGACCCGATCGATTTCATGGCTCAACCGTCGGCACTCGTATTTCCCGGGCGTCTCGCCCCCTCCGGGATGTGGGATCGATGTCCGAAAACACACGCGAGCAAGGTGCAAATGATAGACCGGTGTAGTACCAATGAACGTTCACTGACCAGGAGTCGTGATTGCCAACAAGTAGATCTTGGATGAGGCGAATTGTCTCTAGCGATGTGACATCTTGTCTCAGCCTGCGCGAGCCCGGTTGACGGCTTTGCCGTGGCCCTGCGGCCTGCCGTGGCTTACTTGCACCTCAGCCTGCTTTTCGGGGCGTTGAACGCACAGCTCGGAAAGTTCGCGTCGCCGCACTGTCCACTCCCTGCGGCAATGGTCATGCGTGCGGTCGCGGGGGGATTGGCAGACGCGACCGCGAAGGACCCCGCTTTCGCATTCACGGCGAACTTCACCAGGCCCGGCGAGATGGCGAACTTGTCCCGGATGACCACCTTGGAAATTCCCCCAGGTGGCGTCGGGCTCTTGTTCCGGTACATCCAGATGGTCCCATGGTGACGGAGATCGTCTCGCCGGGGTGAAACGCTGTCACCTTGCCGGTCGGGGTGCCGCCGCCCTCGTCCCCGCAGGGTCCGAGCTTCTCGGGAAGTCCGAAACTATCTTGCGACATCCACGAGTCCGGTGTGACCAGGATGAAATGCGCGTGTGCCAACGCTGGCACGCACACACCGGCTGCAGCGATGAGCAACGCGTGGCCGAACGCGCCGCGCTGCGTGCGCCGTAGCGCCGTCCGTCTTGGCATGGCGACACACTCCTTCCCGTCGTTGAGCGCGCACCATCATACACGAAGGAGCCGCCTGCGTGCGAGCCGCCGCGTGCAGAGCTGAGCGGCAAAGGAACGCGCGCCCGGGGTGATTCGAACACCCGACCTGCTGGTTCAAAGCGTGCCTCGACGTGTTCCCAACATGAAGAAGCAAATGCTTTCTCCGGCCACGAGCGGCAAAATAGGTCAGGTGCGGACAAAATTCAGCACCCCATCCGCACCCGACTTCTTCGGAGCCACTCGGCATGTTCTACTCCGTGGTGTTCGAAGGAGGCCAAGACGGGCGTTCTGTCTTCGGCGGCTGAAAGCTACGACGACCAGAATCTAGACAATGGGCGCCGCTTCGGCGATGCCGACGGAACAAGGACAGCATTTGGAAAAGTCGTGGAAACGCGGAATCACTCAATTCAACGACGGAGGGACAGCATGCTCGATTTGATTCGTGTGTCACACCGCACTGCGTTGCTGGCAGCAGTGTCATTGCTCCTCGTGTGCAGCGCCGCTACTGCCCAGCCCACCGCGTTTACGTATCAAGGGCAGTTGAACGACAGCGGCTCACCCGCCACCGGCAGCTACGACCTGCGCTTCGGGCTCTTCGAGACTGCCGCGGCTGGCGCGCAGATCGGCAGCAATCAGACGGTAGCTGCGGTATCGGTCAGCGGCGGCCTCTTTACCGTGCAACTCGACTTCGGTACCAATGCATTTCCCGGCGCCAACCGCTTCTTGGAGATCGCCGTCAAGCCCGCGGGCGGCGGCAGCTTCACGACCCTGGCGCCGCGCCAGCAGATCAGCTCGTCGCCCTATTCGATTCGCACCCTCAGCGCCGCGACGGCCGATGCGCTGTCGAGCACGTGCGTAGGGTGCGTGCAGAGCTTCCAGATCAATTCCGTCGCCGGCAGCACGCTTCCGGCGGCCAGTGTGCCCGCGGGAAGCGGCAACTATGTGCAGAACACGACGACGCAACAAGTGAATGCCAACTTCAACATCGGCGGCAGCGGTGTCATCGGCGGTGATCTCACCGTTGCGGGTGCCCTCAACGCGAATCTCGGCGGCAGCGTCATTCAGAATCGCAGCACGCAGCAGCCCAACGCGAACTTCAACATCAGCGGCAGCGGTACGGTGGGAGCAACACTATCCGTCAACGGGACCACCGGGATCGGTACCGCCGACCCGCCGCACAAGCTCACGGTGAGCGGGGGACCGCCCTGGACGGCAAATTTCTGGCTCGGGTCGGTTGCGCTCGACAACGCGGCGGCGATGGCTTGGGAGCCGAATCAGTCGGGACAGAGTTTCGGTATTGGGCAGACGAACGGCGGCCTCTTTTTCTTTCGCAGCAACAGTGCGCCGGGGATGTCTGACAGCCAGGCCAACTACGATTTGTCGCTGAGCGATTCTGGCGACCTCAGCGCCTTCGGCCACGCCAGTCAGGCGCGCGACAAGGGTGGCTGGGTCAAGGCCATGGCCTACATCGACGAGATGGGCAACATCCTGCGCTGCTACAATTCTCAACAAACAGGGAGTGCGGTGTCCACCGTCCCGTGTGGTCTGACCGCGCAGCGCACTGGGCTGGGTTTTACGTGATCGATTTTGGCTTCGTGATCAATGATCGATTCATATCTCTGACTCCCCAAGCTTCGCGCGGGACAGATCATCCTGGTGCAACATTCGTTCTCAGTGATCAAAATGACACACAAAACAACAGCAAGCTTGTCGTAGGTACGTACCCGACGAGCGACGCACAGAATTTGAGCGACGCGAAGTTCATGGTCGTCGTGTATTGAGAAGTGCGCGCGCTCGCGTTTCCATCGCGGGCCATGATGACCATTCGGCGGCCTCGGCGATGCCGATCGCGCCTTCGCGAGGCGGACGTCATGTACTGCGGCGACGTGGGGTGCGCCGCTCCGTGCAGGGCCGTTGCCGCAGGCTAGGGTGCGCGTTGCATGGCGTCATCGGGCGACGCGGACTTCTGTAACGCCTGCGGCGCACCGCTGACGCCGCTTTGCTCGTGGAAGACCACACGCGTTCGACGGCGGCAACATCGCGGGACGGTTACAGTCATCCCTCCGCAGAAAGGAAGCGCGCGGCCGGTCGTAGGGCCGTAGCCCACTTCGGCGTGGCGCGGACTTACACCGGGCACAAGTACGACATCAAGGCCGAGCTCCGTGTCGGTTTGTTCCGAAGTCAAGACACCTCGCTGCCGTTGTACGACGGGCTTCCGCAGGGAGCCAGGTGGTACAGGTCGTGAATGATGCCAAATGAGCGCGCGGTGAGCGCCTGGTTGATTTCCTCGGTTGAAGACGGACCTGGACACCAAACGGGAACGTCAGTCAGCCAGTGGAGGGCTGAGCTAGCGCGGCGCCCCCGTGCAGGTATATGACACACCTGGACGCACGGCACGGCCTGGCAAAAATCGACAAGTCGTCGGGCGTGAAGGATCCGCCTCGACAGACCAGAGCGGGCGCGCGGCGCTGTTCCCGGTCGCGGTGGGTCATGATGCGTCGCCCCCGCTCGGTGATGCCGGGGGTTGTGATCGTCCTGGTGGTGGCGCTGGCGAGTGCCGGGCTGGTCGTGCTCCTGTCGGCGCTCGGGGCCACACGGCTGGCACCCTGACGCACACAGCGGGCACCGGACGTGCGGGCGGTGTGAGGATGCGAGTGGGCCCTTCTTCACGGCCTCTATCAGTTCATCGATCGCTACCTTCCCATCTTCGTTGCGATCGAGGGCTGCCCAGGTCCAGTACCGCAAGCTGCACACCCTACGGCACACCGATGCGAGCCTCTTGCCCTGCACCTTTCGGCACCCCAGGCGCACCCTGCACCCGAGGAACCGGAAGTGGAACCGCTACGTATGCGAAAAAATAAGCGCGCCCGGGGTGATTCGAACACCCGACCTACTGGTTCGAAGCCAGCCGCTCTAGTCCAACTGAGCTACGGGCGCACAAGGTTGGAGAAAAGCTCAAAGCGGAAAGAGGAAAGCAGTGCAAGAGATCGGTACACACTGGGCCTGGACGTCTGACGTCTATTGAGACGCGACACGCTCACGGACGCGCTTGATCAGACCTTGAAGCATTCGACGAGCCTTTTGCCAAACTATCAAGTCTTCGAAACGGCCGGGCACACGATCTGACTTTTCTCTTTCCACTTTCACCTTTTCTCTATTTTCCATACGGTGCCCGCAGCCGTATCTTCCAACACGATGCCCTTGGCCTTCAACTCGGCGCGGATGGCGTCGGCTTGCTTGAAGTCGCGTGCCTTGCGCGCGGCGTTGCGGTTGGCAATCAACCGTTCGATCTCGGCGGGGCTCAGATCGGCATCGGCGAGATGATCGCGCTTGGCGCGCTCCAGTACGAGGCGCGGCTCCTGACCACCGATGCCGAGCACCGACGCAATCTCGGTGACTGCGCGGCGCAGCGGGATCACGGCGGCCGCTTGCCCCTCGTCGAGCAGGCGATTGAGCGTGCGGACCGTCTCGAAGACCACCCCGACCGCGCGGGCGGTGTTCAGGTCATCGTCCATCGCGCTACGGAACTCGTGCATCGCGGTTGCATCCGGTCCCTGGTCCCTGGTCTCTGGTCCTTGGTCCTTGGTTCCTGCCTTCTGCCTTTTGGGGTCCGGGGTAAGCGCCGAGTCGGCGCGCGCCAGGGTTTCGTAGAGCCGGGTCAGCGCCCGCCCCGATTCGTCCAGCCGTTCCGGCGAGAAATCCAGCGGGCTGCGATAGTGCGTGCCGATGACGAATAGGCGCACCGCTTCGCCGCCGACGCGCGCTGCGGCTTCTTGCACGGTCATGAAGTTGCCGAGCGACTTCGACATCTTCTCGGTGCCGATGTTCACCATGCCGTTGTGCACCCAGTAACGCGCGAAGGCACAGGCTTTGGCACCCTCGGATTGCGCGATCTCGTTCTCATGGTGCGGGAAGATGAGGTCGGTGCCGCCGCCGTGGATGTCGAAGGGCTGGCCGAGATACTTCGTGCTCATCACCGAACATTCGATGTGCCAGCCGGGGCGGCCCTTGCCCCACGGACTGTCCCACCACGGCTCGCCCGGCTTGCTCGCCTTCCACAGCGCGAAGTCCATCGGGTGACGCTTGCGCTCGTCGACCTCGACGCGCGCCCCGGCGATCATGTCGTCGAGCTTGCGCTTCGCCAGCTTGCCGTAGTCGGCGAACTTGTCGACGGCATAGTAGACGTCGCCGTCTGCAGGGTAGGCCAACCCTTTGCCGATGAGCTCCTGAATCAGCGCGATCATCCCCTCGATGTGCTCGGTGGCGCGCGGCTCGATGGTCGGCGGCAGGCAGCCGACCGCCTTCACGTCTTCGGCGAACGAGCGGATGTTGGCTTCGGCGAGAGCCAGTGCGCTGATGCCGGCCTGCTGCGCGCG
Source organism: Candidatus Margulisiibacteriota bacterium (assembly GCA_035541735.1). Lineage (GTDB taxonomy): Bacteria > Desulfobacterota > Binatia > HRBIN30 > HRBIN30 > DATKMS01. The sequence continues at coordinate 11,827 of DATKMS010000050.1, forward strand.
GTTGATGATCTTGTCGTCGACGTCGGTGAAGTTGCGCACGAAGGTGACGTCGTAGCCGAGAAAACGCAGGTACCGGAACAGCACGTCGAAGGTGACCAGGGCGCGCGCGTGACCGATATGGGAACGGTCGTACACGGTCACGCCGCAGACGTACATGCCGACCTTCCCCGGGACGAGGGGGACGAACGCTTCGAGGCGGCCGGTGAGGGTGTTGTGCAGCTTCAACATGAAATCAGGCCACTATTCTTCCTCCCCGCGCAGCTTGGCGATCACGGAGAGATCTTCCAGGGTCGTCGTGTCGCCGATGCTTTCCTTGCCGGTGGCGATGTCGCGCAGCAGGCGGCGCATGATCTTGCCGCTGCGCGTCTTCGGCAAGGCGTCGGTGAAGCGCAGGTCGTCGGGCTTCGCAAACGCCCCGATCTCCTTGGCGACGTGATCGCGCAACTGTAGACGCAACTCTTCGGTCGGCTTCTGGCCCGCCTCGAGTGTGACAAAGGCGGCGATCGCCTGGCCCTTGAGCGGGTCGGGGCGTCCGACGACGGCGGCCTCGGCCACCGCAGGGTGGCTGACCAGGGCGCTCTCCACCTCCATGGTGCCGAGGCGGTGGCCCGCAACGTTCACCACGTCATCGACGCGCCCCATGACCCAGAAGTAGCCGTCGGCATCACGCCGCGCGCCGTCGCCGGTGAAGTAGGCGCCGGCAACTTGACTCCAGTACTGCTGTACGTAGCGATCCGGATCACCGTAAATGGTGCGCAGCATCCCCGGCCACGGGCGCCGGATGACCAGGAATCCCCCCTGGTTGGCACCGACAGGCTGGCCTTCGCGGGTGACCACGTCGGCGGCGATGCCGGGGAACGGCCGCGTGGCAGAGCCCGGCTTCGCGGGCGTGACGCCCGGCAGCGGCGAGATCATGATGCCCCCCGTTTCGGTCTGCCACCAGGTGTCGACGATCGGGCAGCGCTGCTTGCCGATTTCTTCGTGATACCAGATCCACGCCTCCGGATTGATCGGCTCACCGACGGTGCCGAGCAAGCGCAGGCTGCCGAGCCGGTGTTTGCGCGGCCACTCGCGGCCCCATTTGATGAAGCTGCGGATCGCCGTCGGCGCGGTGTAGAAGATGGTCACGCCGTACTTGTCGATGATGTCCCAGACGCGGTCCGGCTCCGGGAAGTTGGGTGCCCCTTCGTACATCACCGTGGTCGCGCCGTTGGCGAGGATGCCGTAGACCACGTAGCTGTGACCCGTCACCCAGCCGATGTCGGCGGTGCACCAATAGGTATCTTCGTCCTTGAGGTCGAAGATCCACTGGCTGGTGATGTAGGTGTGCACCATGTAGCCGCCGGTGGTGTGGACCACCCCTTTCGGCTTTCCCGTCGTGCCGCTGGTGTAGAGGATGAAGAGCGGATGCTCGGCGTCGAGTGGCTCGGCGCCACATTCGCTATCGGCGCCTTCCATCAGCTCGTGCCACCAGCGATCGCGTCCGCCCTTGATCGGCACGGTCTCGCCTGTGCGCCGGACGACGACGACGTTCTCGACCGATGGGGCATCGCGCAGCGCGTCGTCCGCCGCGGCCTTCAACGGCACGACCCCGCCGCGCCGGTAGCCGCCGTCCGCCGTCACCAGCAGCTTGGCTTGCGCGTCGTTCAGGCGATCGCGTAACGCCTCGGCGCTGAAGCCCCCGAAGACCACACTGTGGGTGGCACCGATGCGGGTGCACGCGAGCATGGCGACGGCCAGCTCGGGAATCATCGGCAAATAGAGACCGACGCGGTCGCCCTTGCCGACGCCGAAGCGCTTCAGGACGTTGGCGAACTTGCACACCTCGCGGTGCAGCTCGTGGTACGTCAGCGTGCGCGTGTCGCCCGGCTCCCCCTCCCAGATGATCGCCGCCTTGTTCCGGCGCCAGCTGCCCAGGTGACGGTCGATGCAGTTGTACGACAGGTTGGTGGTAGCGCCGAGGAACCACTTTGCAAACGGTGGCTTCCACTCCAGCACCGTATTCCACGGTGTGAACCAGTGCAGCTCGCCGGCGATCTCCGACCAGAACTGCTCCGGGTTTTCGTCGGCCAGACGCGTCCAGCGCTCGTAATCTGCCGGGTTACCGATGTGCGCCTGCCGGCTGAAGTCGGCAGGCGGCGCGAAAACACGGGTCTCGTTCAGAACAGATTCAATGTCGGCCTGCGCCATGCTGCACCTCGATCCCTTTCCGCCGACCCAATTCGATCGAACGACAATCCATCAATTCACCAGTCCGCATTCACGATTCGATGGCGAAGGCACCGGAGGTTGCACGACGACAGAACGGCGGTCAAGCCGCCCGCTCCGCCAGCGTGTCCCATTCGCGCAGACGAAAGCGCAACCGTTCGCCGAGCCGGCGCACCTCGGCAAGCACGCGGCTCGGCCACCGCTGCGCCGCCTCGCCGGTCACCAAGGTGTAGTAGCGGCCCTGTGCCTCCCACATATTCAGTGTCAGCCCCAGCGACTGCGCGATGTCACAGACGGTGTGCGCCTGGGCAACGCTGGCGGCGGCATCAGCGGTTCCGAGACGGCCGACAACGCGAGCCAGCGCCCCTTCGAGGAGGCGGGCGACGCCCTCGGTCGACGGCGAGACCCGCCAGCGTGCCGCGTCGCTCCATGCGGCGAGGATCACCGCCGCCGTATCCGTGCCGGCGACGAAGCGCGCGGTTGCGTCCTCCAGACGGCGCTGCACCACGAAGGTAGCGGCGATGCGCAGTTCCTCAGGCAGCGGCACCCACGCTTGCGTGAGGAAGTCGAGCAGGCGGCGGTTGTTGGTGACCATGCGCTCGTAGTCGGCGGTGCAATCGGCCATGGCCCGCGCCATCACCTGATCGAGAATGCGCCGCCGTTCGGCAACGAAGACGTCACGCAGCGTGTAGAACGTGCCACCGAAGGCGCGATCGATGCGACGCACCAGCTCGGTCAACGGCTCGGCGAAGAACGTCGTCAGCAGCTCGGACTTGAGCTGTGGGTAGTCCACCTTCGGCGTGCTCGGTGCCACCGCGCAGTGAATGTCGTGGCCGCCAAGGTGCAACGCCGCGTAGATGTAGTCTTCGCTCTGCTCGGTAGCTTCGGCGACGAGGCGGGCTTGGCCCACGGCGAACACCGCCGACCCGGCGTGTTCGTTGCTGGCGTCCGTCGCGGTGACGCGATATGCGTAGACTCGTTGTTCGGGCACCGGCGTGACGAACAGGGAGTGCATCGCATGGTGCGCCATCATGCGGCTGCCGTCGGTCACCTGCGGCCGGACGAGCTGGCGATACACGTGGCGGCCGTCCTGGTACTGCGGGAGGTTGCTGCGCATCGCCTGCAAGCGGTGCAGGAACTCCGGTTCGAGGTTGATGCCAAACTCCGCGGCCAGTTGCAGGGCGCGCGCCGCATAGGTGAGGATCTGCACCGTTTCGATGCCGGAGCATTCATCGAAGAACCAGCCGCAGCTGGTGAACGACAACAGGCCGTAGCGCTGCATTTCGAGCAGCTTCCAGATGCGCGAGCGCTCGCGGCTGCGCGTGCGTCCGACGGCGTGGTGCTCCAAGAAGGCCTGCCGGTGCTCATCGTCGCGTTGCAAAAGCACGGTGACGTAGGCATCGCGGGCAGCCCACGGATCGTGCAGGACCTTAGCGCCGTGGCGCTCGAAGAGGTCATCGAGCTGGGCTTTCAGCCAGTCGAGCGCCTGACGCAGCGGTGCCCGCCACGTCTGCTGCCAGTCGGGATGGCCGCCGGAGTTGCAGCCGCAGTTGGCGCGCCAGCGTTCGATGCCGTGGCTGCAGCTCCACGACGTGTTTTCATGGATTTCGACCTCGTCGTGCACCGGCACCTGGTCGAGGTAGGCGGCGTAGTTGGTCACCCGCACCGCGCCCTCGCCATCGAGGGCCTCGATGGCTGCGGCCAACGCCATGTCGCCGAAGCGGTGGTGGTGTCCGTACGATTCGCCGTCGGTCGCGATGTGGACGAGTGTACCACTGTTGTTCGCCGTACTGGCATCAATCAGACGGTGCGCCAGATTGCGCCCGTCGTTCAGCAGCCCGGCGAAGGCCACCGCACGGGAGATTTCTGCGTCGTAGAAGAACAGCGTGATGTCGACCCCGGGTGCGACGCTGCAGCGGTACGGGCGGCTGCAGTCGATGCGGCCGTGTTCGACCGGCTGCCAATCACCTCCGTCGTAGCGCACGCGTGCCGCCTGGCCGGGGGCGAGAATGGTGAAGCGGATGCCGTTGCGGGCCAGCACCTCCAAGGTGGGGCGGTCGACGGCCGTTTCGGGCAGCCACATGCCGTCGGGTTGGCGGCCGAAGCGGTGCGCGAAGTCGACGATCCCCCAGTGCACCTGCGTCTGCCGGTCGCGGCGGCTGGCCAGCGGCATGATGCAATGGCCGTAGACTTGCGCCAGAGCGTTGCCGCGGCCGAGGCGGCGACAACTCTCCCGGTCGGCGCGCAGGATATCGGCGTACACGTCGGGCCGCGCCTGCTGCATCCACGACAGTAGCGTCGGCCCGAAGTTGAAGCTGATGCGGCTGTAGTTGTTGCGCAGCGCGGTGATGAAGCTGTCCGCAGCGAGCAGCCGTGCCGCGCTGTTCGGTGCGTAGCACTCCGCCGTGACCCGTTCGTTCCAGTCGTGGTAGGGGGCGGCGGAGTCTTGGACTTCGATTGCCTCGATCCAGGGGTTCTCGCGCGGCGGCTGGTAGAAGTGTCCGTGGATGCAAATGTACCGGTCACCGCCTGTCGTTGGCATAGCGGGAACTCTATGGGCTGGAGCCGGGCCAGTCAATTCGCCAACCGTGCCAAGTGGGAGTGCCCGCGGCCCCGCCTGTATCAAAATCCTTCCAGCCTGGAAGGTTTGCTTTTCAACCGGCTCGTTGGAACCCCGGTTGTTGTGCTCGAGGGTGCGTCGCCAAGTTGCGGGGAGTGTGGCACGGCAAGTGCGAAGCACGCACACACTGCCGAGGATGAATGATGGGGCACTGTTGGTATTTCATCAGCAACCGAGCCACGCGTCAGTGCATTGACCTCATTGCCGGCAGCCCAGAAGCGGCCTGTGGAGAGGTCGGGTGGGAGCTGGACGACTGTGTCGTGATCGCGGTTGGCGAGATAGCCCATGGCGATGCTGGGGCGCGGGCGGGGATTCCGCCGCAACCTTCGCCCGCTTTGCTCGACCCGAAGCGTCAGCACAGTCGGTGACTTGCGTCGACCCTTGCAGCCAGCGCGCGACTTGTGTACACGAAACTACCGTTGCAGTCTCGTCTCACCACGTGGGGCCGTAGCTCAGTTGGGAGAGCGCTAGAATCGCACTCTAGAGGTCGAGGGTTCGACTCCCTTCGGCTCCACTTTTCTTTTCAAACACCGGAGCGAGGTTTCGCCCGAACCGCTGCCTGCGAGGGGTGCGCCCTGACTCGTAGGCGAGGCTCAATTCAGCAGCACTTCAAGAGCGCGTAGGAACGACTTCGCCCGGCGGAAGTCACGGTCCGGCCACCGCGATGCGCTGGTTTGGCGGCCGGAACACCCTGGTCGAGTTGAACTGCGTTCCCAAGACCAGTCGGATCACAGTTCGAGATGGGTCGCCGCGAGATGACCAGTGGCGCCGATCTCGGCGAACAGCTCGGAGCTGGTGCGCAGTTCGCGTGCGCGCGCGGCCTCGTCGCCCGCGAGCCGTGCGACTTCCGCGAACTCGAGGTGGATGAACGGTTCGTAGATGCGCGCCTCGGTCGCGCGCGCGATCTCAGCCGCCGTTTCCAACTCCTTGCGGACGGCTCGGTGCTTATGCGCGCCGTCGGCCCGGACCAGCACGCGTGCCATGACGAGGTGCGCTCGGCACTCCTCGACCTTGACGCCACGACGATGCGCCAGAGCGATGGCTTCGCGGGCGAACGCCAGCGCGGCTTGGTGCTTGCCGATCGCGGAGTGTGCTTCGGCGAGATCGGCCACGATCCCGGCTTCGGTCTCGCATCCGATCTTCTTGGCGCGGGCAATCTCGAGTGACTTCTCGAAGGCGCCGATCGCTTCTTGCCACTCTCCATGGAGGGCGAGGGCGCGTCCGAGATGCGCGAACGCGAGGACCTGCGAGAAGAAACTCCCGGTCCGTTCCGCGATCTCGAGTCCGCGGTTGGCATGCTCGATCACGTCGGTGGTCTCGCCGGTGGCGCGGGCGAGCACGACGATCCATCCGTGGATCCATCCTTGAACTTCTGAGTCGCCGCGAACCTCCGAATCGACGTGCCCGCCTGCAAGTGTGAGCGCGGCGTCGAGCGCCTCGCGCGCCTCGATGAGCTTCCCCAACTGGCCGAGCAGGTGGCCGCGCAGCGCGGTCAAGAAGACAACCGGGTCGATGCCGGCCAGCTCGGCGCTGCGAGTTGGATCTCCGGCATTTTGAGAGAGTCCGGCTTCCGTGACCGCCAACGCCTCTCGCAGCCGCCCGGCCGCCGCCCCGAAGTACGCGGCAGCCATCTTGAGACCGAGCTTGAGATCCGCGTTTTCCGAGTCCGCCGCGAGTTGCCTCGCCTCGCGAAGATTCTTCAGCGACTCTTCGAGATCGCCGGCCATTCCACGCACGACGGCGTACGCCAAGTACGCGGTCGCCAGTGCGTCCTTGCTCTCGCTCCGCTGCGCGAGATTCCGAACTTCCTCGAAGAGCGCTCGCACTTCCGCCTCGGCAACGCCGAGACGCCAGCTCAGGTTGAGCATCTGAATCGGCGCCAGCACACGCAGTGGCAGCGCGTCGGCGGAGCCGTCGCCGCGGGCGAGGAGCCCACGCACCTTCTGCCAGTGACGGTAGGCTTCGACCGGATCGTCCGATCCCAGCCAGAGCGCCGCGCGCATGTACCAGTCCGCGGCCGCGCGCTCGTCGCCGGCGTTCTCGCGGTGGTGAGCGATCATCGCCGCGTGTTCGTCCGCCCCCGGATGACGCTCCTCGATGATCCGCGCGACTTCACTGTGGATCTGCTGGCGGCGCGGGAGCAGTTGCGTGCGATAGGCCGCTTCCTGCGTTGCGGAGTGGCGAAACGCGTACACCGCCTCGTCGCCGCGGCGCGGCGGCGCCAGCAGTTGCGTGTCGCTGAGTGCCCTGAGGGCGGCGCGCAGTTCCGTTTTCGAATAGGGGACGATGCGCTGGAGCACCGCCAACGGAAACTCCTTGCCGATGACCGCTGCCGTTTGCAGCACGACTTTCTCGCGTTCCTTGAGGGCATCGATGCGCGCGTCGAGCACCGCCTGGACCGTCGCCGGAACCTCGATCTCTTCGACGCGTCGCGCGGCTCGATAGCTGCCCGTGCGCCCCGTCAGTTCGCCCTTGGCCTTGAGCGAGCGGATCGCTTCTTCAATGAAGAACGGATTCCCGCCGCTGCGCTCGGCGATCCGCTGGGTGAGGCCACCGATCGAGCGATGACTGCCGAGCAGCTCGCCTGCGAGCTGCAGAGTCGCCTCCGGCGCGAGCGGTTCGAGCAACATCTCGCGGAACCCGGAGCGTTCGCGCCACGGCGGGCGGTAATCGGGACGGTAGTTCATCACGACGAGAGTCGGGGTCCCCGCAAGCCCGGCGACGAGTTGATCGAGAATGGCTTGGCTTCCCTGGTCGAACCATTGCAGATCCTCGCCGACGATGACGATCGGCTCTTGTGCGCTGCGGACTCGCAAGAGATCCTTCAGCAGCCGCACGACCCGGCGGCGTCGAGCTTCCGGATCGATCGGCGGCGCGGCGCGAAGGGTCTCGGGCACGCGCAGCAGCCCGAAGACGAACGGCAGCGCTTTGCGGAACGGCTCACCGAGGGAGTTGAGCCGACCGGTGACCTTCTCGCGCACGGCCGTGGCGTCGTCGTGCTCGCCGACTTCGAAGTACCCGCGCAAGAGCTCGACGATCGGCAAGAGCGAAGTCGCGTGTCCACGCGGCACGCCGCGCGCTTGCAGGACGACGATTCCACGTGAGTGACACTGCGCGGCGAACTCCCAGAAGAGCCGACTCTTGCCGAAGCCCGCCTCCGAAACCACACCGACCGCGTGGCCGCTTCCCGACAGGGCGGCCGCGAGGCTCGCTTCGAGCCGGGCCATCTCCGCCTCACGTCCGACGAAGGGCGACAAGCCGCGCGCGGCCGATTGATCGAACCTCGTCCGCGCCGAGCCCACGCCTTCGAGTTCGTACACGCGCAGACTGCGGGGCTCGCCCTTGACGGAGAACTTGCCGAGGTCTTTCAGCCGGACGAATCCGGAGACTAGCGCCGCCGTGCTGCGAGTGAGGTAGATCTTGCCCGGCTCGGCCAGCGACTCCATCCGGCTCGCGAGGCCGACTGTGTGGCCTTGGGCCGTATAGTCCATCCGCAGGTCATCGCCGATGCGGCCGACGACGACCTCGCCGGAGTTGAGACCCATGCGGACCGCGAAGTCGAGGCTCTTGGTGCCGCGGAGATCGGTGGCAGACGCGGCAAGTCGCTCCTTCAGATGGAGCGCCGCGAAGCACGCCCGCTGCGCGTGATCTTCGTGCGCGATTGGTGCCCCGAAGAGCGCCATGATTCCATCGCCGGTGTACTGGTTGATAGTCCCTTCGAATCGATGCACCCCAGCGGTCAAGATCTCGAAAAAACGGTCGAGAATCTCGTGCCAGACCTCGGGACCGACGCGCTGCGAGAGCGCTTGCGACTCTTTCACGTCGACGAAGAGCACCGTCACTTGCTTATGTTCTCCTTCGAGCGCGGCGCGCGAGGTGAGGATCTTCTCGGTGAGATGGCGTGGCGTATACGCAGCGGGAGAGCGGTTCGGCTGATCGTGCGACAGCTCAGTCAGCGGCCGTCCGCACATCCGACAGAATCGCGACCCCGGCAGATTTTGGGCACCGCACGACGAACAGACGGGACCGAGCGCAGTTGCGCACTCGACGCAGGAGAGGACCTCTTCACTATTGCTTGCACCGCACTTGGGACACAGCATCTCACCGATCGTACACGCAATCGCGCCGGTCGGCGAATCGCCGGCTCGGGCCTGCGGCCAGCGTCATTTCTATGGCCCGCTCCCGCTGATCGCTGCTGACTTCCAAGTCCGATAGGCTGCTACGGGTCGGGGTCGCGGACCGGGGTCAGGCCGTGAAAGTTGGCGAAGCGGAGGACACGGCACCGAGCGCACCGATGCCGTTCATCTTCCGGAGGCGCCCGGCGCGCTGGGCAATCGCAGGAGCAGGCAGCGAAGTCGGCGGTCGTTGGTTGCGGCCCGCTCCGCACAGGTGATCACCTTGCTGACCGCGAACGACCGGATGCCGAAGGCCAAGCCGACATCTTTCTGGTGACGAGGCACGCGGCTCCCAGCCCCGATCGCCACTCGACCATCTGAGGAACACCGCGTACCGCGGTCGTGTGCGGCGGATCTGGCGGCCGAAATGGCCGAGCACTTCGGCGACAGTCAGAAAGTCGGGCGTTGGGCCACGGCGCAGCAACCATGCCGGCGCGCACGGGGTTGAGGTGAACGCACACGCTGGCCTGAGTTCGAAGTGGACAAGTTTCACGGCCTGACCCCAAAGGCCCCGTCCTGTCCGCAGGAGGCCGGAAGACCGAATCAACTAGCGCTGACGGCTTCGCCGCCCATCACACTCGCCTCGCGTCGCGCCAGCAAAATGCCGTCGTTCAAGATTGCCCGTGCGAACGCATCCTGCCGCGTGACCAGTGCCCGGTACTCCGACTTCGTGTAGACGACGACATCGCACCCGATCCCGACGCCGGCAAAGTAGCTTGCCAGAGCCGGAATGCGATCGAGAAATGAGGGTGCGCCGTCGCGCACAACGATGAACAAGTCCGCGTCGCTGCCGGGCCCAGCGGTGCCTCGTGCCAGCGACCCAAAGAGGCGGATCTCAAGGACATCGGCACGTTCCTGCAGCACGCGCTGGGCGCGCTGCCGCAGCCGGGCGAGCGTGCCCGCGCGATCCAGGCGGAAGACTCGCACGCTATGACCGCGATAGCATTCTGCGACAGATTGCAAGGACTGCCTCCGCGTCGCCGATGGCGCGTTCCGCCTCAGGGCGTGTGTAAAAGTCCGCCGGCGCGCCGCTGGCGAGGCCGTTGGGATAGCGCGTGGGAATGTACAGCTTGTCCAGGGCCCTGGCACGATCGAGCAGCGGTTCGTCAATTGCCGGCTCGTGCGGCCGCAGCGCATCGAGTAGCTCGGTGATCACGTGTCCCCACGCTTCTTGGCCGAGCGCGGCGTGTGCCGCCTTGGCAGCCTTCTCGGCTGCCTGCTGGGCGGCGAAGCAAGACCATTCGTGGTCGCCAGCGGCGAGGGCGCGCCGGGCATGTGCGAGGTCGGCTTCAGCCTGTCGGAACCAGTCGCCGGCGCGTCCAGCCATGCCGGCAGCATACCGCACCAGACCCCGCCGCGAAATGGCAGCGAAAATTCACGTCGTGACGGCTACAGTGGCCACGTTTTCAACGAGCACAAGCGGATAGCCCGGACAAACGGGGTGGTTGACGGAAGATCCCTTCTCGGAGGGTGCCCGCCATGACCTAGCATATCACGAAAAGCCCCTCTGCCGCCCGTATACGGCCGCCGAGGTCACGCCGTTGGCCAGCAGGGCGAGCAGGCAACCCAGCGCGCCGCCGACGATGGCCAGGAACGTCGATTCGACGACGAACGCCGTCAGGATGCTGACCTTGGAGAATCCGAGCGCACGCAGCGTGCCGATTTCACGGGTGCGTGCAGCGACGAGTGCGTACATCGTGTTCATGGCGCCGAACACCGCACCGCTGCTCGGCGTGTCTGCGGCGGAGCTGTGCCGAATCCGAAGGCGTGCAAGCAGCCTGCCCGAGCTGACTGCCACGATGGCACGAC
>DATKMS010000051.1:0-3022 GCA_035541735.1 Candidatus Margulisiibacteriota bacterium
CGGCATCACGTCCTGGCTCGTCGCCGTTGTCGGCGTCCAGCGACAGGCACAGCTGCCACGTGGTGCGATTGGACAACAGCGTTGCGAGGTGCGGGGATACGGGTTTTCTTCCGCGTGAGCCAATCTCGTCTGAATCGGGGCCACTCGTTGCTAGGGATTGCTGACGTTCTCACCGCGCGTCTGCCGCAGCACACCGGTCTCTTGGATCACCTTCATCGACAGCGTCCGGTAGCCGTATTTCTCGAAAAGCACCGTGACGGTGTCGGCAGTGCCGCCGATAACAACTCCCGGTCCCCACTCGCGGTGCTCGACGGTGGTGTTGACGGGTATTGCCGGCCGTTGTTCATGGTCGGAGGTTTCACCAATCTGGTTGTCGCGGCAGCGATCGCAGTTGCCGCACGGTTCGGGCAGCGTCTCGCCGAAATACGCGAGCAGAATCTGCCGACGGCATTCTCGCGTTTCGGCGTAACCCCGCAGCATTTCCACTCGCGTGCGATTGACACGTTCGCTGGTCTCGACGAGTTCGTCCGCACGGCCCACCGCGGTCGCCTCTGGTTCGCCGGAGGCGACGAATCCTTTACGGCCCGACGTGACGGCACCGGCCTGGTCGAGGAGGTTCACTGCGGTGGTGAGCTGGCGGCCCCGGACGCTGAGTTCGGTCCGCAGGTCCTTGAGCCGCTTGGGTCTGTCAGCCGACATCGCCGAGTAGACCCGATGCAGCAGCTCTTCGTCGGGGTGATGCGCGGTGAAAAACCTTGCCAGCGAAAAGTCTTCGAGTCGATAGAACAGCAGGGCCAGCGCTGCCTTTCCGTCGCGACCGGCGCGGCCGACCTGCTGATAGTAGCTGTCCAGCGAGTCGGGAACCGAGGCGTGCACGACGGCACGAATGTTGGGCTTGTCGATACCCATGCCGAAAGCCGATGTCGCGGTGATCATCTCGTACTCGTCGTCGCGAAACCTGCGATGAATCTCGTCGCGCTGCGCCGCCCTCATGCCGCCGTGGTACGCAGCGGCACTCCTGCCCCGCCGGGCTAGTGCGTAGCTCTCGGCGTCTTTGCGGGTCGCGGTGTACACCAGGACCGGCTCCACCATCTCGGCGACCGCCGACACCACGGCGTGCCGCTTTTCGGCGTCTGACACGTGACGCTCGACCTCAAGGCGCAAGTTCGGCCGGTCGAAGCCGCTGGCGATCACAACGAGATCGCGCAACCCGAGCCGCTCGATGATCTCGCGGCGCACCAGCGGCGACGCCGTCGCCGTCAAAGCCGCCACGGGTGGGCGGCCGAGCCGGTCGAACGCATCAGCGAGCCGCAGATAGTCCGGCCAGAAATCGTGTCCCCACATCGACACGCAGTGCGCTTCGTCCACCACGATCAGCGACACGTTCGATTCGGCAATACGCGAGACGACGTCGTCCTTCGAAAGCTGTTCCGGGGAGCGTAATCGGACAAAGGAACTCAGCGCCAGCCCTCAGCGGCCCTGGCCGCACGCATCAACGCGTCGCACAGGGAACCCATCAAGAAGATCACGAAGCAGTGCCCGGCGGCGATGGCCAGCGCATTGCGGGTCGCGAGCTCGACCAATTCAGGATCATTGCCGGTGCGGCGAACCAACCGTGGCCCGCAGGCCTCGCAGAAGGTCAGTCCGCACCGCAGCGAGGAGCTCACCCCCACCATCGCCTCATGCAGGTCCTCGACCGTCTTGATGAAGTGGACCCTACGATCACGACATCGACGTCGTCGGACTTGTCGACAGGCACCCCATCCCAGGAAAGCGTCGTCGTGCTCACCCGCACATGCTGCCACCGGCAGGCGATAGCCACATCGGATGCTCGGAAAAGGACGCGGTGCGCGCCGGGATCCGGGGGATTGTTTCCTCGGAAGGTTGCGCTTGAGGGGCCAGTCGGCCATCTGGCCAGCCTCGCCGAACCCGCCGGCCGACGATATCAACGGGGCAGGGCTCACCGACGCCGATATATCGGTGCTTGGCAGCGACTCGCAGCGGTAGCCTACGCCGACGCGGTCCGCGAGGAATACCCATCCGTTGCGGAAGAGGTCTTCAAACCGGCTCGGGTGCTCATACTTTCGGCGTGGCTCCACAGCCCATCTTTCCAACCCCGGGGCGCGGGCGTGGAGGACAGCGCGCACCGCGACGTCGCCGACGAGATCGGGGACCTCAACGAGCTAGTGCCGGCCTCGCCAGGGGGTCTTCGAGGGCACCCCGTGGCGCAGCGGGGTGCCGGGCTCGGCGGCCGTCGACTCCTGCACCCGTGAGCCGCCAGGTGTTGGTTCGATATCCGGGGCGTTGCTTTGATCGCCCACCGACGGTTCGGCGCCGTGGTGCAGTTCATTCAAGCGAGCATGCAACACCTCGAGCACCGGAATCCGGTTGCCGTGGGCAGACTCGTGGTCGAACAACATCTGCAGTTGGCCCTCATCCAGCGAGCGGATGCGGTGCCGCAGGTCGGCGAGCGAGAGCTGGTCGTAGTCGGCTAGCGGCAGATCGTCGGCATGTGCCATACCGTGTTCCTCCTCACGAGACCCGGCGAAGGTCGTCCGGCAGTTGCCCGGTCGGGTCGGGCGCAGCCTCGCGGCGCAACCATCGGCCCACCGCCTGGCCAGAACCCGTCCTGCAATAACCGCAGGCCTCGTTGCGTTCGACAACCATGAGCACAGCACCTACTCGGTCGAAGCGTGGTGCGTGATCGGCGTCCGTGCAAACCGCGACCGCGCGTGTTGATTGGTGGCTTTCTGCTCGGCGGCGGTGACGACGACCGCGTCCGGGCCAGGAATCACCGTGGCCACGTGGCCGGTGGCAAGCCACCGCACCACGTAGGGCGGCGCGCCGTCCGCGCCATGCACCTCGGTGATCAGCCCGCGCTGATCCGCCTGATCAATATGGGTGCCCTTGATCACCAACCAGTCGCCTGCCTTAGCTTTCATCGCCCGGCTCCTTTCGGTCATGCAGGTGTGATCATGCGCGCGCCGGTCATCCCATTGGCAGAGCCGCAGGTCACCCTCGG
>DATKMS010000052.1:0-2700 GCA_035541735.1 Candidatus Margulisiibacteriota bacterium
ATCTAAGGCATAGCGCGTGGAAGCGTCCTGTCTTGAGATTGAGGCGTTGCGACAACCTCACTCAAGACAGGAGCACCTCCATGACCGACGAGGCCATGAGCCCGTTGCGCCGGCGCATGATCGAAGACATGACGATCCGTAAATTCGCGCCGAAGACCCAACATGACTACGTGCAAAGGGTCAAGAACTTCGCTGCGTTCGTCGGGCGATCACCCGACACGGCGACCTTCGAGGACGTGCGCCGCTATCAGCTGCATCTGGCGGCGAACGGCGTTGGCGTGGCGACCCGCAACCAGGCAGTCGCGACACTGCGGTTCTTTTTCCGAGTCACGCTCAAGCGCCACGATATCGTCGAGCACACCCATTTCATTCACGAACCGCGCAAGCTGCCGGTGGTGCTCAGCCCCGACGAGGTCGCGCGGCTGCTCGATGCCGCGCCCGGCCTCAAGTACAAGGCGGCGCTGAGCGTGGCCTATGGGGCGGGACTGCGCGCCAGCGAAGTCATCTCGCTCAAGGTCGGCGATATCGACAGCAAGCGGATGATCATCCGGGTCGAGCAGGGCAAGGGCCACAAGGACCGTTACGTGATGCTGTCCCCGCACCTGCTCGACCTGCTGCGTGCATGGTGGAAGGCCGCGCGACCGCAGGGCTGGCTGTTCCCGGGCCGCGATCCAGCGCAGCCGATGACCACGCGCCAGCTCAATCGCGCGTGCCACGCCGCGGCCCAGATGGCCGAGATCAACAAGCGCGTCTCGCTGCACACCTTGCGACACAGCTTCGCCACCCACCTGCTCGAGCAGAACATCGATGTCCGCGTGATCCAGGTTCTGCTCGGTCACGCCAAGCTCGACACCACGGCGCTCTACACGCGCGTGGCCACCAAGACGATCGGTGAGGTGATGAGCCCGCTGGAGCACATCGCGTCAAGCTCAAGGAGAGCCGGCCGCCCGGCTGACGCGCGGCGCTCGTGTCACGCCCCGCTTTGGAGGTCGCGGATATCTTCCGCGACCACGGGCCGGCTTGGCGCAGCGCCAATGCCGGACACGTGAGCCTCGGCCAACTCAAGGTGATGTCGGCGATCGAGCGCTGCCGCACCGCGGCGCTCGGCGGCCACGTCGCCCGCTGCGAGGACTGCTCGCATACGCTCATCGCCTACAATTCGTGCCGCAACCGCCATTGCCCGAAGTGCCAGGGCGCCGCCGCGAGGGAATGGCTCGCGGCACGCGAGGCCGAGCTGCTGCCCGTTCCTTACTATCACGTCGTGTTCACGTTGCCGGCTGCCATTGCCGACATCGCCTACCAGAACAAGGCGGTGATCTATGATCTGTTGTTCAAGATCTCGGCCGAGACGCTGCTCACGATCGCGGCCGATCCCAAGCACCTTGGCGCCCGCGTCGGCATCACCTGCGTGCTGCACACCTGGGGCTCGGCGCTCACCCATCACCCGCATGTGCACATGATTGTGCCGGGCGGCGGCATCTCGCCCGACGGCTCGCGCTGGGTCTCTTGCCGCCCCGGATTCTTCCTGCCCGTTCGCGTGCTCTCGCGCCTCTTTCGCCGGCTGTTCCTGCAGAAGATCGCCGCAGCCCACAAGCAGCTGCAATTCTTCGGCAACCACGCCCCTCTCGCAAACGCCAAGACCTTCGCGGCCTATCTGGCGCCGCTGCGTAAGACCGAATGGGTCGTCTACTCAAAGCGCCCGTTCGGCGGACCCGAGGCCGTGCTCGCCTATCTCTCCCGATACACCCATCGCGTCGCCATCGCCAACAGCCGCCTGATCGCGTTCGACCACAGCGCGGTCACCTTCAAGTGGAAGGACTACCGGATCAAGGGACGCGATCGCTACAAGCGCATGACGCTTACAGCCGACGAGTTCATCCGCCGCTTCCTCATCCACGTGCTGCCCGACGGCTTCCACCGCATCCGCCACTATGGCCTGCTCGCCAGCGCCTCCCGCGCCGACAACCTCGCGCGAGCGCGCCAGTTGCTCGCCGCGGCAGCCCGGCAAACTCAATCCGATGATGCACAAACCAGCGCACCCGATGACGCACGGACGCTCTCGCATCCATGCCCCTGTTGCGGTGGCCGCATGCTCATCATCGAGAGCTTCGAGCCCGGCTGCTCTCCGCGCTTCCATCCTGCCGCCCGATGCAGGATCGACACGTCATGACGTTCATCCTCACAACGCCATCGCCCAGTGCACGTCTGTCGCGCCAACCTCGAGCGCCTACGACGACGCTCGCTCGAATCCAAGACTTCATCCCCAACTCGATCGGTCTTCATCCTTCGACGCCGGCCGTTCGATCACAGCCAGCCGCCCATACGGCGCGCTCAACTCGAAAACAGCGTTGGATTCGCCCCGCCGCCTCGTTCACCGCTCACCCGCGGCAATCAAATCCCCATAAGTGATCGCCGCACGTCCCTCGTGCCCTTGCCCGCGGTTTCCTCCCTTGGAGGCTTTCGGACGCCGGCCCTCGGAGCCCGCGGCACCATCACTCATTGGGCCGGCATCCGAAACCCTTCACAAGAGGCGACATGGCTCGCTGCTCATTACTCCGGCAGTCCTGCCTTTCGCATGCCCTCCGCATATCTTGCCATGTCCTCGGGCCGACGCAGCGGGGTCAAATTCCTGAGATTGGAGACGCGCAAGTCACTCAACTCACCTTCGGAGGCTTACGGTCGGGCGGTGGGATCGTCATC
>DATKMS010000053.1:0-9270 GCA_035541735.1 Candidatus Margulisiibacteriota bacterium
GGCGGCGAGGATCTGCTCCTGTATCTGCGGCCCGAGACGGTCGCACGCCTCGCGCGCCCGGCGCCCGGCGCGATCAGCGAACAGATGGGATTCGTACCAGAGGGAACGGTCAGTCATCAGGAAAGCTATCAGCCAGGAAAGCTGTCAGCTCGAAGAGGCAGCGCTCCTTGCTCTGTTCTAGCTGAGAGCTGACAGCTGAGGGCTGACAGCTTTTGTCTCATTCAAAGATGGCCCCGACCAAAGCGTCGATCGCGCGCTGCGACTCAGTGTCGTCCGTGAGTGATGTGCTGACGGCGACGCGGCACGCACGGCGCGCCGGCACCTTGCGTTGCATGAGTTGGCCGGCATAGATCAGCAACCGCGTACTCACCCCTTCTTCCAAACCGCTGGCCTTCAGATGGCGCACCTTCTCGCCGAGTTTCGCCAGCGCGAGGGCGGTCTCCATGTTCACGCCGCTCTCATGTGCGATGATCTGCGCTTCCTTGTCGCGCGGCGGATAATCGAAGTCGATGGTCACGAAACGCTGGCGCGTCGAGTGCTTCAAGTCTTTGAGGACGCTCTGATAGCCAGGATTGTACGAGATCACCAACAGGAAGTCTGGATGCGCCTCGATGATCTCGCCTTTCTTGTCAATCGGCAGGATGCGGCGGTGGTCGGTAAGCGGGTGGATGAGCACGATGGTGTCTTTGCGGGCTTCGACGATTTCGTCGAGGTAGCAGATGGCGCCGCCCTTCACCGCCTGTGTGAGCGGACCATCGATCCACACCGTCTCATCGCCTTTGATCAGGTAACGGCCGACGAGGTCGCTGCCGGTGAGATCCTCGTGGCAGGCCACAGTGATGAGGTTGCCGGGAATGATCTCCTGCCCCGGCGGCGCACCGTTCCCGCCGTCCGGTCCGCGCAGGGTGTGCGCCATGTACTCGACGAAGCGCGTCTTGCCGCAGCCGGTCGGTCCCTTGAGGAGGATCGGCAGCCGGCAGGCGTAGGCGGCGCTGAAGATGTCGACTTCGTCGGCGACGGGGAGATAGTAGGGGGTTTCGTCCACGCTGGGCTCCACCGGTCACGCTGCTGAAAAACCAGGGGCGAGTCAAGGCAGGCCTGGCGCGTATACTCTGGGGGAACGCGCTGCTGGCGGTGCAGTCACGGCGCAGCAGCGGTCCGCGGTAACACCAACGGCAGCAGCGTGCGCTGGCGGGAGCGCTTGAGTTCGTCCAGCTGGGCGCGCGCGGCAGCGCGCGCTTCCGCTTCACGGATATCGTCGAGGCGGCGCTGCAGCTCCGGATCACCGCCATCGCGCGCCAGTTGGACCTCGGATACGAGGCGGTTGATATGCTCGCGTACGGCTTCGAGCGCGCGGATGTCGGCGTCTGGTGAGAGACCGTTGAGAGTCTCCTGCAAGCGCAAGCGCGCCTTGGCATTGGCCAGGCGCGCCAGCATGCGGACCTTCTCATCACGCAGCCGCGCGATCTCGTCCTGAAACGTGGTCAGGTTCTTCGTCGCCGCCTCAGCTTCGGCCGTGAGCTCCGTCAACTCGCCGCTGAGCCGCTCAACCTCTGCGCTCAGCGCGTCACGCCGGCTGATCAAGGTCAACGCCACCGCGTCGTCGTCGCGGTCGACGGCCATCTCGAGCTGGCGCCGCAGCCGCGTCAGTTCGGCCGACTTGAGCTGCACCTCCTTCGACAGCTTGCTGCGCATGTACAGCACGCCTGCAGCCGCTTCGCGCAGTTTGCCGTACTGCTCCATGCGTTCGTGGATCGCGGCTTCATAGACCGCCCCTGGATTGCGTTGCTCGCGGCGCCCCAGCCATTGGGCCGTGAGACCGCGCAGCAGGTTTTGCAGTCGGGCAAAGAGTCGCATCGGAACCTCCGTGGAGAGGACAAGTGATCAGCAATCAGTAATCAGTGATCTAGTGGCCGGCTAAATTCCACATTCTGATCGTCCACTGATTACTGGTCACTCGATCACCGATCACTTGTCACTCACTTCCCTTGATTCCCAGCTCGCGCATCTTCTGCTGGAAGTTCTGTCGATACATGCCGATCTCCTCGGCGGCCTTGGTGATGTTCCCGCCATGGCGCCGCAACGCCTGCAGGAGGAAGTCGCGCTCGAAGGTGGCGACGACGCGGTCCTTGGCTTCGCGGAACGAGAGCGGCAGCCTCGAGTCCTGAGTGCCGTCTTCTGAGCCTGTTCTGAGCCCCGTCGAAGGGTCCTGAGCGGAGGTGGCCGACTGGTCCGCTGCACCGAAGAGGTCCGTCGGGGTGATGTCCGCACCGGGTGCCAGCAGCAGCGCCTGCTCCAGTGCGGAGCGCAGCTCGCGCACGTTGCCCTTCCATTGGTGCATGACGCAGGCGCGTAGCGCCTCGGCGGTGAGCGGCTTCGCCTCACGGCCGAAACGCTGCGCCGCTTCCTTCAGGAAGCGTTCGGCGAGCAACGGAATATCCTCGCGCCGTTCGTGCAGCGGCGGGATCACCAGCTCGACGACGCGTAGGCGGTAGTAGAGGTCTTCGCGGAAGGTGCCGGCGCGGACGCCGGCTTCGAGGTCCTGATTGGTGGCGGCAATGAGGCGCACATCCACCTTGATGGGCTGGTTGCCGCCGACGCGTTCGAACTCCTTTTCCTGGATGGCGCGCAGCAGCTTGGCTTGCGTTTCGAGCGGCATGTCGCCGACCTCGTCGAGGAACAGCGTGCCGCCGTCGGCGGCTTCGAATTTGCCCTCGCGGCGGGCGATGGCGCCGGTGAAAGCGCCGCGTTCGTGGCCGAACAGCTCGCTCTCCACCAGCTCGCGGCTGAGCGCGGCACAGTTCATCTTGATCATCGGCTTGGCGCGCCGCGGGCTGCGGTAGTGGAGCGCGTTGGCGACCAGTTCTTTGCCGGTGCCGCTCTCGCCACGGATCAGGACGGTGACGTCGGTGTCGGCGATCTTGTCGACGGTTTCGAAAACGCGCCGCATGGCCGGGCTGCGGCCGATGATCTGGTCGAAGCCGAAGTCGCTCTGCACCTGCTCCAGGAGGCGGCGGTGATCGCGGCGCAGCAGGGCGGTCTCCATGACGCGCTGCACGACCATGCGCAGCTCGTCGTTGTCGAAGGGCTTGGGCAGATAGTCGGCGGCGCCGAGCTTCATGGCCTGCACGGCGATCTTTTCCGAGCCGTACGCGGTGATCATGATGACCGCGAGATCGGGATCGATGGCCCGTCCGCGCTCCAGCACCTGCATGCCGCCGATGCCGTCCATGCTCAAGTCTGTAATGACCACGTGGAAGTTTCCGGTCTCCAGCTGCCGCAAAGCCTCTGCGCCGCTGCCGGCGGTCTCGACCTGGTAGCCTTCCTTGGTCAGCAGTCCCTTCAAGGCCAGCACCATGGCCTTTTCGTCATCGACAACGAGCACACGACCTTTCATTGGAACAATCTCTCCGCGATCAGCCTGGCGCTGCGTTCCTCATTGCGGCAACGGCAGGGTCACGAGGAATTCGGTGCCGCGCCCCGTCTCGCTGACCACGTCGATGCTGCCCTCGTGCGCTTCCACGATCTTGCGCGAGATGGCCATCCCCAGACCGGTCCCCTTCTCCTTGGTGGTGAAGAACGGATTGAAGATGCGGTCGACCTTGTCGGGCGGAATGCCACACCCGTTGTCACGGACGCGCACCGTGGCGGCCGGGCCGCGGGTCACGCCGGTGGCGGCAGCGCGGGTGCCGTTCTCGATGAACAGCTCGATGCGCCGCCCTTCCGCTATGCCGTCCATGGCGTCAATGGCGTTGTCGAGAATGTTGGCGAACACCTGCCGCAGTTTCTCGCCGTCGGCGAGCACGGTGGGTCCGGCAATGTAGTTGCGGACGACGCCCACCTTGGCGGCGTCGAGCTTGGCGCGCATCTGGGTCAGCGCGGCGTCGACCACCGCGGCGATGTTCACCGGCGCAAAGCTGTAGTCCTCCTCCTTGGCGTACTTGAGGAGGTGTGAGATGCGGCGTTCGACGCGGTCCAGTTCCTCCAGCGCCACCTTGGCATACTCGACGTTCTCCACCGAGTGCGGATCTTCACCCATTTGCTGCACGAGGCTCTTGGCAGCGGCAATCGGGTTGCGAATCTCGTGCGCAATGGTGGACGACAGTTCGTCGATACTCACCTGCTTTTCGGTCTGCATGACCACCTTTTCGCGCCGCACTTCGCGCTCGACGGCCGGGTCGAAGTAGCGCTGGCGTAGCAACTGCGAGCCAAACACGGCCATGTAGTGGGAGAACAGCCCCACGCCCCAGCCGAGTGCGGGCCACACGAACCACGGGTAGCGCGTGGTGAGTAGGTTGATCAGCGCGAGAAAGGCCATCACACCGAGGTAGCTCATCAGGTGCGTGTAAAAGCCGACTTCCGCCGCTGCCCGGCGGCGGGCCCGCCGCAGCGTCTCGT
The DNA here is from genome assembly GCA_035541735.1 of Candidatus Margulisiibacteriota bacterium. Taxonomy (GTDB): domain Bacteria; phylum Desulfobacterota; class Binatia; order HRBIN30; family HRBIN30; genus DATKMS01. Next base: position 4,399 of record DATKMS010000053.1, read on the forward strand.
CCTCGCTCTGCGGCTGCTGGCTGGCGGACGGCGCGCTGGTCGCCGCGGGGTCGCTGGCGCCCTGCGGCGGCACGATCGAGAATCCAAAGCGGCGCGCTTCGCGATCCAGCCGGCGCAACCGGCGCTGCGCATGCTTTTCGAGGTGCTGCAGACGACGTTCGGCTTGGCGCTGGACCTTCTGCGCCCACTGCTGCTGCCAGTGTCCCGCGCAGCCTGCCATGCCGGCGTCGCCGACGCGCCCGTCTTCCTCTAGACGGTAGGTTCGGCGGTAGTGCAACAAGCGGCGCTTGTAGTGGAAGAACAACCAGAGCGCCACGAGGAATCCCAGGAATGCCATGTGCCTGAAAAATACCTCATCGGGCACGTCGAATGGAATTCCTCAGAGCGCCAGCCGCCGCACCAACGGAAAGGTGCGCGGCGACGGCAGCGCAGCAGGCGAAAAATCTCATGGTGCCCTCCTTGCCAGACCGTGTTGCATCGTGGTCGAGGCAAGGAGGGTGCCAGGTGTGGCGGCGGCCGGGTGATCCTAGAGAATGCCGTTAGGGGCGAAGGCAGCGCATCTATCCAACTGCGTTCTCGTGGGAAGATCGCAGTGCGTTGACTGCACCCTTGAAAATCCAGCAGGATACGGCGTGCGCCGCGGACCTACGCCTGCCCCTCCGTGCTGATGTTGAGATTGACCAAGGCGAAGAAGAGTTCGTCGAGCGACCGATAGCGAAACCACAACGGCATTTGCGGGTACAAGTCCCCCGGGTCGACACTGAACCCCGACTTCTCGTCACCGTACACCGGGAAGACCTCCAACCCGATCTTCAGCAATCTTGCGTTCACTGCGACTTCCGATTGAGGTTGAGTCTGGGTCATCTCCATATCCCCTTTCACGTCGCGCTCGTCCCCGAAGGCCAGCAGGTTCCATGCCATCGAAGGTGGCAGAGGACATGCCCCGTGAACTGCAGGATCGCCCCTGTTGAGAAACTGGCTGTTTCGCCAGCCGTGGGCCACTTGTTGCGAGAATGCGTCTCAGCCCTGCAGCGCGCGTGCCCTGCGCCTGCAGGATTTCTGACCACCCGGTGCCTCTGCTACAGTAAGCGCTGGCGAAGCGAAAGGGTGGTCGAAGGTGACCGCAGCGTCGGTTGAAAGCGGCCGGTTCTGAGCAAAAAAGTGCGCCGAGGGGGAAGGACGGTAGGCAATGCGAATCGACATCACAGCCCAGCACGGTGAGGTTCATCCCCGTTGGCAGGCCATCATTCAACGGCGCGCCGCGAAGTTAACGGACCTCTGCAAAAGTATCGTTCGACTGCGGGTGACGCTGATACACAGCAGGCATCACCTGCGCGGCAACGAAGAGGCGCGGCTCCTGGCGAGCGTGCCGAACGACATCTTGCGGGTGCAGAAGGCACAACCAAACATGGGTGACGCAATCCATGCCGCGTTCTCAGCTCTTGAACGCGAGTTGCAGGGCTGGGTCGAAAAACGGAAAAATCGCCAGAAACAAGAAGCCGCGCGCCGACGGCCGCAAATGCCCGCTTGATGCGCACTGCCTAAGCAACGCCCACGCGGTCATCCGAAAGGAGACGGATCGGAGTGGTGACCGAGCGCATGCCGCTGCCGCCCGGCAAGCTACCGCCGACGCTGCTGCAGTCCCTCCTCCGGTTCCAGGGTGCACCCGACCGGCGCGTCGTGTTGGGACCGGCATTCGGCGAAGACGCCGCGGTCATTGACCTTGGGACGCAGTACCTGATTCTCAAGAGCGACCCGGTGACCTTCACCGCCGACGAGGTCGGGTGGTATGCGGTGAACGTCAACGCCAACGACGTGGCAGTCATGGGTGCGCAGCCCGCGTGGTTCCAAGCCACGATCATCGTGCCGCCGGGCAGCACGCCCTCCGTTGTCCGCACCATTGTCAGGGACATTGACCGGAGCGCCCGCACGTTGGGAATCGCGGTGACCGGTGGGCACACGGAAGTGTCGGCGGCCGTGCGACAGCCGATCGTCGCCGGGGACATGCAAGGCGTCGTGGCCCGCGAGAAACTGGTGACGTCGCGCGGCGCACGGGTCGGAGACGCGATCATTCTCACCAAGACGGCAGGCATCGAAGGTACGTCGATCATTGCGAGAACGTTTGCACGCGAGGCGCGCCGCGTCCTCGGATCGCGCGGCCAGTCAGAGGCGGCGCGCTTCCACCATCGTCCGGGACTGTCGGTGGTCACCGAAGCCCTGCTGGCAGCCAGCGCGGGCACCACCAGCATGCACGACCCGACCGAAGGCGGCGTGGCGGCGGCGCTGTTTGAACTGGCGACGGCATCGCACAAGCGTTTCGTCATCGACCTCGAACGCATCCCCGTCGCCGCACACACCGTCCACCTGTGCGCACGCTTCGGGTTGCGGCCGCTCGGACTCATCGGCTCGGGCGCTCTCTTGCTGACAATTGCCGCGCCACGCGCTGATTCGCTCATCCGTACGTTGCGCCGGCGGCGGGTCGCTGCCACCTGCATCGGCAGCGTCGCTGCCGGTAGCGGGGTAGCGGCATACCAGGCCGGCAAACGCGTGCGCTTCATCTGGTCACAGCGCGATGAGCTGACGAAGCTCCTGTGAGCGCGAACCAGAACAATTTCACCGCGCTGGCTTTGATGAACCACGCCCGCGTGTTATCGAAGCCGACGGCGCGAGGAGGCTGATCATGGAGACCGTCGCTTGCGAGCATTGCGGGAAGGTGACCCCAAAGAGGACTGCCGAGCGGCTCGTGGTGGAAGGCTGGACGCACTGCTTTTGCTCCGAGCGCTGCAAGATCCAATGGGGTGAGCAAGCCGAGATCGAAGAAGACGAATAGGACCTGCGGTCGGCGGCCTCTCGATGGCCCGCTCCCCGATGGGTCGCTGTGGCGTTCCAAGTCCGACAAGCTGCTAGAGGAGCACGCGCATGACACACAAACCCGCCATCAGTCTCGCTGCAATGGCCGGCCGCCGGCAGGCCACCTTGGAGGTGGCGCAGGAGATCGAGCGCCAGGGTTTCTCGGGAATTTACTGTGCGAGCTTTGGCGACGGCATGGGCCTGTGCGAGGCGCTGGCGCTGTGCACCAAGGAAATCGCCTTCGGCACGGCCATCGCGAACATCTACACGCGCCACCCTTTCGACTACGCGCAAACGGCGACGCTCATCCACGAACTGAGCCGCGGCCGCTTCCGCTTCGGCATCGGCATCAGCCATGCCCCGACGAATTCCCGTCTGGGCCTCAAAACCGGCAAGCCCCTTGCGGACGTGCGCAGCTTCGTCGAGCAACTCCGCAAGGGCGCGCAACGCTGGGGCGATCTGCCGCCCATTGTCCTCGCCACGTTGCGCAAGAAAATGGTGCAACTTGCTGCGGAGATCGGCCAGGGCGCGGTGTGGGCCAACGCGGCACGTTCGCATATGCCGACATCCCTCTCGTTCCTTGGAAACCGCGTCGGGGACGCTTTTGTCGGCAACATGATACCGACCTGCATCTCCGACGACCGTGCGGCCGCCGCCGCGGTAAACCGGAAAACGCTGACGGGCTACGTGATGCTGCCCAACTATCAGAACTACTGGATCGAGGCCGGCTACGAAGAAGACATGCGTGCGATTCGACGCGCCATTGCCGACGGCCAGCCGGAGAAGATTCCCAGCTTGATGAGCGACACGTGGCTCGCCGACTGCACACTCTTCGGTTCGGTGCAGGAAGTTCGTGACGGTGTGGAGGCGTGGTACGCCGCTGGCGTGAAGACACCGATCCTCGTCCCCTCATCGACCAGCGGCGGGCAGATGAAGGCTATCGAGGAGCTGCTTGCGGCGTTCAAATGAGAAAGCCAGTGGCACGTGTAACGTCGAAAGCGAAAGGCCAGAAGGCGAGCAAAGGCCACGGTCGGTCTGGCTTTCGACTTTGAACTTTCGACTTTGAGCTGAACTCATGCGCCCCGCGCTGCACATCGATCCGCCGCTGGCGTCGATTCCCGAGATTCTGCGCCACGACGGCGTCGACGCGTTCCAAACCACACTGCGCAACCCGCAGCGTTTCGGCAAGGAAGGTATTCCCGATGCGGCGGACCAGGCGTCGTATCTTGCCGGTGCCACCGGCCTCTGGGGCATTGCCCACGCCACGTTGCTGGTCAACCTCGCGAGTCCAGAGGGGCGTATTCGCAATGCGTCGGCTGCGAGTCTGCTTGGTGACCTGCAGCTGGCCGCGCGGCTGGGGCTCGCCGGCGTCTGCTTCCACGTCGGCTACGCCAAGGGACACCCGGATATGGACTCTGCCCTCACAGCCGCGGCGCGGAAACTCACCCAGGTGCTGGAGTCAATGCCGGCCGGGGCATGCGCCGTAATCGAGAATAGCTGCGAGGGCACGGAGCTCGGTAAGGAGATCGCCGAGATCGGGCGGCTGGTGCGCGATGTGGGCGCGCCAAGCGAGCGCCTGGCCGTGCTGATCGACACCTGCCACCTGCATGCGGCCGGGTTTGATCTCACCGGCGCCGAGGCAGGAAATCGACTTGCTGACGCGCTGCAGGCTGAGGGGATCCTCGATCGCGTCCTCGCATTTCATCTGAACGACTCTCAAGGGCCATGCGGCTGCAAACGCGACCGCCACGCCGTGCCGGGCGAGGGCACGATCCACGCAGGTCTGCTGTCCGTCGTCGGCCATGGCGCATTCGCCGACCTGCCGATGATCCTCGAACTGTCGATCGACGAGGCGCGCCGCGGCATGGCGTATCTGAAAGGCAGTTGACAGTCGACAGTTGAGAGTCGACAGGGCAGAACTGAAGGGAAGTCTCGACTGTCGACGGTGGACTCTCGACTCGAAAGGAGCAGTGCGCCAATGGCTGAGCTGATTCTGCATCATTACGACACGTCGCCGTTCTC
>DATKMS010000054.1:0-2694 GCA_035541735.1 Candidatus Margulisiibacteriota bacterium
ATTGCTGCGATCGGTATTCAGTCGGTCGTGGGCCTCACGGGCATCACCCTGGCCTCCAACTTCGGCACCTTCGTGTTGTACGGCCTCACCTGCTTGTGGACGATCATCGGCTTCGCGGAACGTCACGAGCGCCACATGCTGCGCCACCTCATCATCCCCGTGCTCGGCTTGTTTGCCAACCTCGCCATGCTCGCATCGATCCTCTACCTCTACATCATCGGCAATGCCGACTCGCAGCACGAAGCGTACATCTGCTTCGGTATCTCGGGGTTGTGGGCGGCGGTCAGCGTCATCTACGTGCTGATCAGCAGCTCCCGCAAAGGCCGGGCAATCATGGCCGCTCCGCGCAGCGTCGCATAGGACGCGTCTCGCCGCAGTTGACTTCGAGCCCGGCAGCGGCAAAGCTGCCGGGCTCTCGGCGCTTTCAGATGCCCACCGTCGACTTCGCTCAACTCACTGACATTGGCTGCGTTCGCGAAGGGAACGAAGACGCCATCGGCTACTGGCCGCACGAAGACGGGCTCTTGTTTGCCGTCGCGGACGGCCTCGGCGGCCACAATGCCGGCGAGGTTGCCAGTGCGCTGGCCCTCGAGATCCTGGCGCGGGAGATGGATCGAGCTCCCGGCACCTGGTCGATAGACAAGCGCCTGCGCCGCGCGATTCAAGAAGCCAACATCGCCATTCATCAGAAGAGCATTACCGTGCCCGAGCTGCGGCGTATGGGTACAACGATCACGGCCAGTGCGGTCGTGGGCAGGGAACTGGTCACGGCTCACGTCGGTGACTGTCGACTGTATCGGGTGCGCAATGGGCAACTCACTCAACTCACCAAGGACCACACCTGGGTCTCGGAGCAGGTCGAGTATGGGATTCTCTCAGCCGAAGAAGCGCGCACGCATCCGCGCCGGCATATGCTCACGCGCTCCCTCGGGCAGCACCTGATCGTTGGCATCGATCTCCTGCGCACCGATGCGCAGAACGGCGACCTCCTCGTGCAGTGCAGTGACGGCATCCACAGTCTGCTGCCGGAAGCTGAGATCGCCCAGATCATCCAAGGGTATCCGCCGCAAGCTGCCTGCGAAGCGTTGGTCCAACGGGCGCGCGACCGCGGCGGTGACGACAACATGAGCATCCAAATTGCCGCGGTCATCGACGCACCCCCACCGGCGACACGCTCGTCGTCGTGGTGGCGTTTCGGCCGCTAATCGATCACGGCAGCTGCGTAGGGTTGAAACCCCGGTTTCACCGGCTAAGCTGCAGCGCACCGCATGGCCGAACTATCCCCTGGGCAAAGGCTCGACCAGTACGAACTGGAGGAGGTCATTGCACGCAGCGGCATGGCCACCATCTTCCGCGCCCGTGACCTCAACAACGGCCACAAGGTCGTCCTGAAAATCCCCCACCTGCAATTCGAAAGCGACATCGTCTTCCACCAGCGCTTCCAGCGCGAAGAGAAAATCGGGCAGCGCCTCGACCACCCCGCGGTCATCAAGGTGTTCGAGCCGGTGCAGAAGAGCCGCATGTACATCGCCATGGAGTACGTGGAGGGCGAACTGCTCAGCGAACGCATGCATCGCGAACGCCGCCTGCCGATCCCCACGGCGCTGGATCTGGCGATTCAGGTCGCCGACGTCCTGGTCTACCTGCACGCGCACGACGTCGTGCACCGCGATCTGAAACCCGAGAACATCATGATCCTGGCCGACGGGAAGGTGAAGCTGATGGACTTCGGTATCGCCCTGGATGCGACGCAGCGGAAGGTCACCTGGGCAGGGCTGTCCCAAACCATGGGCACGCCCGACTACATGGCCCCGGAACAAATCAAAGGCTTGCGCGGCGACGCACGCACCGACATCTACAGCCTCGGCACCATCCTCTATGAGATGCTGACCGGTGAGGTGCCTTTTCAAGGCGAAAACGTTTACGCCGCCATGCGTGCCAAAGTGCGCGAAGATCCGACGCCACCGCGCCGGCTGCGCCACGAAATCCCTCCGGGCGTGGAGGAGATCATCCTGCGCGCCATTGAACCTGACCCGAGGGACCGCTTCGAATCAGCGCTGGAGTTCCGCGAGGCCCTTGCCCACCCGGACAGCGTCGTGATCACCAATCGGGCCGCACGACAGCGTCCGAAGCACCGCCTCCCACCCTGGGTACGCAGGCTCCTGACGGTCCTCCTCGGCATTGCGGCGCTCGCGGCGATCTGGTGCGTGATGTACTTTGTCGCCCACGCAGTCACGCACCGCGCTGCATAGGTATGACGTCACCAATCCACTGGGCTGTGGCTGTCTGAACCAGGCTGCCGCCCACAGAAGCATCACTGCTCACCCGACAGGCAGACGCGGAACCCACCGACTTGCTCAGCAAGCGACAGTGCAGCGCGGCGACGCGGTGGCACCAGCGTTGCTGACGCGTTGCTTAGAAAGAGATTTTCTCGTCATCGGCGCAGTCGCTAGCGTTGTAACGTGGTGGTGCGTGCGAGACGCGCCAAAGAGCACTCCAAGGAGGGAGAGGAAATGACCGCGAAAGAAGTCATCAAGTTCATGAAGGACCAGCAGGCGGTGGCGATCGATTTGAAGTTCAACGATTTTCTGGGGATCTGGCAGCACTTCACGGTGCCGCCCAGCGAGATGGACGAGAGCGTGTTCGACGAGGGCCTGGGCTTCGACGGTTCGTCGATCCGCGGCTGGCAGCCCA
>DATKMS010000055.1:0-16082 GCA_035541735.1 Candidatus Margulisiibacteriota bacterium
GGTGTCTGGCGTGCCGTATGACACGGTGCGCCGCTTGAGCTACGTCCTCGGCATCTACAAAGCGTTGCAGATCCTCTTCAAGTCCCCGGCGCAGGCGGATGCCTGGGTGCACCGGCCGAACGCGGCCTTCGGCGGCGGCAGCGCGTTCGAGCGCATGCTCGCCGGCGACGTGACCGACCTGGCCACCGTGCGCCGATACCTTGACGCCGTCCGCGGGCAGGGCGCCTGAGCGGCGTGCGCCGGCCTCCCCCGAAAACCCGCGTCACGTGGCGCCGCACCTACCGGATCATTCCGGCACGCTACCCGCCGATCGCGCTGTTCGAGCGCGTCGCCGACCCCGCTGACTGGGAGACGCTGCTCGAAGTCGAAAGCCTCACGAACGAGCGCATCCGTGACGCGGTCGGCACCATCCGCCTCGTGCCCTTGGAGGAGCGGGTCAGCGGCCCAGGAGCGAGTTGGGTGATGGGCGCTTTCACCCACATCGGTTGGCCGTCGCGCTTCTCCGATGGGAGCTACGGCGTGTACTACACCGCCCGCAGCCGCGACTGCGCGGTTGCCGAGACGGCGTACCATACGGGACGCTTCCTCGCCGCGACGCGCGAGCCGCCCTGCGAGCTCGATATGCGCGTGCTGGTCGCCGGCATCGACGCGGTGCTGCACGACCTGCGCGGCGACCAGCGGCGTTTCCGGCCCGAGTATGATCCGAATGACTATGCCGCCAGCCAGCTGCTGGGCCGTAGGCTGCACGCGGCAGGCTCGAACGGCATCGTGTATCGCAGCGTCCGTCTGCCGTCCAGCGAGTGCGCAGCGGCCTTCCGACCGCGCGTCGTTCGCCCCCTCCCCCGCGGCGATACCTACCTGCTCTACCACTGGGACGGCGAACGCATCGACCGCTACTGGGATTACGCGGCTGACCGTTGGACAGTTACAGGCATTCCCGAAGGAGTTACGGCGTGAGGCATATTCTTGTTGACTGTTGTCTCCAAGAAGGGGTAGAGGGGCAATATCGCTCGTTTCGGTTCGGGGACCATTTGCCCGGGTGGGCCGCTCAACCGCTGGTGAAAGAGACGTGATGCCACGACCGAACACACGCTTGGGGGTAGCCGCGCTGCTTGCGTGCGTACTCATGCTTGGGGGTGCGATTACAGCCGTCCCCACCAGCGCGACGATCATCTGTGGCGGTGCGGGCACCGGCAAGGGTGTGTGCACGGGTGGTGCACCGAACGGTGTCTGCCAGCAAGGCGAAGAGTGCGATGACGGCAACACCGTCAGCGGCGACCAGTGCGACAACAACTGCACCATCCCCAGATGTGGCAACGGCATTACCGGACCGGGTGAAGAGTGCGATGCCGGTAAGGCGAATGACGACCTCAACGTCGATGCCACGCCGCCAGGCAACGCTTGCGACACCCACTGCCGGTTGAAAAAGTGCGGCAATGGCCGCGTCGAGGGCGGCGAGCAGTGCGACGACGGCAACCCCTATAACAACGACGGCTGCGACAGCGAACCGGGCAACCCGAGCATTACCAAACAGGGCAACTGCCTGTTGAGCGGTTGCGGCAACGGCATCACCAACATGAACGAGATGATGAACGGGGGCTGCGACGACGGCAACACCGTCTCGGGCGACGGCTGTAGCAGCACCTGCGTCACGGAGTTCTGCGGCGACGGCATCAGCAACAACGCGCCGGGCGGCGAGCAGTGCGACGACGGCAACACCATCAACGACGACGCCTGCAGCAATGCCTGCAAGCAGAACTTCTGCGGTGACGGCATCACCCAGGCCGGGCGCGGCGAACAGTGCGACGATGGCAACACGCTATCCGGCGACGGCTGCACCTCGAACTGCAAGAAGGAGTTCTGTGGCGACGGCATCAGTCAACCGGGTGAGGCGTGCGATGACGGCAATACCGTGGACGACGCCACCTGCCTGGGCAACTGCTCGAAGGTTCCTGTCTGTGGCGACGGCGTGACCGACGGCACCGTCGAGCAATGCGACAGCGGCGCCTGCGTATGCGTGGCGCCGAAGAAGGCGGCCAACGGCAAGAGCTGCGCCACTCTGGCGCGCCGCATTGCCTGCGCCGCTGACGGTGGCGCCTGTTTGAACGTCGTCACGCACCAGCCTTGCGGCATCGCGGCCGGTGACGGCAACATCGACGATCTCCCCAACTTCTGCCGCAGCTTGTGCGTCACCGCCTTCTGCGGCGACGGCACGACCGACGCCGGCGAGGTGTGCGACGATGGGCTCGTCGGCGCGTTCCCGCAGCCTGGTGACGACACCGATGCCTGTCCCAACGGGCCGATGATGTTCGCCATGGGCATGGCGTGCCAGATGCTCAACACGTGCGGCGATGGCGTACCAAACACCGACGCCACCCCGTTCTCTTGCGATAACGGCAACGGCACGAATCCAAAGACGTGCCTGAAGAGTGGCGTACTGTGTAGCCTTGACGCCGACTGCGGTACGATGGGCCCGTGCGGCAACAGTGACACCAAGCCGGATGCGTGCCGTACCAACTGCCTGCCGGCACACTGCGGCGACGGCGTCACCGACAGCAACGAATCGTGCGACGATGGCGACACCCTCGACGGCCCGCTGTGCCGGCACAACTGCGCCCTGCCGTCGTGCGGCGATGGCAGCGTCACGCCGCCCGAGACGTGCGATACCGCCGCCAGCACCGCGCCGGGTGGCGCCAATCAGCCCTGTACCGACACCTGTCGCAAGGCCGTGTGCGGAGACGCCAAGGTATGCAGCGCCCCCGGGTGTACGAGCGGCCCAACCGGGGGAGGCGAGGAGTGCGACGACGGCAACATCGACCCGTCCGACGATTGCGATGACTGCCGCCTGAACGTCTGCGGTGATGGCGTGACGCGCACGAGTGGCACGCCGCCCGTCGAGCAGTGCGACGACGGCAACACCGCGAGTTTGGATGGCTGTTCCGGAACCTGCTGCTTTGAACCGACGGCGGCGGTGCCGGGCGGCCTCACCGGGTTGTTCGCGGCGCAGCAGTGCACGCTCGATCACCTTGCCCTGACAGTCGCCGGCCTGATACCGCCCGCAAACGGCGGCGCGGCGCAACGCAACGCCAACTCCATGACCAGCCGGGCGCTCAAGAAGCTCCAGCTGATTCAGTCGCTCGCCAGCAGCGCCACCCTCACCGCCCGGAACGTCAGCAACGCGCGCAGTCGTCTGCGGGTCAAGATGCGCGAGAAGCGGATGGGGCGGCTGTTGGTCCAGGTCCAGCGGATGATGGACCGGGGATACCAGAATAGCGAGATGTCCTACCCGGAATTCGCCAGCATTTCGGCCGACCGGGTGGCGGGCAACGGCTTCGTCAATCTCATCATCGAGGCGATGTTCAATACGAAGCCGTGACGCGGCGGCTCCGCGAGAACACTGAAGCAATGTCACAAGGGCGTCGGCGGGAGATCTCGCTGCATTCCCGCCCGGCGGATTGACCGGTTTGCCGCCGAGGCGGTACAAGCAGGGCGTGTCCGCTCAGCGTTCGCAAGCAGACCATGATGCCGTGCTGGCCGCGAATGCCGCGTTCTATCGCGCCTTCGAGAGTCTGGACCTGACGCACATGGAAGAAGTCTGGCTGCGTGCGGCGCACGTCAAGTGCGTCCATCCCGGCTGGGGACGGCTCGTCGGTTGGGGCCCGGTGATGGAAAGCTGGCAGCGTATCTTTGCCAACACGGTCGCCATGCGCTTCACGCTCACGGCAACGCGTGTCGAAGTCGTCGGTGACCTCGCCTGGGTGGTGCTCACCGAGAATCTCGAAAGCCAACATCGCGCAGGTTCGGCAACTGCCCGAGTGGAGGCGACCAATATCTTTCAGCGCCACGATGGCCGCTGGTTCCTGGTGCACCACCACGGTTCTCCCGTCTACACGCCCGGCGCCGACTCAGGGCCGGAGCAAATGCACTGAGGCCCCGTGCAGATCGGTCTCTTGCTCGGCGGCCTGGCGAGCGCCAACAGCCTCGGCGCCCCGGCGGCCCGCTACTGTCTCGCCGGAACTCCCGACGATTGTCGGGCTGCGGCGCAACGCTACGCCGATGCCGGCGTGGAGCACCTGGTGCACACACCCCTGGCGTACGGGGACGGCACCGCCGACCAGGTGCGTGCGCTGGCAGCGGCGTTACGGCGCTGAAGAGGCCGTTGCCGCTCCCCAGTCTCACGGAGGAGGGCCGCGGTTGGGCAAGGGTTGCGCTAGCCCCGTGCGCCGGACTACTGCTGAGGGACAACGCGACGACGCACAGCGCGACTGTGGAGAGACGGCGATGGACTACGAAATGAAGATCACCGGTGGCACGATTATCGATGGGAGCGGCGCCCCTGGCTTCGTCGGCGACGTCGCCATCCGTGCGGGGCGGATCGCGGCGCTCGGCCGGGCGCCAGGCACCCCAGCGACGACGATCGACGCCGCGGGTCGAGTGGTGGCGCCGGGCTTCGTCGACGTGCACACGCACTACGACGCGCAGGTGCTGTGGGACCGCATGCTCAGCATCTCTCCATGGCATGGCGTGACCACCGTGGTGATGGGCAATTGCGGCTTCGGCGTCGCACCCACGCGCCCGCAGCACCGCGGCCTCATCTTGCGCACACTGGAGAAGGTCGAGGGCATGAGCCTCGCCGCGTTGGAAGCCGGCGTCGGCAGCGACTGGCCGTTCGAGACCTTTCCAGAATACCTCGACGCGGTCGAGCGGCGCGGCACGGCGATTAACGTTGCGGCGCTGATCGGCCATACGCCGCTGCGGCTGTACGTGATGGGGGAGGAGGCCACGGAGCGCGCGGCCACGGCGGAGGAGATCGCGCAGATGCGCTCAATCGTGCGCGCCGCCATCGACGCCGGCGCCGTCGGCTTCGCGACGTCCAAAGCACCCACACACGTTGGCTTCGCCGGCAAGCCGGTCCCGAGCCGCGCCGCCGACCTCGCCGAGGTGCAGGCAATCACCGAGGCGTTGCGCACCGCCGGGCGCGGTGTGGTGCAGGCAACCGTCGGTCCAGGCTTGTTCTTCGATGAGTTCGCCAGCCTCGCAGGCGCCAGCGGGCGCACGGTCACCTGGACCGCGCTCCTGGCCGGGATGCTCGGTCCGGGCTCGCACCGTATGCTGCTCGACCGGTCCATCGATCTCATCCGCCAGGGGTTCCAGGTTGTACCGCAAGTGAGCTGTCGGCCGCTCAACTTCGACTTCGACTTCAAGGAGCCGTTCGCTTTCGAGTCGCTGCCGGTGTTCGCGGGAGTCTCCGCCGCCGATGCCGCGGGCAAGGCGCGGATCTATCGCGACCCGGCGTTCCGCGACGCGCTGAAGGCGGCGTACGGCTCCAGCATGGCGGGACCATTCGCCAACTTCGGCGATCGCTTGTGGATCTCTTCCTGCCCGCAGGACCGTTCTCTCGAGGAACGCACAATCGAGGAAGTGGCACAGGAACGCACCGTCCATCCGATCGACCTCATGCTCGACCTGGCGCTCGCCTCGAACCTGGCGGCGCGCTTCCGCATGGCGATCGTCAACTTCGACGAAGACGCCGTCGCCGAGCTGCTAACCGATCCGCACACCATGCTCGGCCTCTCCGATGCCGGCGCGCACGCCAGCCAGCTGTGCGACGCGTGCTTCTCGACGCACCTCCTCGGCCACTGGGTGCGCGAGAAGGGCACGCTGACGATGGAGGAAGCCGTGCGCATGCTGACGACGCGGCCCGCCGAAGTCTTCGGCATCACCGACCGCGGCCGCCTGGCCGTCGGCATGCCCGCGGACGTCGTGGTCTTCGACCCGCGCACCGTCGGCGCCAGCACGCTGCGCCGCGTGCACGATCTGCCCGCCGGCGCCGATCGCCTCGTGGCCGACGCCACCGGGGTCGAGGCGGTGATCGTCAACGGCCAGGTCATCCGGCGCGATGGAAACGACGCGCTCGACGCCGCAGGACCGCTGCCCGGGAAGCTCCTGCGCCATGGCCGGGCCAGCTGAATCGTTTCACGATCGTCGGTTGGCGGCGCGCGCCACCGCATGAGGCCCGTGCCATCGCGGCGCCTGCCGCGCCTGCAGCTCATCGCCGCCGCGGTGCTCTTCTCGACCGGCGGTGCGGCAATCAAGTCGTGCACGCTGTCGAGCTGGCAGATCGCCGGCTTGCGATCCGTCGTCGCGGCGGTGGCAATGGTCTTGATGCTCCCCGCCGCACGGCGACGCACCAATGCGCGCAGCATTGCGGTGGCGGTGGGATACGCCGCCACACTCATCCTGTTCGTCAGCGCCAACAAGCTGACCACCGCGGCGAGCACCATCTTTTTGCAATCGACGGCGCCGCTATACATCGTGCTGCTCGGGCCGCTGCTGCTCGGAGAGTGGATGGGGCGGCGCGATGCGCTGTTCCTGGCAGTCCTCGCTGTCGGACTGGCGCTGCTGCTGATGGCTGGCGAGCCGTCGTCGGCCACTGCGCCCGATCCGCTCCGCGGCGACCTGCTTGCCGCACTGAGCGGCGTCACGTGGGCCTTCACGGTCACGGGCTTGCGCTGGATCGGTCGGACGTCCGGCACGGCCCAGCCGTCGCCGCTCACCGCGGTCCTGGCGGGCAACCTCATCGTGTTCCTCACCTGCTTGCCGTTGGCGCTCCCGATCGGCACGCCCCGGCTCCGTGATTGGCTGCTGATTGGCTATCTGGGTGTCTTCCAGATCGGTGCGGCATACATGCTGGTGACCACGGCCATCCCCTACGTCCCGGCGCTGGAGGCAGCGCTGTTGTTGCTTCTTGAACCCGCACTCAATCCGGTGTGGGCGTGGCTGGTTCACGGTGAGCGGCCGGGAACACTGGCCTTGTGTGGCGGGGTGACGATTCTTTTGGCCACGGCTGCCAAGTCTTGGGTGGACACGCGGGTATTGTCTACCTGACTGTCCGAAGTTGACACTCCGCCGGCAACGGGCCAAGTGACGTGGGGAATCTTCATGTCCGTGTCGACCGGCAAGAACCGTGAACCCATCCCGGCCTGGCTCTGGCTCGGGGCACTGATCACCGTCGGCTCGAATCTGCTGGCCGTCTTTACCAGCAGCCGCACGTTCGGGGCGATGGGCGGCGTCAGCGACTTTGCGATTGCCGTGCGCCGCCATGACGAGTGGTTGACGACCTACTACAACCCGTTGGCGTTCATCGGCACCAGTACCGTCATCTATGTGTATCTGCGTCCCATCATCCTCTACTTCAGCCGCCAGCGCGGCCAGCCGGCATCGCTGCTGGTGCAACGCCGCGCCGTGAGTATTCCGTTGGCGGTCGCGATCATGGGCTTGGTGCCGTGGATCCTTGGCTGCATCGTCTTTCCGGCCGCGGCCTTCATCACCTTCGGCCGCTGGTCGCCGGAGTTGATGTCGCAGCAGGTGTTGTCGCCGCTGGTGAGTGGCTTCCTGGCGGCGACGACGACCTACTTGTTACTCGACTGGCTCTTCCGGGCGCGCATCGCGCCACACGTGTTCCCGGCCGGGCGTCTGGCCGAAGCGCCGGGCGCGCTCACGCTCGGTGTCCGCGGGCGTTTGCTCGTCTTTCTCTTGGCGGTGGCGTTCACGCCGTTGTTCACCATGCTCGGGCTGGTGCGCGCTGCCGTGGCGCGCCTCGAAGCCGGCGTACCGGTGGAGCGGGTCCTGCCCATCCTGTCGCACGCCAGCGGCGTCACCTTCGCCGTCTACGTGTTGCTCGGCGTGGCGTTGACATTGATTTTGGCGCGCATTCTGACCCGGCCGTTGGTGCAGGTGGCCGGTGCGCTGCGCCGCGTGCAGTCGGGCGACCTGGGGGTGGACGTGCGCGCCGGCTCGAGCGACGAGGTCGGCGTGCTCGCCGACGGTGTCAACGCGATGGTAACGGCGCTGCGCGAGAAGGAGCACATCCTGCAGACCTTCGGGCGCGTCGTGGAGCCCTCGGTGCGCGACCAGCTGTTATCCGGCGAGCTGCGGCTGGGCGGCGAGCTGCGCGTCGCCTCCGTGCTCTTCTGCGACCTGCGCGGTTTCACCGCGTTTGCGGAACACACGCCGGCACCCGAGGTCGTCGCGACCTTGAACGACTTCTTCACAGTGATGACCGGTTGGGTGCGCGAATGCGGCGGCTATATCGACAAGTTCATCGGCGACGCCGTGCTCGTCGTTTTCGGCCTGTTCGAGAACGACCCGCGGGCCGCGCAGGTCGACAGCGCCGCGGCGGCAGTACGCTGCGGGGTCGGGGTGCGCGAGCGCCTTGCAGAGCTGAACGCCCGGCGCCGGGCTGCCGGCCAGCCACCACTGGCGGTGGCGGTCAGCATCCACACCGGCGAGGTGCTCGCCGGGCGCATCGGTGCGGAGGACCGGCACGAGTACACGGTCATCGGTGACACAGTCAATGTGGCCGCACGCTTACAGCAGTTCGCCAAGGAGAATGGACGCGACGTGCTGGTCTCCGAAACGACGTACGAGCTGGCACGCGCGCGCGGCGTCGTTGCGCCGGTGACGATGCAGGACTCCGTGAGCCTGCGCGGGCGCCGCGAACCGGTGCGCGTTTTCGGCGTCGCCTGAACGCATCAGGGAAGCGCCTCTCTCGATCAAGAGAAGAACGCCACCAGCTCGTCCGCCGCTTGGGCCGCGTCGTGCCTCCCGAGTTCGATGAGATGGTCGGCATAGCAACGGTCAAAGAACAGATACGAGAGCAGATCCGCCTCGGCGAGGGCGCCGTGCCCGGCAAAGCGTACGACGTTGCGGCTCAGCCAGTCACGCAGGCCGCGGCTGCGTGACTGATGGCGCAAGCACTCTGCGGCGAGCACGCCCAGGTCCTTCGACGGACGCAGCATGTAGTTGCGCACGATGCGATACGGCTTCTTGCGCAAGGCGACGATCGGCTCGTTGATGCGCTCGAGAAAGTCCAGCCCGTAGGCGCGCACGCCGGCTTCCAAAATGGCGTTGAAGAGCCGCATCCGATCGAGGTCATACTCCACCCTGTCGAGGAGCAACGCGTTGAGCGCTTTGCCGACGAGATAGGTGGGCTGCATGATGTTCGCCTCGCGGCGGCGGGCAATGCGATCCTCCTCCTCGGTGGGCCGCGGATAGCGCAAGCCGATGACCAGGACGCGCTCCGCACCGAGTCGCAGCGCCGGCGACAACGGCGTGTTCAGCCGCAAGCCGCCGTCGCAGTAGTAGGTGCGCTCGATGCGGATTGCCGGGAAGATGAGCGGGATGGCCGCCGATGCCAACGCGTGGGCGGGACCGATCTGCGCGGCGCGCGGAATGACGAAGCGATCGCCCTCCCAGCCCGGGCTGGTGTCGCCGTGCTTATCGACGAAGACGATCGAGCGCCCGGTGGCAATCTCCGTCGCGGCGATCGCCAGCGCGTGCACGGAACCGTCCGTGATGTTGCGGCGCAGCGTTTTCCACGGGATGTTGTCCAACACGATGGTTTCCAGCCAACCGGTGTCGAACAGCCCGGGCAAGCGCTCGGGAACCGGCCCCGTCGGTGGCAGCGCCGGGCGCAGACCACCGAACCCCAGTAGCTGCCACGGCACGCGCACGAGATCGACGGCGCCGACGGCGAAAACGCGGTCGAGGGACAGCGAGCGCCAGATGTCGAGCAGCCGCCGGCCGGCAGCCGGTTCGTCCTGCGCGGCCGCCAGGTAACAGGCGTGCACCGCACCGACGCTGGTGCCGGTGACGATCTCAAAGCGCACAGGGCGCCCGAGCCGCGCCGGCAGGTCGTCGAACAAGTACGACAGCACGCCCGCTTCGTACGCGCCCCGTGCGCCCCCGCCGGACAGGACCAACGCGATCGGTCCGGCCGCGTTCTCGTCGCGCACATCTCGTGTCGTCTGCGGCGCTTCGGGTTGCATGCTCACACCCATAGCGGGAGGTCGGTTTCAGCCGCAACCGCCGACCTTTTGAAGCTGCCCCGCTACGGCCCTGGCATCCCCACCGGGCGTGTGTTAGTCGGCCGCCCATGGAGTCGTTGCGGATCGGCCTCATCGGCGCCGGCGTGATCGGCGCGGCGCACTCGGCGGTGCTGCAGCAGATCAGCCGCGCGCTGGCAGCACGCGTCCACTTGATTGCCGTTGCCGATCCGGTCGCTGAGCGTCGCAACCTCTTTCGCGACCTCTACGGGTACCAACAACTCTTCAGCGATGGTCACGACCTGATTGCGCGCGCCGAGATCGATACGCTCTTCGTCTGCACGCCGACGCGTTACCATGCCGACCTGGTGCAGACCGCCGCAACGCGCGGCCTGCACATCTTCTGCGAGAAGCCGCTCGCCATGACCTATGGCGAAGGCTGCGCCATGGTCGCCGCGGTCGAGCGCGCCGGTGTGTCCACGCAAATCGGTCTCGTGTTGCGCTACTCGGCCGTCTACAGCGTGATGCGGGAGCTTGTCCGCGAGCCGCGCGCCGGCGTGCCGATGGCGGTGATCTTTCGCGACGATCAGTGTTTCCCGATCCGCGGCATGCACGACAGCGCGTGGCGCGCCGACCGCGCGTTCACTGCGGGCGGGACGTTGATCGAGCATGGGGTGCACGACCTCGATTTGCTCACGTGGTTTTTCGGCCCGGTGGCCCGGTTGCGCGCCTGGGAACACAACCGCGCCGGTCATCCGGGAGTCGAAGACTACATGGCCGTGGAGCTGGAATTCGCTAGCGGTTTGCGCGCGCAGCTCGTCAACGTGTGGCACAACATGGTGCAGCGCCCGTCGAATCGGCGCCTGGAAATCTTCTGCTCCGACGCCTTCGTCGCCAGCGACGCGGACATGAGCGGCGATGTCACCTACCAGTTCGGCGACGGCCCGGAGCAGCTCCTGCCCGCCGGCGAGGTGCTGCGCCGTTTCGTCGCGGCGCAGACCCGCGTTCCCGACGCGCTACGCGACTGCTACGGGGTCTCCTACCTCGTCCAAGATCTCGCATTCGTCGAGGCCCTGCTGGCCGGACACCGTCCGACGCCTGACATGCGCGCCGGCTTGGAGGCCCAGCGCCTGGTGACCGCGGCCTACCACGCCGCGCGCACCGGCGAGGTCGTCGACGTGGTGCACTTTGCGCCTGAAGGCGAAAGGTAACTCTATGGCGCGACTCACTTCCTACGAAGGCAAGACCGCGGTGGTGACTGGCGCTTCCAGCGGTATGGGCCGCCTCCTGGCGCTGCGCTTTGCGCGTGCCGGGGCGCACGTTGGGCTGGTGGCGCGGCGTGAGAGCGAGTTGCAGCAGCTCGCCGGCGAGATCGAACGCGCCGGCGGCCGGGCCCTGGCGCTGCCGTGCGACGTGGCGGAGCGCGACCAGGTCTTCGCCAGTGCATTGGAGGCCCAGCGCCGCCTCGGCGCCATCGACATTCTGGTGAACAACGCCGGCTACGGGCATCACCGCCGCTTCCTCGAGTGGGACCTCGACGACATGGAGCGCATGATGCGCGTCAACTTCTTCGGCACGCTCTACTGGACCAAGGCGCTGCTGCCGCAGATGGTCGAGCGGCGTTGCGGCTGGATCGTCATCATGGCCTCGGTTGCCGGCAAGCTCGGCGTGCCCGAGGAGAGCGCCTACGCGGCGTCCAAGTTCGCGCAAGTCGGGTTGGCGGAGGCGCTGTCGTACGAAGTGGAAGATCTCGGTGTCCACGTCCTGACCGTGTGCCCGGGTGCCATCAATACTCCCTTCTTCGACGCCGAGGCGCTGCAGCGCATGCCGCCGGTGTCGAAGCGCATGATGATCGAACCGGAACAGGTGATCGATGCCATCATCGACGCCCTGGCGCGTGGCAAGCGCGAGATTACCGTGCCGCGTTTCATCGCTCTGGGCTATCTGGTACGCGTGCTGGCACCCGGCTTCATGCGGCGCAACACCAAGCGCACCACCATCGATGTGGTGGCCAAGCAGCTGGGCACATAGGATCGCGCTCCGTGTCTTGGCCTCGCGGTGCTGATTTTCCCACTGGAGAGGTTGCCTTGACCGTCCCGGACCTGAACCTTATAAGCCGCACCATGTCTCGAGGAACTGCCACTGCCCTCACCGTCGTGCGCGTGCCGCGCGGACAGGCACCCCCGAATGAAGACGCGATTCGCGCGGCGATCGCGCGCGACCGCGAGCGCCTGCACCTGCCGCCGGAGAAGTATGTCTGCGACTTTGCGGTCGCCGGCCCCTACGCCATCAGCGTCGACGGCCAGGAACTCGACGAGTACGTGGTCTGGGAGCGCTAAAGGGCCTGTAGCCGGCGTCCAATCTATGGCCCGATGGATATCGCTGCAGGCTTCCAAATCCGACAGCTCCTAGAGCTGTCGCTATACCATCAGTGGAGCACATATGGATCTCGAATATACAGCCGAAGAGCAAGCGTTCCGCCAGAAGGTGGCACAATGGATCGCGGCGAACACGCCGCCGCAAAGTGAACGGGGCAGCGTCGAGGCGCTGCGGGCGTGGCAGAAGCGGCTGTACGCCGCCGGATACCTGGGCGCCGGCTGGCCTGCCGAGTACGGCGGCGCACGCCTGTCGCCGATGGAGCAGGCGATCTTCAACGAGGAACTGGCACGTGCCAACGCCCCGAGCCCGATCAACGTCATGGCGATCTGGTGGGTCGGTCCGGCGATCATGCGCTACGGCAGCGAGGCGCAGAAGCAACGTTTCCTCGCCCCGATCCTGAGCGCCGACGAGATCTGGGCCACCGGCTACTCGGAACCGGGCTCGGGCAGCGACATGGCCGCGGCGAAGTGCCGCGCCGTGCGCGACGGTGACTTCTACGTGGTCAACGGCCAGAAGGTCTGGACGACCTTCGCACACATCTCCGACTGGTTCTTCATCCTGGTGCGCACCTCGGCGGAAGGAGCGAAGTGGGCGGGGCTCAGCCTGCTGCTCATCGACATGAAGTCGCCCGGGGTCGAGGTCAAGCCGATCCGCCAGATCACCGGCGACAGCGAGTTCAACGAGGTTTTCCTGCACGACGTGCGGGTGCCGGTGGCGAACCTGCTCGGTGCGGAGGGTCAGGGCTGGGAGGTGGTCAGCTCGGCATTGGTGAACGAGCGCACGGGAATCGCCGGGTCGGTACGTTTCGATCAGGCATTTGACCGCATCGTCGGCATGGCGCGCACGCACGGCCGCTCGCGCGATCCGCTGTGGCGCCAACGGTTGGCCGACCTGGCGGTGAAGGCGCGCGTCGTCAAATCGTTCGGCCTGCGTGCCATGAGCGATCAGCTGCACGGCCGCGTCAACCCGCACATGTCGGCGGCGATGAAGCTGTTCACCACTGAGCTGGGCCAGCGCTTCTCCGAGACGGGCGTCGACCTGCTGGGCGCGTACGGGACCTTGTGGGAAGGCTCGCCGCGCACGCCGGACCGCGGCCGCTGGGCCTACCAGTTCCTCTACGACCGTTCGCTCACCATCGCCGGCGGCACCAGCGAGGTGCAGCGCAACATCGTCGCACAGCGCGTGCTGGGGTTGCCGCGGAAGTAGGAAGTCCGCTCGCGATAGCTGCTCTCCACGGCGTGGCGGCACGCCGGCTCCAACTGATTGTTGCTTCCTCTCCTGCCCCGGTGGCGCTACGATGCGGCGTGGTGGTGAAGCGGGGGCGTGTGGCATCTCCAGCGGCGGACAATCCGGAGATCAGGCCGGCTGACAAGCCCGCGGTGCTCAAGCAACGGGCGCCGCGGAGGCCTCGAGCGCGCAAAAGGCGCCGGGCGCGGCGCCGTGGGTGGGCATGGTTCGGCGTCGGGGTCGAGGTGGCCGCTCTCCTCGCCGCTGCGCTGGTCGGTGTCATCGGCTCTCTCGGGCGGCTTGCCGATTGGTTTGCGGGCGCTGGCCTGTGGTCGAACCTGCTGCCCTTCGCTGGCGCCGTCCTCGCGCTGAGTCTCGTGACCGCCGGGGTGCTCGCTGCATGGTTGGCGTTGCGCCGCCGCTGCCAGCGCCGCTTGCGATTCGTCCCTCCGCTACTGGCGGTCAGTATCGCTGCGGCTGCCGCGTGGTTCGCGATGCGCCCGGAGTTTCACCGCGAGCTGACCAGCCTGCACACTCTGGTCGGCGGCACTGCCGAAGCCGAGCGCGCCGCGATCGGGCACCAGGTCTACGCCGCGTACCGGCGCGCCGATCTGAGCCAGATGCTGCTGATCCTCGAGCGGGCGCGCGTCTACGAACCGACGGTGTACGAGGCGGGGGCGGCGTTTGCGGTCGATCCGGAGGTCTTGATGGGGGTGGGTGCGGCGGAATCCTCCTTCTACCCGCGCGACAGCGCCGACGGCGGCCGCGGGCTCTTCCAGATCACGGCACCGCCCCAGGCGGCCGTCGACCGCGTGCGCCGGCATCTCAAGGTCGACCGCCTCGATCCGCTCAACCAGCGCCACAACGCCTTCGTCGCCGCGGCGACGTTGAGCCATTACCTCAGCGAGATGCGTGGCGACCTCTTCCTCGGATTGCTGGCCTACAACATCGGCCCACGCAACGGCGGCCTGCGCTCGATCATGAAACAATACGGCGCGCGCGACTTCGTCACCATCCAGCCCTACCTGCAGCACCTGCCGCGTGACTATCCCATCCGTGTCCTGTCCGCCGCCCTCGCCTACCGCCTGTGGCGCACCACCGGTAGGCTGTCGCGCTACGAAGACGGCGACAACGCGCTGCGCATCCAGCAGGTCGGCATTCCGGGATTGCAGCCAAATCCCCTGCCACGAATTGCAGCGCCAGCAGGGCCGTAGTAGGGTTGCGGGCAGCGATGACCATGCAACCGAAACCGCGGATTACTCCGGAGGAGTACCTTGCGCTGGAGCGCAAGGCGGAGACGAAGAGCGAGTACTTCAACGGCGAGATCTTCGCGATGTCGGGCGCCAGCCCGGTACATGTGCTGATCGTCACCAACGTGGTGAGCCGGCTTTGGGGACAGCTCAGAGCCCGCGATTGCACAGTCTACTCCACGGATCTCCGCACGAAAGTCTCGGCGACTGGTTTGTACACCTACCCCGACGTGGTGGTCGTGTGCGGCGCGCCGCGCTTCGACGATGACCAGGCTGACACACTGGTAAATCCGAAGGTCATCATCGAAGTGCTCTCGAAGTCCACCCAGGACTACGATCGCGGCGCTAAGTTCGAGCAGTATCGTACCATCGAGTCGTTCACGGAGTACGTGCTGATCGCGCAGGACAAGCCGCACGTCGAGCACTTTGTCCGCCAGCCGGATGGGCGGTGGATGTTCGAGGAGACCAACCGCCTGGCGGACCAGATCACACTGGAGTCCCTCGGCGCGCACCTGGCGCTTGCCGACGTGTACGAGAAGGTGGCGCTACCGGCCGCGTGACGTCGTGGCCAACCGCGCGCTTCTACGCAGCTTGCGACGCGGCGGCGTGTCGATGTTCGCCAAGCGCAGTGCGGATCAGCTCTTCGCACCGTGCCAGCAAGGCTTCGCGATCCTCGTCCTTGCGGCGCGCGATCGGATCGCCGATCCACACACGCACGCGTGTGCCGAACGGCACCGGCATCAGGTTGTGCCGCAGCAGGCGCCAGGACTGGTCGATGCACACGGGTACGACAGGCGTGTCGGGCGCCGCTTCCAGGAGGGCCAGCGTGCCGCGCGGGCGGAACTTGCCGAGCGTGCCGTGACGCGCTCGTGTTCCCTCGGGAAAGATCACAGCGGAGACGCCGCGCTCGCGCACCTGCGCCGCGAGTTCTTGGATCGCCCCGATTGCCTGCCCCGGATCCCCGCGGTCGATGATGGCGTTGCCGCCGCGCCGCAGGTTGTACGAGATGCTGGGGATCCACTTGGCCAGCGACTTCTTCGAGACGTACTTCGGGAAGTTGGTGAAGAACAGCGCGCCGAAGATGGGCACGTCGAACATGCTCTGGTGGTTGGCGATGATCAGATAGGGCGTGTGCGGCTTGATGCGCGGCGAGCAGTCGACGTGCAAGCGCGCGCCGCAAATCGCGAACGAGCGCACCAAGGCGACCTGCAGCGCGCCGGCGACGTACTCCTGCGGGCGTTGGCCGAAGAGGCGCGCAACGCGTTGAACGACGTCGAAGACGAGCAAAATCAGCCCAAAGCTGAGCAGGAAGGGGACGGTGAAGATCCAGTCACGGAGACGTGCCATAAGATGCCGCTGCTTGTTCTCACTCCTCGTCAATGGGATCGGTCAGCAGAAT
>DATKMS010000056.1:0-8630 GCA_035541735.1 Candidatus Margulisiibacteriota bacterium
GCGCGGTCCGACGTCGATCACCAGAACGCGCTGGCCGTACTGCGGCGCGCGCGCCTTCATGATCCACCACGGCAGTACCCACGCGAGTATCAAGGCAAGCGTCGCGACAACGACGATGGTGAGCACCGCGGCCGGATCCGAGGCGTGTTCACTCGCGTCAGTCGGTACCGCCGCGGCAGCGATCTGCGAAGAGTTGTCTGCCATCACTAGGCTCCTCGAGCCCGGTCAGCTCTTGGGCTCCTTCTTTGGCTCCACGAGCAGCCAGCCGGTGACTTCCATGTGCAGCGCCGAGCAGAACTCCGTGCAGTAGTAGGGGTAGACACCCGGCTTGGCCGCGACGATCTCGGCACTCTGCGTGGCGCCTGGATCAATGGACAAGTTGACGTTGTAGCCGTGCAAGCCGAAGCCGTGCGTGGCGTCTTCGGCGGTCTCGACGTTGGTCCAGTTGAAGACGACCTTGTCGCCTTCCTTCACCCGCACGATGTCGGGCTTGAAGTGGGAGCGCACCACGGTGCCGTTGACGGTGACGGTGTTGCCGTCACGCTTGATCGACTCCTCACCCTGCTGCGTCGCGTGCTCGGAGTGGCGCATCTTCAACGGATCGAAGCCGACTTCGGGATAGATGGACCACGGTTGCAGGATCTCGATGGGGATGATCATCGAATTGTGCGGCTCGCCGATGGTCGGCGTATCGGACAGCAGCCGCATCTTGGGTCCGCTGATGTCGATGAGTTGCAGGTTCTGCGGATGCAGCGGTCCCATGTTCGGAAAGCGATCCACCGACCACTTGTTGAGGGCAACCAGGTAGCGGCCCCAGGGCTTGCGGGTGTTCGAACCGGCGGCCTGCAGGTGACCGATGTTGTAGTGGATAGAAACCTTGTCGACGACCTTCCACGCCTTCTCCGGCGGGTTGTACGGCGGGCCGATGGTCCACTTCACCACCGTCGAGTCGAGAAAGTGCGAGGTGTAGCCGTTGCCCTGGTTGTCGAAGACACTGTGCAGCGGCCCGAGGCCGGTTTGGATGTGCGCCTCCAGGCAGGCGTCGTACTTCAGGATGGGTACGCCGAACTGGTCTTTGCCTTCGAAGTTCTTCTCGTCGATCGCCTTCTTGATCTTCTCCACCGAGTAGGCGCTGACGAACGGGTCGAGCTTGCCCGAGACGATGACGTATTCGCCGCCGGGGACGAGGTCGACGCCGTGCGGGCTCTTCGACTCGGGCACGAAGTACATCAGGTTCTCCGCGACTACCGTCGGCAGCGCAATCACCTTGATGCCATTGACCACCTTGGTCTTCGCCGGATCCTTGGCGACCTCCGCCGCTTTCTTCCAGTCGAGGACGTGCAGGTAATCCATCTCGCGCTGCGAGGCGCCGATCTCCATCGGCGGCTTGCCTTCGAGGTCGCCGCCGGTGGCCATCTCGGTGTTCATCGAGTTGATGAAGAAGTAGCCGTCGGACGGGCCGCGGCCGGCGATCGAGAGGTCCTGGAAGTATGGCGGCAGCTCGACCTGGAAGGATTCGGCAACGACGATCTCGCCCTTGGTGCGGTCGAAGCGCAGGAAGCTCACGGTGCCGCGATACTTGGCCTGATACTGCTCGATGGGTGCGTAGCCGTTGGGCTCGCTGAACGGCGTCGGAAAGAAGGTGCTGACGATGATGTACTCGCTGTTGTCGGTGAACACGCCGTGGTGATCCGAGTTGGCGTTGGGGATCTTGAAAATGTTCTTGGTCTTGAAATCACGCAGCGAGATCACGGCGACGCGGCCGGCGCTCTTGTCGGTGGCGATGACCCACTCGCCGTCGTACTTGCCGTTGGTCAGCGAGATCTGCGGGTGATGCAGGTCGCCCCAGGTCTGCACCGGCAGCCCCTTTCCAAAACTGCCGTTCTTCAAGACCTCGGCGCTGTCGGTGTCGCCCTGTCCCCAGCCCTGCCACACGTCGGGAGAGTAGACGGGGATCTCTTTGAGCAAGCGCATCGACGGGATGCCATAGAGCAGGATGCTGCCGCGATGACCGCCCGAGGTGATCATCATGAACTCGTCATGTTTGCCCGGCGGCACGAATGTCTTGAGCGCCGCTTCCGCTTCGTCGGGTGTGAGGCCGCGGTCCTGCATGATCTGGTCGAGCGGCGCCGACGGAACGGCTGCCTGCGTTGGCGTAACGCCGCCGGTACCGCCACGGCCGACCACCAAGGCGAGCGCACCGCCTGCGACGAACGCGGCGATCAGCAGCGTACGTGTCCTTCTGTCCATAGGTCGGGAACCTCCTTTGCGGTCCGGAGTCATGTCGGCGAGTCCGACGGTTGCCGTGCCGCTGGGGCTGTCTGGTGCGGCAAACGGGTTGTGGTCACGCCACGCCGCGCCGCCATCTCACGACCCAGCATCGCAATGTCCGCGGCATCGAGAATACCGTGCGCCAGTGGCAGCAGCTCACCGTCTTCCACCGGAATATGAGTACGGTAGAGTGCGGCGAGGGCATCGAGCCGCTCAGCCAGTTCGCGTGCCGCATCGTCGGGAAGGTGACCGTCAGCCAACCAGCGGTGGGCGAGAGTGCCGACCCGCGTGTAGTGCGCCTGTGCAACCTCGTGGTCGTGAGCCAGCATGTCGACGAGCGCCAGCGCCGCGGGCGCCTTGGGATGCTGCGACGCACGCAGTCGCGGGAACAGCGACTCTTCCTCATCGGCGGTGTGCTTGGGCTCCGCCTCTTCGAAGTAGCGCAGTGCGACTTCCATTGCGTCTCGCTGCTCCGCCCTGAGGGGGCCACCATGAGCCTGGTGCGTAACGACGATCAGCAGATGCAGGAAGTGTTCGATGCGCCGATGGCAGTCACTCATGACGCCGAGCGGGTTGCTGAAGTCGTGCGCCAGTGGTGCACCGATCTGGATCATGCGCGTTCTCCTGCCACCCGCGCTGCCTGTACGGCTTCACTGACGTTGACGACGCGGTAGCCCGCGGCAAGGATGTCCTCTACCCGCTGCAGCCACAGCTGCCGGAAGTAGGCGACGTCGTCGGGGCTGGCGGCGTCGGCCAATGCGGGGCCGATCGCTGCGGCGAGTTGCAGGGGAGCTGGAATGATGCTCGGGTCGTAGATCACCCGCACGCGGCGGCCGGTATCGAGGCGCTCGAAGTCGAACTCATTTCTTCGGATGTCGTCACGCTTGAAGAGAAACAGGTCGCGCCGGCGGAAGCGTCCACGCGCCAGACCGCCGAACCCAGTCTCGGGAGCTGCACCGATGACGCAGTTGACCAACTGCGCGATCGGGCCGTAGCCGAAGTCAGCCGGCCCGCCGTAGGCCGTGACCCGCACATTACCGCGCAGCGCCGGCTCATCGCCGTACAGCGCCTTGAGCCCGTAGCGGAGGATCAGGTAGGCCCCCGCAACTGTGGGGCAAACGTGCCCGGCTGCCTTTACCAACTCGGCAAAGGTGATGGCAATCGGTCCGCCGGCAGGCACGAGGCCGAGAAATTCGAGAAACGGATCGCGCACGATGATGGGCTCGGGCCGCAATGTCGTGGGCAGTTCGAGTCGGTCACTCACAGTCGCGGTCATTCTCGGCCCTCCTTCACGCAGCTCGCTTGGCGGTGGCCAGGGTGCGCAACTCGGCGATGAGCGGCTCGACGTCGATTCCGTGAATCCGGCAGGCCTGCCGCAAGGTGACCGTACCAGCCATGGCCGCTCGCATCGCTGGGTTGCTGAGCGGGCGGAAGCCGCGCGCCACGAGCAGCTCGAGTGCGCCGGGGATCGTGAGGAGATCCGCAATCAGGTTGTCAGCGCTGGGTGTGCTGCTGGCGGCCGGAGCGATCGCCGTTGCCGGCACAGACGTGCGGGAGCGGATGGTCATGAACACGTTGAGCGCGAACGCGATGAATGCGGCGAGACCGAAGGCGCCCGAAAGGGAGATGTACGGCCAGACGGCTTCGTTTCCGGTCAGCTCAACGACGACCTGCAGCGCACGCGCCGCCACCGCCGCGTTGAGCAGGGCGAACGTCGCATCACGTGTCCTCGGACTCCACAGCGGCACGCCGGTGAACACCGGCACGATGCGGGTGGCGACGCCGATGATCATCTGCGTCAAGAACCCCAGCGTGAATGCGTGGCGGCCAAAGTCGAAGAGCAGCGCCGGTGCGCCGGCGCCGCCCAACGCCGCGGCCGCACTCCACGCGGGTGCGAAGAGCAGGGCCGCCAGCAGCCACGCATAGGCGGCGACGATGAACTTGGCGTAGCCGCCGGCATCCGCGGCGCCACGCTCACGCGGTCCGAGGACACCGATCTGCAGCACCAACGCGAAGGCCGTGACCGCGAGCGCGGCGCCGGCGACCGCGCGCGCGATGAGCACCGACGTCCACACTTCGATCAACGCAACGGTGACCCACGCGGCGACGGCCAACTCGTAGCCGAGGAAGAGAAGCGTGCCCGCACGCCGCCGCACCGGCGCAACACCCATGAAGACCGGGAGGATGCGCAGGCTCATGCCGAAGAGCCACGAGGCAAGGAAGCCCCACAGCGCGCTCTCCCACATGACGGATTGCAGCGTGGTCTTGCCCGTTGCGGCCGACGCGAGACCAAGCCCGGTTGCGATCACGAGCCAGGCGCATCCCGCACGCAGATAGGACTCGTAAGGCGCGCGCGGCATCGTGCTCGCCGCGAGGGTCCGATCGATGTTCCAGCCCAGCGCGAGCGCTGCGCCCAACAACGCTGCCGTCCCGCCGACCGGAACCGGCCCGCTGAACGGTGCACCGGCCAGCGTACCGAGGGCGACGGCGAGCACACCGCCGACCTGCAACCAGAACGACGCTGCGGCCAGTCGCGGGGCGCTCAGTGATCCCCCGGTGAAGCGCGGAATGACATGGTAGGCGACGCCCATGACGAACAGCGTCGCGAAGCCATAGACCTGCGCATACCCGTGTGCCGTCTTCACCGCCGCCAGCGGCAGCCCGTGCAGGAGATTCCACGGCAGGGTCATGCTGCCGAGCATGCAGGCACCGAGCGCCGCACCGAAGGTGAGGGCGAACGACAAGCTCGCGATGAAGAAGCGCAGGTAGCGCGTGGGTGCAGGCAACCGTGCCGCCGACTGTACAGGCGGCGCTTGCGGCGGCGCGGCGCTCGGCGTGGCGGGCGCATGCAATGCTGCGAGAATCTCGGAAAGGGGGACGCCCTGTGCCTCGGCAACTTCGGCAAGCGTGCGCGCGCCGCCGCAACAGGTGTCGACGCCGTACTCGCGGAGCACGCGACTGAGACCCGCATCGATGCGGATGACGTCGTCGACTGTCGTGGTTCCAATGAAACCTGGCGAGCCCATACGCACTCCGCTGTGCAGGGGCCGTACCAACGCGCGAGTGTTTGCAGAGGTGAGCATGGAGCGTGCGGAAGCCACACCGTTCGAGAGCTCAGGGTGAACCCGAAGAGACTGAAATCATTGGCTTCACTGTCGTGCTGAGGTTCTCGAAGCACGCCTGCGCACAGCGCAGCGAGGAGGGAGATGTGTGTCACCGCGTTGGACGGGGCACGCCCCGCTATGTGTCCCGAGACACTCGCGTCAGCCGCCAAATATCTCCGCAAGCTAGCGGATGGTTGTCACATTCGACTGTCCCAGGGGGTTGAGACAGTCCGGCTGTCTCGGCCAGCGTTTGGTGAGGATCGCCGGTCTCCTGCAACTTGGCGCGGTCTAAGCAGCGTCCACGATGAACTTCTTCTCGGTGAAATCGCGAAGTTTCTCCTCGAAACGAGCTCGGGGATTCGGTCAGCGCTTCGTGGGGATGTCGATCCCTAGCTCGGCGACCTTGCGGTAGAAGGTCGCCCGCCCAACCCCGAGGGCGCGTGCGGCACGCAGGCGGTTGCCGCCGGTTTTCTGCAACGCCGCTTCGATGGCGTCGCGCGTCAGCGTGCCTGCGCCGGATCGCGCGGCCCGAGGCGCCGAGCGGATCTCGGCGGGCAGGTGCTCAGCGCCAATACGTGGCGCACGACACTTGATGATCGCGAAGGCGATGGCGTTCTCCAGCTCGCGCACGTTGCCGGGCCAGCGATACTCCAGCAGGGCATCGATGGCGTCGGGGGTGAACCCTTCGACCGGCTTGCCCTCCTGGGTGGCAATGCGCGTCAGGAAGTGCTCGGCGAGCAGCGGAATGTCGGCGCGGCGGTCGCGCAACGGCGGCACGTGGATGGGAATGACGCTGAGGCGGTAGAAGAGATCTTCGCGGAAGGTCCCACGATCAACGCGGGCCCGCAAGTCGCGGTTCGTGGCGGCGATGACCCGGCAGTCGACCGGGATCACGCGTGCCTCGCCGACGCGCTCGATCTCTTTCTCCTGCAGCACCCGCAGCAGCTTCACCTGCAGGCTCGGTGACAGTTCGCCGATCTCGTCGAGGAAGATGCTCCCGCCATTGGCGAGCTCGAAGCGGCCGACCTTGTCGCGCAGTGCACCGGTGAAGGCGCCGCGCACGTGCCCGAACAGCTCCGACTCCAGCAAGCCCTCGCTCAGCGCCGAGCAGTTCACCTTGATGAGCGGTCCGCCGGCTCGCCGGCTGGCACGATGGATCGCTTCTGCCACCAGCTCTTTGCCGACGCCGGTTTCGCCCAGCAGCAGCACGCTCGCCTCCGACGCGGCGACGTCCTCAATCTGCTCGTAGAGCGTGCGCATTGCCGGGCTCCGGCCAACGAGGTTGGGGAAGCCGGCGCGGCCCCGCAACTCGGTGCGCAGACGGGCCAGCTCGGTGATGTCGCGAAACACCGCGACGACGCCGAGCGCGCCGCCATCGGCAGCACGGATGGCCGAGGTGGTCAGCACGATGAGCCGTTGCTCGCCGTTGCGGTGCTGGATCATCACTTCTTGGTCGCGGACCCCGTCGTTGCCCGCAGCGGTGCGCTCCAGCGCACAGCCATGGCCGCAGAGGTAGCCGTGGAAGATGTCAGGACAGGGTGCGCCGATGGCGTCGATCCGACTCCACCCGGTGATCTGCTCGGCGGCGCTGTTGAACTTGGTTACACGCATGGCGCTGTCGCACACCAGGACGCCATCCGACATACTGTCGAGCACCGCGTCGAAGTACTGCTTCTCAGCGGCGAGCCGTTCGGCCTCGCTCTCCTGTCCCATGTAACAGTGAGCATATAGCCAAGCCGAGCACTCCACGCCACAAGCGTGAGGCTCCGTCGATCGCGTTGGGCGGGGAGAATGCCTCAGGGAGGATGGTCACGGCGGTAGCCGGCGCGATCGAGTGCGCGCCGCGGCGCTGCAGGGATGAAAAGAGCTGCCAGCGCTCCGTGGTCAAGGCGTAGCTTCGCGGCGATCGGCGATCGGGTTTTCAATACATCAGGGCGCTCGGCGCCGCGATCGTCGGTCCGACGATCGCGGCGAGCGGCTGGGGAGCGGTACCGCCGGGGGAGACGCCAATGCCGGGGCATTGGGACGAACGGCTGGCACCCGGACGGGCTGCCAGCCACATGACGGTACAAATCAGGTGGGAACCGCGTGCAGAAAGAGCGAGGATGCGGTGCCGCTCCCGTAAAAGGAAAATCCTGCTGCCGCTTGTCCAAAGCCGGGTTTCGAATGTTCTGTTGGCAACGGACAACCGGGGTGCCCATGCAGCCGCAGTGGGGCGCGGAACACGGCGCGGGGAAGGGAGGCACCGAGAGCCTGCTGAGCCGCGCCGGTCCCTCGTACGGCTGCATGTGCACCCTGATTCATTATGCTCAACCTATCGTTCGGTAGGCGGCGTGTGGATGACATACGTCACACGACGACCTGATTTGGCGCACTTGGAAGAATGGACCGGACGCCTATTCTTAGAGCTGCGAAATCCTGCGCAAGGGGTGCGATGGGCAGGTTGGTGGGGCGAGGGTATGGATGGTGCAACAGAAGCCCGTGTGGAGACCGCGGCGCGGTGCTTTGGCGGTAGATCATGATGCAGCAGGCGGTGCGAGCAGGGCGTAGCGAGTTGCATGTCGTAGATTCCGTCCGTTCGGAACAGCCAAGCCAGCCGTCGCGGCAGTGCTTTCGGCGGATCGCGCTGGTCGGCAATCCGAACGTCGGAAAGAGTGTCATCTTTGGTGCACTGACCGGGGCCTACGCTACCGTCAGCAACTATCCAGGTACCACCGTCGAGGTGACGCGCGCGGCTGCGCGTGGCGATGCGAGCGTCGAGGTGATCGACACCCCTGGGGTAAACAGCCTGACCCCCAACTCGGAGGATGAACGCGTCACCCGTGACATCCTACTCGGGGGCGTAGACGCTGTCGTGCAGGTTGCCGATGCCAAGAACCTGGCGCGCGCCTTGGTCGTATCGCTGCAACTGGCGGAGGCGAGTGTGCCCTTCGTGCTGGTGCTCAACATGATGGACGAGGCTGCAGACCGCGGCTTGGTCATCGATACGGGCGCTCTCTCTGCGGCGCTCGGAGTGCCAGTGCTACCAACGGTAGCGGTGAGCGGTCATGGGCTGAAGGCGGTCGGCGAGGCGCTCGGTGCGGCGGCAGTGAGCCACTATCGGGCGAAATATCCGGTGGCGGTCGAGTTGGCGCTGCTGCGCATCGAGCGCCTGCTGTCGGGCTTCCCAGTGGGACCGCGCTGGCTGGCATTGATGTGCCTGGCGGGCGACGACACGTTGCGTGCGTGGCTGCAGGAGCAGCTGACAGCGGCGGA
>DATKMS010000057.1:0-10164 GCA_035541735.1 Candidatus Margulisiibacteriota bacterium
GCCTCGCCCGCTATTTCGGGACGAGCGCCGAGTTCTGGCTCAACTTGCAGGCTGTCTACGATCTCAAAACCTTGCCCGCCGCGCGTGCCATTGCGGAGGAGATCACGCCGCGCAAAGCCACCGCGGTGGGTTGAGAGGGCCGGGGAGTGTGGCACGTCCGGTAATTCGCCACTATGTCTATGACCCCGTTTGGACCGGCTATCCACCCCCTCACGGCTCCAGGCTCTTGGTCACGTCGCAGGTGCGCACCGTCTGGTAGTGAAACTTCACGGTGAGCGTGCCGATGGTGACCGCGGCCAGATCGTTCTCCGCGCGGGCGATGCGCTCGAGGATCTTCGCGGTGCGCGCGCTCACCCAGTACTCTTGGTCGCCGATGCGTACTGTCAGCATTCACCTTCCTCCTCTTTCAGTATTTCAGCTCGAAGACCTCGCACGCGCGGTCCGCGATCACGAAATAGTCGTCGATGCACCTTGGCACGGCAATGGGTTCGGATTCGAATCCCCTTGGGATAATTTAAATCCTCTGTTCTTCCTGCCACTGACGAGGTCCTCCGTGCTTTGGGACCGCCTACCACAGGTTTGAGGTTTCCCAAGGTCGGGTCGTACCCAATCGGCGACTGATGTTACCTTCTGCGAACTACAGGCGTAGAATCACCCCCTCAGGTTACGGTGAGCGATGCCGGTGTCGGGGCGCTTCTCCAGAATGCCTGCCGTCGCCCGCAACGTTGGGTGCCGGTGTTGATACCGGCTACGACGCCCCCGTTTACCAACGGTCCCAGGTTTGTGCTCAAGACTGACGACACGGCTCCACTCGCCGCAGTGTGGTTTCCTGACCCAGCCCACATGGTTGTTCGCGCTGCACCAGATGCCGCAGCCGCTGTCGTCGGTCACGTCGAGGCGCGGTGGGAACGTGATGCAATACGATTGGTCCTGACGCCAGCCGAAGGTGCGCCAATTGAGACCGGCATGTTCCAACGAATCGATGGCCGGGTCGCTCCAACCCTGCTCGGTCAATTGCCAACAACGGGCCTCGAGGTGCGTGGTGTCTATCGTGCAGCGGTGAACGATTCGGCGGGAACCTCGATGGGTTGGCTGCGGGTACAGATCAGCCCCTACCAACCCGCTCAACGCATCTATGACGGCGCCCTGCAGCAATCAACGGCGCACTGGCGCGGGGGCAGTTGCACTCATGGACACCGAGATCGATTACCTCGAACAGCGTGCCGCCAACGTGTACCAAGGCGCACACTCATTGGGCTCACACGGAAAGTAATCAGCGGTCCGTCGATTCTCTCCGGGCTATCACTTGACGCATGCGTGGCCGATTGATGCAGTCGGCGCAGCCGATTCAAGGCGATCTTGGCTCCCACATTCTTGCCACCCCGGTATTCGGCCGAGGCTTGACGGAAAGGTCGATGCGTCTCGGCTGCCTAACTCGGACGTTCAGAACAAGCCGGCGACTACGAGGCTCACGCCGGCCGTGCCGCACACGCAGGCGATGATCCAGAGGTCAGGATGCTGGCCGCGGCGTCACGTGTGACCTGTTTGACCCCCTTGGCTTGATAGTACGCCCACGCGTCAGCCGCCTGTGCTTGTCTGAGGGTTGCCTCGTTCATCCGTAAGAGGGCCTCGCTCGCGTAGCGACCCGCTTCAAGCGATGCAATTGCAGCTGCAACGGCGAACAACGCGGTCGACAGGGCGAGCCCGCGCAACCACGGCACGCGTGCTCCTTGCTTCCTCGCCTTCTCGTGTGCCTGCTCCGCCAGCTTGTCGACCCCAACCTCGCCGATTTCGCTCTCTTCCATCGCGACCCGGTCATCAATCCCGGAAGATCTCGTAGACACGTGCCTGGCCATCCGCGCGCCGGCTCATGCGCACCGTGATGACGCCGTCGCTGTCGCACGAATACACTTCGCAAATCCGCTGGTCCGCCAGGTCACCGCGCTGCACGATATCGGCCAGTGTCAAGCGTTGCTCGACGGGGATGTTGGGATCGTAGGGGAACAGCACATCCGACCAGGCGCGCACGCCAAGTGCAGGCTGGCCCCGCTCATCCACCCCTGCACATTCGAAGTAGCGCAGGTGCCCGACGTTGTGCTGCGGCGCATACTCCGCCCGCGCCTCGACCGCGGCGCCGCCGTGCGGGGGCAGCTGAGTCCCGGCGCGAAAAATGGGCGCAAAGTACTCGCGGGTCCCGCGATCCGCTAAGCGGATGACGCCGAAGTGCCGCGACAGGATGTCGTGGAGGGCAATGCCTTCCGCACTGTGAATGGCCGCACCCATGGCGGTCGCCGTGAACGGCTTGTCCGTCATGACCAGACGCACGGCCGGAAAACGCGCCGCAATCAACTGCGCTACCAACGGCAACTTCGAAGAACCACCGACCAAATACACGGTGTCGAGTCGCTCCGGATCGATGCCGGCAGCGCGCGCAGCGCTCCCAGCCACCAGGGACCAGAGCTTGTCCACCGCCGGGGCGATCACTGGACGCACGCGTTCAAAATACGCCGCCACGGGTACTGTACATGTTGGTCCACGCACGCCAATGTCGGAGGGCACGAGGGTCAACGTCCGCACTGCTCCCGAGGCGATGCTCTCCTTCTGCTGGCAGGCGTGGCGCAGCAAGAGGTCCCGCTGCAAGGGAGGTAACGCATCGAGGCTGACCCCGATCTGCTCGGCAAACATGAACGCCAGAGCCTGGTCCAGATCGTCGCCGCCCAGCTCCTCGATGCCCGCTGCGTCCAGCACGGTAAATTCCCCGCCCTCAACCCGCACCAACGAGGCATCGAAGGTCCCGCCGCCGAAGTCGAAGATGGCGACGGACGCCGCCAGCTTCCGAGCTGCCATACGGTTGCCCTGGGCCATGCGGTCGGCGAATTCGATCGCCGCCGCGGTGGGCTCGTTGAGCGTTCCAACGATCTCGAAGCCGGCCGCTTTGAAGCACGCGCGGGTCACGTAGCGCTGTGCGCCGTTGGCATGTGCCGGCCAGGTCAGCACCGTGCGCAACCGCTCCGCGGGAGCAAAGAGGCCGGCTCGCAAGATGGAGTCCCGTAGGGCAGCAGCGAACCCGGTGAGCACCGCGGCCGTCTCCCATCCCCCGGGGTATGTTTCGAGGCCAATGCGGCCGCCGCCGACATAGTCGCGCAGCAGACGCTTGATCGAGCGGACGATGCTATAGCGGGCGGCCCCTGGGGCCCGCAGCAGACAGCGCTCCGCGTCCGGACCATACAGAAACCGGCCGCTGTCGTGGTCGTATGCCAACAGCGACGGGAACACGTCGCGCACAACGTGGCCTATCGCGGTCTCGGCAACGTGCGGGACGATCGGATAGCGGCCGCGATCGCTGCAGACCACCACGGTGTTGGTTGTCCCGAAATCGATCCCCAGCTGTGCCATCTCTCAGGCTCCGCGGTTGACGGCCACCGCCGCCTTGCAGACGACGACGCCGCGCCCGCTTCGAAAGCCCGGGCGCACTGTCGCGAGAACCACGCCCTCGGGAATGCCTTGCTCACGGCGTTCCTCGACGGCGACGTGGATGAGCGGATCGATGGCGTCGAACCGTCGTGCCTCGAACTTGCGGGCGCCGAGCGACTCGAGCAGCTGGTCCAGTCGCGCGACGATCCGCCCGCCTTCGTCGGCGGCCGCGGACGTCGCGTCGCTGCGGACCTGGGCAAGGTCTCTAACTAGCGCCTCCATGCGCTCCTCGATCAACTCGCTCAGCAGGCGACGCAGCGAATTGACGGCGCCTTCCAGTATTGTGTCGGCCGTGCTCGTGTCGGTCAGTGGTGGCGGCACCAGTCGCTGCACCATTGTTTTCACGGCTCGTAGCTCCTCGGTAAGCGCTTCAAGTTGCGGCTCGGCTGCCCGCGATGCGGGAGCCTTGCCGGAAACCCCTCGCCCCCCCGCCGGCCGTTCGCGGCGGGCACGAGTCGGTGGCACCCCGGCGGAATCGCTGCTGGCCGCCTGCCGATCCGGCCGCGTTTGCGATGATTGTGCGTTTGCTTCGTTCCGGCTTGCCGGTTCCTTGTCATCCAGCTTCTCACTCACTTGCGCTTTGCCCCCGCGGGCCGCCCGCGCGCTTGCTTTCGCCGGCGCTGGCTTTGCCCCCGCTTCCGTCTGGATCACAGATCCTTCTCCTCCACGGCGTTCACGCGTCACGATTCTCCTCCTTCGACTGCGGTCTCTGGTAGCGAAACTTTGCCCCCTGCACCACCCTCCCACCGGTGTTCAATTCGCCTGGGAATGGCGGCGGGTCGTCTCGCATCGAACGCTACCCGCGCTCCAGGACCTACCGCCCGTGTCCTCATGCTGCTAGATGAGACCCTCTTGTAGCCTTTGATTGCAGGTTTCGAGAACCCGCCCTGAGTTTCAGAAGCAGAACTGCGGAGTTGGCCGCGAGCGGGTTGATTTTGCCGACCACGTGGGATTGTCATGACATTTGCTGGGTGAGTGTTCGGTGGTCGGACCTGGCGATCAGGGGAGTAGGCGATGGACTCGGTGGAAGGCGCGCAAGCTACCCGGACCGCAATACGGCGGGTTGAACCGGCCGGCGTTCACGCTGGAGGCGGTGCCATGAGACATCTCGACCCTCAACAGTCTCCGCCCGGAGAAATCGCAGCGCTGCTGCAGCCGCTCGTTGATCGGATCGACATGACCATTAAGGCGCAGCTCAAGCAGGCGCATTTTCAACGTGACCCCAGGGCCGTCAGGCTTGTCCTGCCGCTCCTCAGGGTCATCAACCGCTACTTCGGCGCCGAGATCCGCGGCTGGCAGAATCTGCCCAAGCACGGTGCCTTTCTCATCGTCGGCAATCATTCCGGCGGGGCACAGACGACCGACGTCGCAGCGCTGCTTGAGCGCTGGATAGAGGACCGAGGCCCCAAAGCCGCGCTGTACATGTTGGGGTACGACTTGACGTTTGCCTACCCGATCGTGGGCCCATGGTTCCGTAAGCTGGGGCTACTGCGTGCCAATCCGGCGATCGCCAAAGCAGCACTGAAACGGGGTGCCGCCACCGTCGTATTTCCGGGCGGTGACCATGAAGTGTTCCGCCCCTGGAGCGAACGCAACAAAATTGACTTCGGGGGGCACATGGGGTTCGTCGAATTGGCCCTGACTGCACGTGTACCCGTTGTGCCGATGACCATCCACGGTGCACACCAATCGACCTTTGTGCTGACGCGCGGCCGCAGGATTGCTCGCTGGATGGGTCTGGAACGCCTGCACATCAAGGTGTTCCCGTTCATCTGGCATATTCCGCTGGGAGTGGCCCCCGCCTTCGTGCCGTCGGTGCAGCTACCCGCCAAGGTCACCGTGCAGTTCGGCGAACCGCTGGACTGGTCGCGCTACGGTCCGGGGCAGGCAAAGAATCCAAGAGTCGTGCGCAAGTGTTATGCGGAGATCACCGGTGTGATGCAGAAAACGCTCGACGCGCTGGCGCAGGAACGTCCGTACCCGGTGCTTACACGGCTCAACGAGCTGCGGCCAAGCCAGATGGTGCGCCGTTTGCTGCCGGGCGAGAATGGGGCAATCGGCTCCGAAGCGTCAGGGCAGCCACACGAGACGAAGCACGTGCTTGGCAAGCAGGCGCCGGAGCGGCTTCGAGCTGGGGTGCAATCAAGATCGAGGCGGGGGTACGCCGTTCGCGGCCGTCCTGTATCAGCCGCCTGACGAATCATCACTGCTGGAGAGCGAACCTCCGTCGCTGCATGCGGGCGACGCAGATCCGTGAAGCGCGTGCAGACGTGCTCGACTCTCAGGCGCCCCCGATCCCTGCTGACTGCGCTGATAGCGTCGACGCGCGCCGACGTGCCGCAAGGGTTCTGGCGCCGCTCCGGCCCACAAGTCGCGGACTCGGCACCGACCGCACGCCGGATGCTTGCGTACGCTGCCGAACGCTCAGCAGCGCAGCCCCGCTGATGCGCGCGATGCGCAGGTCGCCGAACGGTGTGCCGACGCCGCTGTTGACAATCATCCCCAGCGCCAGCTGCTGGCTGGGATCGGCCCATGCACCCGAACCGCCAAAGCCGAAGTGACCGAAGGCTTGCGCTGGTATCCCTTGCGTGGTGAACACCGCGTGGTAGCCGAGCCGC
Organism: Candidatus Margulisiibacteriota bacterium; assembly: GCA_035541735.1. Lineage (GTDB taxonomy): Bacteria > Desulfobacterota > Binatia > HRBIN30 > HRBIN30 > DATKMS01. The sequence continues at coordinate 6,093 of DATKMS010000057.1, forward strand.
CAACGCATGTCGATGGGCAACACTGCCCGCCGCGGCGCCGGACTCTGCACCTGCGTCGCGCGTCTCAGGGTCTCCCGCGAGAGCAGTCGCACTCCATCTATCTCGCCGCTGCAGGCCAGTGCGGCGTACATCCGCGCCAGCGAGCGCGCGGTGAAAAGCCCGTTGGCAGCGGGGATGGCGACGCGCAAGGTCTCGTCGGCGCCGAAGTCGAAGCTGCTGATGCCCCGGGGCGCCAAAGCGTCGAGGATGCTGCCCAAGTCGAGATCGACGCCAAACACCGCCAGCAGCCGCCGCCAAACCGCCGCCGCACCCTCCAGCGTGTCGCCGACCTGCGGACCATACCGCGCCAGCAGCCCTGGCGGGGGCGAAATGAGTTCCGCGGCCCGCGGCAGCACGTCATCGGGGGCGCCGATGTACAAGCCATCCAAGCCCAGGGGCTGCGCGATCTCGTCCTGCACGAGTTGCGAGAACGGGCGCCCGGTGACGCGCTGGAGAAGCTCACCCACGAGGAAGCCATAGGTCAACCCGTGGTAGCCGCTACGCGCACCGGGCTGATGCAACGGCGAGGTCCGCTCGATTGCACGGATCATGTACTCCCAGTCGAGCATGCGCTCTGCGCGGTCGATCATCTGCCGGATGTGATAGAGCCCGGATTGGTGCGTGAGCACGTGCCGGACGGTGATCGCGTCCTTGCCGGCCTGGGCGAATTCCGGCCAGTAGCGCGCAATCCGGTCCTCGTACCTGAGCAGGCCGCGGTCCGCCATGATGTGGAGGAGCGTCGAGGCAACCCCCTTGGTGGTCGAGAAGCTCGGCGCCAGCGTATCCGCCTCCCACGGGTTGCCGGCCCGGTCTCGTGTGCCGCCCCACAGATCCACCACGCACTGACCGCGGTGGTAGACGCACACCGCAGCGCCGCCCGGGTAGCCCTCCAACTGGCGTCGGAGCGCGGTGGCAACCGGAATGAACCCCGGGTGCAGCGTCCCCTCCATCACCACCGGTCCGCGATCACGCCACCGCAGCCTCAAGTCCACACGCGCCATGGCCCCCCCAAAGCTCAATTCAGAGTGCTACCCAGACCAGACAACATCCCCCAATAGAATTTGCAAGGAAGAAACCGTGGCCGTGCGACCGCGCATGCATGACGAAAGCTCAAACGCTCGGAATCACGAAAGGCAGACGCTCGTTCGTGCTTTCGCTATTTCGTATTCTCGTCACCCTGCACGACCGGCCATAAAAAGGACGCCCGGCCGTGGGCCCTAGCGTTGGCCGCCGGCAGCACGCATCGGTTGCTCCACAGCGACCCGTTTGCGGCCGATGGTCGGCAGCTTCGCCGCCTCGCGGAGCTCTTCGAACGACCGTCTGATTGCGGCGACGAACACGCGCAGGTCCGGCACCCGGTCCCAGTCTGCGTTCACTCCCCAGCAGACCTTGCCCATGTAGCTGAGCACGGCCACACCGAGACACTGGTATTCGAACAGAGGGACAAGCGGGTACCCCCGGATGGCTTCGGCGCCGAGCAGGTAGAGCGGTACCTGCGGCCCCGGAACGTTGGTCACGATGAGATTGAACGGCTGCATCCACGACGCCAGGCGCGCTCCCGCGGCGAGCGGGATGGAGCCGGTCCACTCGGCAAGCCGTATCAGAGTCTCGAACCCCCGGGCTTGCTTCGACTGCTTCAATGCTGCCGTCGTGGCGCGCACGCGCGCCAGCCGCCGGCGCGGGTCACGCTCCTCGATCGGCAGATCGATGAGCCAGGCCGACACGCGGTTGCCCATGCTTCCATATTCCTCGGGCAAACGTGTGCTGACCGGGATGGCCACGCGGTACGGCAGTGCGTCTGGCTTGATGCGCCGGTGTCGCAGGAAATGGCGCACCGCCCCTGCCACGGTGGCGAGCACGACGTCGTTCACCGTTCCGCCAAGCTGGTTCTTCACCGCTTTCAACTCGGCCAGGTCGATTGCCAACCAGTCGAAACGGCGATGCGGTCCGAGGGGCCGGTTGAGCGGCGTGTCGGCCGCCGGCTGCAACCCGGCGTCGATGGTCTCCAGCACCGCACCAAGGTTCTCGACCAAGCGCGCGCTGACGTCCTCCGGCGCTTGCAGAGCATCCTCCAGGTTCTGCAGAAATTTGACGGAAGTGCTGGCGCGCCGCGCCACCGCGTCCCGCACCAGCTGCCACGTTGAGGGCGCCCGTCGGGGAGTCCACGCGGGCGGGTCCTCGATTGTCTCGTCGGGCGTCGACCGCAGCAGCGCCGTCAGCAGGTCCACGCCGCTGATACCATCCACCATGCAATGGTGGGTCTTGCCGACCAGCGCGAAGCGGCCACCCTTGAGGCCTTCGACGATCCACAGCTCCCAGAGCGGCTTGCGGCGATCGAGCGGCTGCGACATGAGTTGGCCGCACAGCCGTTTGAGCTGCTGCTCGGTGCCGGGACGCGGCAGACTAGTGTGGCGGATGTGATACCTGAGGTTGAAGTTGGCGTCATCGACCCAAACCGGCGTACTCTCGATTGGCACGTAGGCGAGGCGTTGCCGATAGCGCGGCACGATGTGCAAGCGCGACGCGATGTGCGCGTGGATGCGCTTGATGTCGACACCCCCTTCAGGCGTGACCAGCGGACCGGCGTCGAAGATCACCGTCCCGCCGACGTGCATGGGGGTGTTGGCGCGTTCGAAGTGCAGGAACGAGCTGTCCATCGCCGACAGTCGTTCGTAGCTGGCGTCGGTTTGCGAAGTATGCGTGTGCTGCTGGTCTGCTTGAGTCATGGGGGACCGCATATAACGGGAGCGACGACTTTTGTCCATATCGTCCCTGGCAACATCAGTAAATTATTTCCAGCTGCATAAGTAGCCGGCCGGCAACAGGCGTTCGAAAGAGGGCGACGAACCACAGAGCCGCAGAGGACACCGACAAGAACCGGGGGGAATCAAACGCTTACGCCTCCGAGCGCCCCCGCGCCCCGGTTGCGATCCGTTTTGCTCGCCCTCGTCGGCGACCGTGCTCAACCGTCGGTCGTTCGCTCCAGATGTTCGAGGATCCTGGCCACCAGCAGCCCGCGGCGGAATGGCGCGAGGTGGCTGCCGCTGAACCAGTAGATCGCCGGCTCACCCCAGTGCTGCCACAGGGCGTGCGGATGCTCGGGAGGAACGATCTGATCGCCGCGGCCGGCGAGAATGAGGAGGCGGCTCTTGTCGACGCGACACGTGTAGGTGAGCGGAGAATGGACGCGATACATGGCACGCAGTTCGTCGTGCGAGAACGCGGCAGACCCCCCGCTCCGATAGTAGCGGCTCTGGGAAAAAAACCGCGACGCCAGGTCACCGATGCAGACCGGCGGCACCATCGGGATGACAAAGTCCAAGTCGGGCTGCAGTCCTGCCATCAGCGCGGCCAGGTAGCCGCCCAGGCTGAGGCCGAGGAGACCGACGGGCGCGCCGCTCTCCTGACGCAGCCAGCCGGTGACCACATGGATCTCGTAGATCGCCTGGCGCACCGCTTCGTTCAGACGCGCGACGTGCGGGATGGCAAAGCGCTCGCCGGAGAAGCGCGCGTCGGGCGGCGTGCGCGGTCCGTGAAATGGCAGCGTCACCAGGGCCACATCAAACCCGGCAGCGAAGCATTGTCCGGCGAAGAGGGCGAACGCGTCGATGCGGGGATAGCCCATGCTGAATCCATGCAACGCCACCACGGTACCGCGACAGCCCTCTGGCTCATGCATCCAGTGTTCAACCAGGATCTTGTCCGCGGCCGGGACTGCCTCATCGGCGGCCGCTTCGGGGCCACCATATGGGCGATACGCCGTCGTCAGTTCGCGCCCGACGATCGTGCCGCCGGTGACGGCGCGCCGGTAGCGGCCGGAGATCCCCAGGGGGGCGACCGGCTCATCGACGAACGCAAAGAACCGTCGCGGGTCTTCCCACAGGTCGCCACCGAGGAATGGTTCTGCAGACGCGCGGTGCGCCGGCAACTCCTCCGGGTGCGGCATCATCATGGCGTCGACGACGCGTCGCATCGCCTGCAGCACCAGGCCATCGAGTGTGCTGCCCAGCTGCGTCAGCAGCCACGCCCCGAG
>DATKMS010000058.1:0-29618 GCA_035541735.1 Candidatus Margulisiibacteriota bacterium
CCTCGGCAACAAGGTGGCTCGCTTCGATCCCAAGACGGAGCAATGGACGATCTTCGAGCAGAAGGATGGGTTGTATCCGCACACCTTGCGCTTCGATCAGAAGGGACGCGCCTGGTACACGCTCGCCGTCAGCAACCAGGTTGGTATGATCGATCCACAGACCGGCGAGCAACGCACCATTCGCTTGCCGGCGCGCAGCTGGGGCCAGGAGATCGCTTTGCGCAGCCTGCCGGTCCTCTTCTGGATCGGCAGGTTCGTGAATCTCACCGACCACGCGGGCAGCGAGGGCGTCAACTTCCCGGTGCCCTACGGCATCGACATCGCGCCCGACGGTGCGGTGTGGTTCAGCCAGCTCAACATCCGCCGCATCGGCCGTATCGATCCCGACAGCGGGTCGATCAAACTGATCGACACACCCTTCCCCGGGCCGCGCCGGCTGCGTTTCGACTCGAAGGGCAATCTGTGGATCCCCGGCTTCAGCGGCGACGTCGTCGCGCGCTATGCGCCGAGTACCGGCGAGTTCAAGACCTGGAAGCTGCCCACCGAAGGCGTGGAGACCCCGTATGCGCTGAACGTCGATCGGCGCACGGATACCGTGTGGATCTGCGGCACCAACTCCGACTCCTTGATCAGCCTCGAACCGGCGACCGAACGGTTCACGATCTATCCATTGCCGACGCGGGTGACGTACACGCGCGAGATCGACTTCGATGCGGACGGCGGCGTCTGGACGTCGAACTCGAACTTCCCAACGTGGCAGATCGAAGGTCCGGGGCCGAAGCTGATTCGTGTGCAGCCGGGCGCCGCGCCGGCACCGGAGCTGATCGCTGCGGTGCCGTAACGATCACTGCGAGCGGCAACCACAGCGTTACGTGTCTCAGATCCCAGCGGCCACGATCCGTGCCGTCGTCGATTTGAACACCGGCGTCCCCGACGCCGGATCGACGCGGCGCGGAATCAGCACATTCGCTTCGGGATAGTACATCGCCAGGTTGCCGCGCGGCAGCGGCGCAAAGCGTACGACGACTTCCATGCGACCGGTGTCGTTCTGGACAGCCACACGCTGATCGCGGCGCAAGCCGAGCGCCTGCGCATCCGCCTCGTTCATCATCACCACGTCACGGCGTTCGTTGCCACGGTAGATGTCCTCGTCCTCGTAGACGACAGTGTTGAACTGCCCTTCGGAGCGTAAGGTCATGAGACGGAACTCGCCGCTAGCGAGGGACCAGTGCGGGACAGGAGTCACCGCCGCATGTGCCCTTCCAGAAGCGGTGGCGAATGTTGGTGCATGCAGGGTGCGCGCGTTGATCTGGAACTCGCGCCGATTTTCATCGATTTCGCCGATGGCCTCGAAGCCGGGGACGACAGCCGCGATGGCCGCGCGGATGGCGCGATGATCGCGCAGCCGTCTGAAGTCCACTGGCCCTGGCGGCAAGACCATCCCCGCGAGCGTCGCAATGATCTCGACCTCGGAGCACATCTCGTCCGATGCCTGTGGCGCGCCACCGGCAGACAAGCGGACGAAGTTGAACATGCTTTCCTGGGTCGTACACTGCCGTTCCTCGTCGCGTGCGAGCGCCGGCAGGATCAGGCAGGTGCGGCCGCGGCCATGAATGTGCCCCTCATTCAATTTCGTCGTCACGTACACCGTCGTGCCGATCTTGCGCAGCGCCTCGCCGGCCCAGTTCCGGTCAGGTGTAGCGGCAAACAGGTTGCCGCCGAGGAGCACGGCGCAGTCGATGTATCCGCGATCGGCCGCCTCGACCGAGGCCAGCGTATGTAACCCGGGTTCACTGGGCATCTCGATCCCGTAGAGTTGCTCCAGACGCCGTGCGAACTCCGCCTTGAGCACCGGGCTGACGCCCACCGAGCCGACGCCTTGCACGTTGCTGTGACCGCGAATGGGCAGCAGACCAGCCCCGGGTTTGGCGAGCATGCCCCGGCTGAGTGCGAGGTTGACGATCGCCTGCACGTTGTCGACGCCGTGCGCGTGCTGGGTGATGCCCATTGCCCAGCAGAAGATCGTCCGCTGCGACCGTGTCAGCAGCTGCAGCGCCGCATCAACGTCTTCGGGCGGCACGCCGCACGCCCCGAGCAACGCTTCCCGCGATGCCGAACGGACGTCCGACTCGACCGCGTCCCAGCCCTCGACGTGTGCTGTGAGGAAGTCCCGATCCGCGGCGCCGCTTTCGACGATCCCCTTCAGGAGGAGCTTCAGCAACGCGACGTCGGCACCGACGTGCGGTTGGAGGTAGAGGTCCGAGACGTCGGAACCGTACAGCATGCTGCGCCAGTCCGAGGGCACCCGGAAGCGCACTAGGCCGATCTCCTTGAAGGGGTTGATGACGATCACTTTGCCAGCGCGCCGGCGCAGGTTGATCAGCTGGGTAATCAAGCGTGGATGGTTCGATGCGGGATTGGCACCGATGACGACGGCGAGATCGGCACGTTCTAGGTCGTCGAGAACCACGGTGGCGGTACCGCTGCCGATGGCGCGTTGCAGCGCCACCCCGGAGGCCTGGTGACAGTAGTAGGAGCAGTTGTTCACGTTGTTCGTGCCGAAGACGCGCGCAAAGCACTGCAACAAAAAAGCGGCCTCGTTGCTACTGCGTCCCGACGAGTAGAAGAAGGTACGGGCAGGTGCCGCGCTGCGTAACGCCTCGGCCGCGATGCGGTAGGCCTCCGACCAGGAGATGCGCCGGAAGTGTGGGTCACCGGCGCGCCAACTGATGGGGAAACCCAGGCGCCCGGCGGCCTCGATGCGCCGTGCGCTCCAACACTCCAAGTCGGCAACGGAATGCTCGGCAAAGAAGCGCTCCGGAATCGGCGGCTGCATGTCCGCGGCCTGTGCTTGAATGGATTTCTTGCACACCTCCGGGAAGCTCCCGGCTTCATTGTGCATCCCTCCACCCTGCCCACCCATGCCCACCGCGCAGGTCTTGCACGCGTTGTGCGTGCGCATCCGCTGTATCAGACGCAACACGCCGCCGGCCTCACGGGCGCGGTCGAAGGAGTAGCGCACGGCGCGGAGGCCACCACCTGTTCGCACGAGCTTTGCCATGTGTTGTGCTCTGATTGCGCCCCTCATACCAGAAGGTGCGTGTGTGCGCCAAGACGCAGCTCGTTCAGCACGACATCGCGCGGGCCACGTCATGCAGCGTCACTGTGCGTTGGTTTGCGGTCGATCAGACACTTCGGTGGCAACTCATCCACGGACAGCCGCAGTTGCGCGCCGCCGTCAACAAACTTGGCGCAAATGGTACACAAGCTGCTTGCTTCCGTTGCAGCACGCATTAGGATCGGCCAACTGTATGACCAAGGTTCGCGCTGCACAGCTGCTCACGGTTGTCATTCTCGGCCTCATCTGGCTCGGCCCGCCTCCTGCCGGGGGTACCACCTTCGTGATGATGGACGAACCGACTCTCATGGAGAGTTCCGACGTCGTCGTCGTCGGCACGGTGACAGCGATCACCTCCGCTACGCAGGGACCGACGGACCCCATCTACACCTACGTGCAGGTCCAAGTAGAACGCATCGTCAAGGGACAGGGCGTCGGCGCTACGATCGTCGTGCGCGAACCGGGAGGCGTGGTCGGCGACCGTCGCCAGTGGGTCTTTGGGGCGCCGGAGTTCTGGGTCGGCGAACGCAGCTTGCTCTTTCTGTCACGCAACCCCGACGGCAGCTTGCAAACCAACAGCCTGGGCATGGGCAAGTTCGCGCTAGCCGTCGATCGCAGCGGGCAGGCGACGGCCGTGCGAGATTTCGGAGAGGGAGCATCCGTATTCGTTCCGGACACGGGCCAGATCGCCAACGCGCAGCCGGAAACCCAGCCCTTTGCACCGCTGCTCAATCGTCTGCACGTGTTGGCGAACGGATCGGGCGGAACCGCAGCGCGGCTGCCACTGCAGGTCGGACAGCCGGAGTTGGCTGCAGCCAGCACGGAAGTCCATGAGTCCTTTACGTTCTTGAGCAGCCCGCCGGCGCGCTGGTTTGAGCCGGACAGTAACCTGCCGGTCAACTATCTGATCGATTCCACTGGCGACAGCCGGCTCGGGTTTGCAACCTCGCGAGCGGCGATTGACTCAGCATTTGCTGTGTGGACGAACATTCCGACATCGAGTCTAGTTCTCGCCGACGGTGGTACGACCTCACCGGGAGCATTCGGTCCATGTGACGTCAACCGGATCACCTTCAACGACCCGTTCAATGAAGTCACTGACCCAGCGAACTGTAGCGGCATCCTCGCGATTGGCGGGTATTGTTCCGGCGGCGGCAGCAGAGTGGTGAACGGCACAACCTTTGGCCAGATCGTCATCGGCAAGGTCACCTTCAACAACGGATGGTCCGGGTGCTCGTTCTGGAACCAATGCAACATGGCCGAGGTGGCAACGCACGAGATCGGACACACCATCGGTCTCGGCCACTCGGCGGACGGCACGGCCACAATGGCAGCGACCGCCCATTTTGACGGCCGCTGTGCCGGTTTGGGCAGTGACGACATTGCGGCGGCCAATTTCATCTACCCACAAACCGGCACGCCGCCGCCGACGTCAACGTCGCCTCCGGGGACGTCACCGGCGGGCGCGACGCCAACGCGCACTCCGACGACGGTGAGTGGGGTCTCGAATGATACCTGCACCAATGCTGTGGCCATCAGCGCCGCCCCGTACTCGGGCACGTCCATCACAACCAGCGCGAGCATCGACGCCGCTGATCCCACCGTGGGATGCGGAAACGGCAGCCGCGGCAAGAGCGTCTGGTACCGCTTCACAGCGCCCGGCAACGGAACGCTGACGGCAAACACGTTTGGCAGCAGCTACGACACGATTCTCGCTGCCTATACCGGGATTTGCGGTGCGTTCACCGCTGTCCCTGGAGCCTGCAACGACGACGCTTCTAGCGTGCAATCGCAAGTCTCCTTCACGGCCAACGCCGGTACGACCTACTACTTCCTCGCCTCAGCATACAGCAACAATGGTGGAACGCTGGTCTTTCAGCTGACGTTCCAAGGCGCCGGTCCCACGGCAACGCCCTCGCCAACTTTCACCGCGGCGCCGCCGACAGCGACGCGAACGCCAACGCCGTTGCCGACCCTCACGTTCACCCCGGGGCCGCCGACGCAGACCCCGACGATCACACCGACGCTCGCGGCACTGCCGCCGACGACACCGACCAGCGCGAATGGGTTGTTGAACGACACCTGCGTGAACGCCCGGGTTGTTGACATCGCCCCTTACTCCAACACCGTCGTTTCCACCTCGGCAACGACTGACGCCAACGATCCTCCGCCCGGCTGCGGGAACGGCAGCCGGGGCAAGAGCGTCTGGTATCGCTTTAGCGCCCCTAGCAACGGTGCGCTCACGGTGAATACGTTCGGCAGCTCCTACGACACCATCCTCTCTGCATACACGGGCTACTGCGGTGCATACGCGCCGGTGACCGGAGCGTGCAACGACGACACCAACGGCATGCAGTCACGCATTACGTTCAACGCTACAGGCGGTACAATGTACTACTTCCTGGTTACGGCCTATAGCAACAACGGCGGGACAACAGTCCTCCAACTGACCTTCCAAGGGACCGGACCGACGGCAACGCCAACGTCGACATTCTCTCCCGGGCCGCCGACGGCAACTCGAACGCCCACACCGTCTCCCACTGAGACGTTCACGCCGGGACCTCCCACTGCAACGTTCACCGCCGGTCCGCCGACGGCAACCTTGACGGTGACGCCGGTTTTGACCCAAACGCCCAGCGGCGTCTCGAACGACCTCTGTGCGAACGCAATCCAGATTGCAGCCGTGCCGTATGCTGGCACCGCGCTAACCACGACAGCAACCAGCGACACCACTGACCCTCCCGTTGGCTGCGGCAATGCCAGCAGGAACAAGAGCGTGTGGTATCGCTTCACTGCGCCGGGTGCGGGTACGCTGACGGCGACTACCTTCGGAAGTAGCTACGACACGATCCTGGCGGCTTACACCGGTATGTGCGGTGCTTTCACGCCGGTGCCAGGAGCCTGCAACGATGACACCAACGGCCTACAGTCGCGTGTGTCGGTCCAAGCGGTCGCCGGGGTCACCTACTACTTCATGGCCACGGCTTACGCGAACACCGGGGGGACGTTGAAGTTCAACCTGTCGTATAATTGAGGCCGTGCCACCGGGCGCCACTCGGGAAGTGCGTCGGCGGCGCGACCGAGAGACCGGAGCCGGCCGCAGGTCCTAACAGCCCGGTCGCCATCGTCACCCCCGCGAAAGCGGGGGTCCAGAAGCATGCGGAAGATCTGGATTCCCGCGTTCGCGGGAAGCTAAAGGCGGCGGCCCCGGGCTGGCGCGCCGTGCGAGTTGCGGGCCCATCTCCAATGGTGGGCGCCCCCTATGGTTGCTCGTACAATCCGCGGGTCGAGCAACCGCGCCACAGCTTGCAGGCTCGATGTATTCAGCGCGGTCAGTGCTTCGATCTCACAGGTGGTCAGGTCGAGCGACTCGCGCTGGCAGGTGGCTGCAGGATCCATGTGGAAGACGCGGCGAAACTCGCTATCGGTGATCAGTCGTCCGAGCGTTTCCTCCACCGCTTGCTGGCTCATCTGCACCCCTCGCCTGTTTGCCGTCCGACCGGCGCCCATCCGCCCGGGTGTGAGCATTGCTCAGTGCTCGAACAGGGTCAACAACTTACGCGCGGTCGGGAGGGATGTTCCACCATCGCAGACTGACGGAGCAGGCCTTCCCCGCTCCGTCCGCTCTCTCCGGACACAACGGGACGTTTGGTGCGGACGGCAGCTCAGTGTGGCGCGAGGCGCACTTCCAGGCCCTCGATAGCGGCACGGCTGTGTGGAAAGATGCCCCGTGCCAGGCGCTCGAGTTGCTTCACCTCGGCGTCATCATGTTCCGGATCATGATGATAGAGCAGCAACTGTCCGACACCCGCGGCACGTGCCGTCTCTGCGGCCATGCGGACGGTGCTGTGGCCCCAACCGGCCTTGTTGAGGTGGCCGCCGTGATACTCTTCGTCAGTGTACTGGGCGTCGTGAATCAGCACGTCGGCGCCGCGGGCGAAGGCGACGACGTCCTCGAAGCCCCCCTTCGGTGACTCTACATCGGTGGCATAGACGATGGAGCGGCCGGCACGCGTGATCCGATACATCATGACCCCGACCTTGGGATGCGCCGCGCTGTAGCGCGCCTGTACCACGGTGGGGTGAGCGCCCGGGAAGCGCACGCGCTCGTGTTTGCGCAAGCTGCGAATGGACAGGCGCGCCGGCAGCTGCGATAGGGAGACCGGGAAAAAGCGCGGCGCCATGGTTTGCGCGAGCAACACCTTGAGCGACGGGGTCGCGCTGTTGGCGCCGTACACGCGGCAACTCCATTCGGGGCTGTACGCCGGGGCAAAGAAGCGCAAGCCCTCGATGTGATCGTGATGCAGGTGGCTCAGAAAAATATGGACAATCGGCTTGCCAGGCCGCTGCACCAGGTCGCGACCCAGCTGGATGATTCCGGTTCCCGCGTCGAACACAAGCGCATGCTCGGCGGCGACGATCTCGACGCACGACGAGTTGCCTCCGACACCCGCGGTCCTCGGCCCCGGAGCGGGATAGCTCCCGCGCACCCCCCAGAAACGTACGCACAAGACAGCCCCTCTCATTTGGTCTCCATGATCGTCACTCCGTCCCAATCCGGTTCTGGCGGTGCCGCAAGCATGTCGCGACAGCGCTCGATATACAACTGTGTCGGGCCGTCGTCCGGGTGCGTTTCCAAGACCGCCGCGAAGGCAAACATGGCATCATCAAAGCGTTGTTCCCGATACGCGGCGAGCCCAGCATTGAACTCGTGCAGCAACGGTCGCCAGCGCTCGCGCTCGTCGATGGTGCCCAGAATCTCAAAGATCCGTACCGGCAAGCGCTTCCCCTTCACGCGTACGAGATCGAGTTCACGCGCCACGAGCGCGCCGCGCGTCGCCTGCAGGGTTGCCTCGCTGGCGATGATGTGGCTGCCATACATCTTGTTCAGCCCCTCGAGCCGCGAACCCAGGTTGACATTGTCGCCGATCACCGTGTAGCTGAGCCGGCGCGCCGACCCCATATTGCCTACCACCATGGGCCCCGTATTGATCCCAATGCCGATGTCCAGCTCCGGCAGGCCGCGCTGTCGCCATTCGGCGACCAACTTCGCCAGACCGTTCACCATTCCCAACGCCGCCCGGCAGGCTCGCAGCGCGTGGTCGGATTGCGGCACCGGCGCGCCCCAGACGGCCATGATCGCATCGCCAATGTACTTGTCGAGCGTGCCATCTTGCGAGAAGATCACATCGGTCATCCTGCCGAAGTATTCGTTGAGCAACTCGACCAGGGCCTCCGGCTCCAGCTGCTCCGACATCGTCGTGAAGCCGCGGATGTCCGAGAACAGCACCGTCAACTCGCGCTTCTCGCCCCCCAATGCCAGCATCTCGGGCCGCTCGCTGACCAAGCGGGCCAGGTGCGGGCTGAGGTACAAGCCGAAGGCGTCGCGGATCTTGCGCTTCTCTCCCTCTTCGATGACGTAGTGCTGGACGCCGATCGCGGAGTACGTCAAGCCAATCGCCAGCAACGGATACACCAGGCCCAGCGGCATGCCGAACGATACGAACAGCCACTGACTTCCCACCAGATAGGCGACGATCAGCAGCACCGCCACGGCGGCACCGCTGAGCCCACGCGCGTAGTGCAACACCAACCCGAGGATCAGCACGGACGCGAGGATCACGGCGATCTCCACCAGCACGATCCATCGCGGTTGGACGATGAAGTCGCGGCGTAGGATGTTGTCGAGCAGATTGGCGTGGATCTCCACACCGGGGAAGATCCCATCGAACGGCGTGACGCGCACGTCCGCCAACGCCGTGGCTGTGACTCCGACCAGCACCAGCTTGCCGCGGAACGTATCCGCCGGAACGGTGCCATCCAGCACGTCTGCCGCACGCACGTGCCGGAACGTCTTGCCGGGTCCGCGGTAGTTGATGAGCATCTCGCCATCCTCGGCTACCGGCACCGACACGGAACCAACGCGCACGGATTCGACGCCGAAGTCCGCAATCCGAACGGCCAGCGTATTCTGCGCGTTGTAGGCGCGCAGCATGGCCAGTGACAGCGGCACCGCGATGTGCGAGCCGAAGCGGATCGCCAGCGGCACGCGCCGATAGGAGCCATCGGCATCGGGCAGGAAGTTGAAGTACCCGACCTCCTTGCCAGCGTCCGTCAAGGCCGGGAGGTTCATGCGTGCCATCGGCGCCAGCGGGATGCGGGCCTCGCCTTGTGCCTTGCCGAGGTTCTGCACCACGTTGTAAGTCGACACGCGCACATCGGCATCCGACGCCTGGCCGCTGAAGTCGAAGAAGTAACCGAGCACCGTGCGGCCCGACTTCTGCACTGCGTCAACCAGCTTCTGGTCCTCCGTCGCACCGCTGCTCAAGGCTTGACGGATGGCGCTCCAGGTCCGGTCATCCACTCCGGCGACGCGCTCGCGCAACAGCTCGACGTCCGTCTGCGCCGTGGCCTCCGATTGCACGATGTCGAAGCCGATCACCGCCGCGTCTGCAGCCACCAGTCGATTCACCAACTGTGCAACGACCGCACGCGACCACGGCCAGCGCCCCAACCGTTCAAGGCTCGCATCGTCGATGGCGACGATGACTACGTCGGGCGAGGCCGGCTGCACGCCGCGTTGCAAGAAGCGGTAGTCTACGGCGCGCACATCAATCAGTTCGAGGTAGTGACAGCCGTTGAAGCGCAACACCGAGAGGGCGAACCCGAGCAGCAGCGCGATGCGGAAGGGCGTGAGTCGCTGCCAGATCATCGGTTCATCGCATCATACCTCGCACGGCCAGCAGCTCAGGCACGACCGCCCTCGGTGAGCTTCTTGAGGTGGAGAATCTCGTCGAGTTGCGCCTTCGGGATGAGGCCTTCCTCCAGAATCGCCTGCCGCATCGGCTGGTTCTCGGCGAGCGCTTTCTTGAAGATCTTCGCCGCGACATCGTAGCCGAGGATTGGCGCCACCGCGGTCACGAGTGAAGCCGTGCGCTCGGCATAGTCCAGGCACTGCGCAACGTTGGCGGTGATCCCGCCGACGCACTTCTCGGCGAAGACCTTGGCCACGCTGCCCAGCAGGTCGAGGCTTTCCAGCAGATTGTGGGCGATCACCGGCATCATCACATTCAGGTCGAGGTTGCCGTTCATGCCGGCGACGGCGATCGCCGCGTCGTTACCGATGAGGTGCGCCGCCACCATGTTCACCGCCTCGGCGATGACCGGGTTCACCTTGCCGGGCATGATGCTGGACCCCGGCTGCGTGGCGGGCAACTCGATCTCGTTGAGACCGGTGCGCGGGCCCGACGTCAGCAGGCGCAGATCGTTGGCGATCTTCATGAGCCCGACCGCGACCGTCTTGAGCGCTCCGGACAGTTCGACGCACGCGTCGCGGTTCTGCATGGCCTCGAAGGCGTTCTCAGCGCGCCGGAAGAGGTGCCCGGTGAGCGTGCGCAGCTCGGTGATGACACGGGCGGCAAACTCCGGGTGGGCGTTGAGCCCAGTCCCCAGCGCCGTGCCGCCGATGGCGAGCTCTGACAGGTGCGATCGGGTCGCCTCGATGCGTGCCACGCCGTGGCGGATCACACTGGCGTACCCGGAGAATTCCTGGCCCAGCGTGACCGGCACCGCGTCCTGCAGGTGCGTGCGCCCGGCCTTCACCACATCGGCGAACTCGTTGGCCTTGGCGTGAAAGGCCTCGGCGAGCTGACGCATGGCCGGCAACACATGCGTCTCCACCGTCCCCATCGCTGCCACGTGGATGGCCGTCGGGAAGACGTCGTTGGTGCTCTGTCCCATGTTCACGTGATCGTTCGGATGGACCAAGCTCTTGTCGCCGCGCGTCCCGCCCAACAGTTCGATGGCGCGCGTGCAGATCACCTCGTTGGCATTCATGTTGGTCGACGTGCCCGATCCGGTTTGGAAGACATCGACGACGAACTCGCCATCGAACTTGCCGTTGGCGACCTCCACGGCCGCCGCCTCGATGGCCTGGCCGAGTTTCGGCTCCAGCAGCTTGAGCTGCACGTTGGCGCGTGCCGCTGCCGCTTTGATGTGGCCGAGCGCCTGAATGAACCGGCGCGAAAAGCGCAGCGTCGAAATCGGAAAGTTGTCAACCGCGCGCGCCGTCTGGGCGCCGTAGTAGGCGTTGGCAGGCACGCGCATCTCGCCCATCGAATCCTTTTCGATACGGAAGTCTGACATGCTCGTTCTCCTCGAAATAATTCCGCTGTCCGCAATCAGGCAGGGTGCCACGGTCCGTGACCGCGCTTAGTCGACGTACTGGATCAGGGACGATACCGGGTGCGGGTGCAGGCGCTCCCGTCCCTTGAGCGTTGCCAGCTCGATGACAAACGTGCACGCAACGACCTGTCCCCCCAGGCGGTCGACCAATTCGACAGCGGCGCGTGCCGTTCCACCCGTTGCCAGCAAGTCATCGACGATCAACACCCGACAGGGGTGGCCGAACGCGTCGCGGTGAATTTCCAGCGTGTCATTGCCGTACTCCAACGCATACTGTGCCGCAAAGGTCAGCGCCGGCAACTTTCCTGGTTTCCGCACCACTGCCAGACCTGCCCCCAGGGCGTAGGCGACCGCAGCGCCGATCAAGAAGCCGCGCGACTCGATACCGAGTATCTTGTCGACACGCCCGCGGTACGGCTCGGCAAGGCGATCGACGACCCCACGGAAGGCCTCGCCGTTCGCCAGCAGCGGAGTGATGTCTCTGAAGATGATTCCCGGTTTGGGGAAATCGCGAATCTCACGGATGTATTCTTTGAAGTCTTGCACGGCTCACCCGTCCCTCTGCTGACCGGAGCCTGTACCAGATCTGCAGACGGAGGGACAAGGGACGGAGGCCTCAGCCCCCACGTCCCGCCGCCGGCACCGGGACGGCCACTTGCTCCACCGGCGGCAGGAAGTAGAGCGGGTCGTGGGCGACGTTGTCCTCGCGCACCTCGAAGTGAAGGTTCGCCCCGGTGGTGCGGCCGCTGTCACCGACCGTGCCGATGACGTCGCCGCGTCGGACGCGTTGGCCTTCGCGTACACGGTTGCTCTGGTTATGGGCGTAGACGGTCGCCAGGCCGTCGGTGTGGCGCACAATGATGCAGTTGCCGTAGCCGCGCAGGAAGTCGCTGTAGATCACCTCCCCGTCCGCCGCGGCCAGCACGCTCGCGCCGGCCGGCGCGCTGATGTCGATGCCATCGTGGAAGCTCTGCCCGCGCTGCCCGAACCCCGAGGTGACAGTGCCGCCGACGACGGGCCAGAGGAACTGCTTGGTCACGCGCGGGGGCTGCTGTGACCGCGCGGGTCGCGCCTCGGCCGCCCGCGGGGTGACGAGATTGACCGGCACGACCCGCCGTGCACCGGGGATCTTGAGCCGCTGGCCGACCTCCAAACGCGACGCATCGGAGAGGTGATTCACGTGCACGAGCTCGGCGACGGGCACGCCGTAGGCCTTGCTGATGCGATACAGGTTCTCACCCGCCCGGACCTCATGGTAGACGGAGCGGCTGCACGCTGCCGTACCGGCGAGCGCCGCTATCGCCGCCACGTACTTCGTCCGCCTCCACACCCAACGACCCCGTGCGCCCACGCCTGCCGTCGGCGCGGGCTCTGCAGCCCGCGCTTACGCCTCCCACCCGTATTCGCCGATCAGCTTCACGAATCGACATTCTCCAAAGTAGTCGACGTGTAGCCCGCCGGCATCTTTGCGGATGCGCGCCAACCCCTGCAGCTCGGCCTCACCAAGCGGCAGTACCAGGCATCCGCCGTCGGCCAGCTGCTGCAACAGCGGTCGCGGCACCTGCTGCACTGCTGCGGTCACCACGATCGCATCGAAGGGTGCTGCCTCCGGCCAGCCGTCGCCGCCGTTCCCGTTGCGCACGCGGACACGATCAGCGTATCCCAACCGCGCCAGACGGTCGCGCGCCCCCTCGGCGAGCAGATCGATGCGTTCGATGCTGAACACCTCGTCCACCAACTCGGCCAGCACGGCGGTCTGGTAGCCGGACCCGGTTCCGACCTCCAACACCCGTTCCCAGCCGGCGAGCTCCAGCACTTGGCTCATCAGCGCCACCATGTACGGCTGCGAAATGGTTTGCGCGGCGTCGATCGGTAGGGGCTCGTCGTCGTAGGCACGCGGATGCAGTGCCACATCGACGAACAGATGGCGCGGAATCGCCTGCATCGCAGCGAGCACGCGCGGGTCGTGGATGCCGCGCGCCCGCAACTGCAGCTCGACCATCTGATTGCGCGCCGCCTCGAAGGTCATGGCCACTGCACCCGCAGATGCTGCAGTTGCTCGAGTGAGCGGTAGTTCGTCAAATCGAGATGCAGCGGCGTGATCGAGATGAGGCCACGATGGATGGCACTGAAATCCGTGCCCTCGGCGTCGACGAAGTCGAGCTGATTGCCCCCGATCCAGTAGTACTTCTTGCCGCGCGGATCCACCTTTTCGACGATCGCATCGCCATACCGGCGCTTCCCCTGCCGCGTCAGCGCAAAGCCCTTGATCTCCGCCGCGGGCAACGGCGGCACATTGACATTGAGGAGCGTGTCCGGCGGCAAGGGCTCGCGCAGCAGGCGCGTCGCCAAACGGAGGCTGAACTCGGCCGCCGCGCTGAAATCGAAACCTTCGGTGCCGACGAGCGAAACCGCAATCGCCGGCACGCCAAGCAGGGTTGCCTCCATCGCCGCCGACACCGTTCCGGAGTAGGTGATGTCGTCACCCAGGTTGGCGCCGCGGTTGATGCCCGAAACCACCAGGCGCGGGCGCTCGCTCAGAATCCCGTTGATCGCCAGGTTGACGCAATCCGTCGGCGTGCCGTCCACCACAAAGGTGCGCGCCGCCACCTGCTCGATACGCAGCGGACGTTGCAACGTCAAGGAATGGCTGACCGCGCTCTGGTCGCGGTCCGGCGCCACCACCCACACCTCATCCACCGACGCCAGCGTTTCCTGAAGGGCCTTGAGGCCTTCCGAGGCGACGCCGTCATCGTTGCTCAGCAGAATCGCCACGCGCTCAAGGTACCACCCCCGTCCGGGGGAGGCAAACCTCTGTCGTGGAGACTCTGTGGTGAAGACGGGTCAGACCCCCCCCCAACATCCAGCGCCGACTCTTTTGACAACGGCGCGCCGAACGGTGTATGCGGCTGCCGCTTGAAAACAATCCTGGCATTCGTCGGCGGCGGGGACCGTGATCAGGTCATTCTGCAGACGGCTTTCGCGGCCGCCATCCCACTCTGCGCTCATCTGGACTTCCTTCATCTTCACGTCCCCGCAACCCAGGCGGCGCGCTACAGCAACACCGAGTTTGCCAGTGGCGCCGCTCTCCGGAATGCGTTCGAGCGATTGCAGACCAACGCCAATGCCTTCTCGGATCTCGCTGAGGAAAATGTCCGGGAGTTTTGTGCCGGTGCGAAGATTGAGCTGTGCGACACGCCGACCCACGGGCAGGGCGTGACCGCGCGCTTTCGCGAAGAGCAAAGTAATGCGCTGGAGCGACTGACTTTCCATGCGCGCCATAGCGACCTCATCATCATGGGCCGGGCGAGACAGAAGCAGGGATTGGCGCCGGATACGCTGGAGCACCTGGTGTTGAATTGCGGACGCCCGATCCTTGTGGCAGGCAACGCGGCGCCGCAGACGCTCACCGACACCATCATGGTGTGCTGGAAGGAATGCAGTACGGCGGCCCGCGCCGTTACGGCTGCCACGCCTCTTCTAGCCAAGGCAAAACGGGTCGTGTTCGTGAGTGTTGCGGAAGACGAAGGCGGCGTGGCCGAAAGTCTGGACGACCTCGCACGGCAGTTTGCCTGGCAGGGAGTTGCCTGCGAGGTGCAGGTCATCCCCGCAAGCCGCCGCCCAATGCCGGACGCGCTCTCCGCCGCCGCCGAGGCATGCGGAGCCGATCTCATGGTGATGGGTGCCTATGGCCGCTCGCGCACCCGCACGCGTATCTTTGGGAGCTGCACCGAGGCGGTCCTCGATGGCAGCGACCGGCCAATCCTGCTCATGCACTAGCGCGACCACGAGCGTCGTCTGCGCAGGCTTTGCTGCTCACGGCGCTCCGCGCCTCGCCTTGTCTCACCTCAGATAAACTGTCTGAGGAGCGGCCATGCCTGCTCGATCGGAATGCGCAGATCGCGGCAAACGTAGACGGGCAAGTTGGTCTCAAACGGCAGGGCGTAGGGCGAAATGATGGTGTCGCTGCGGTCGACGCCGGCGCAGTATTTTTCCAGGTCTGCCTCCGGTATGCCGACCGCGATCACCACCGCCCCGGTCGTGCCGTGCGGACCCCACAGCCAGTAGTTGTTGTGGCCGCTGATCGCTTTCGGCAAGCCGTAGCGGGGGCCGAAGAAGTCGACGGCGGCCGCTTCGCCGTAGTTGCCCGCCAGGATCGCTGCACGCGCCTGTTGCTCCGCGGGCAGCGCGTGGTACACGCGGGCGATGGTCGCCGTCATGTTCTCCCAGCCGAAACGGTCGGCCAGCACCTGCGGCATGGCAGCGGTGTGACCGCGCTCTTCTTGCGGCGCTTTGACACCAAGCAGCTCGATCACGCTGACATAGGTGGCCGGGGGCAATGCCGGAATCGCCAGCGTGCCGACGGTGACGCCGCCCAGCACCAGCCAGACCGCCGCTGCGACGCGCACCCAGCGCCACCGCAGGCGTTCAGCGGCCACCGCTCCCGCTGCCAGCAACGCGGGGTATGCGGGTGCCAGGTAGTAGGGCTTCGCCTGCTGCAACACGAGGATCAGGAACACGATGAGGTACATCAATCCGAGCGGCCGGAAGCGACGCAGCCGCGGTGCAAACAGGAGAGAGCCGAGTCCCGCCAGCCACAGCGGCGCTGTGAAGGGATTGTTTTCCACGACTTGTGCTGTGAAGAACGCGGCCGGTGACATCGCAACGATCTTGTGTGCCGTCGCGTTGCGAATGAACTCCGACGTTGGGAAGCCGTTGGCGGCTTCCCACCACAGGTGCGGCAGGAAGAGCAGCGCGGCAAGCCCGCCGCCTACCACCAGCCGGCCGCTGCGCATGAGATGGCGGCTCGGCGTCAGCGCGACGCCGGTGATCAGCCCGATGACACAGAAGGCAACGCTGTATTTGTTGAGCATCCCCACCCCCGCCACCACGGCGAGCAGCAGCCACCAGCGCGTGTCGCCGCTCTGCAGCAACCGGACCACGATATGCATGCACAACAGCCAGAAGAGCAGATCGAAGGCGTTCATCGAGAAGAAGCTCGCCATCGCCAACGTGGTTGCCGTCACTAGGTACGCCAACGCAGCAAGCCCCTGCGCGTAGCGGCCGCCGCCGAGCAGGCGCGCCAGCAGGCCCGTGAGCACAACACACAGCGCGCCGCAGAGCACCACGGGGAGCCGGATGGCGAAGATCGAATCGCCGAGCAACGCACGCGTCACCGCCAGGATGGCGATCGAGAGCGGTGGCTGATCGACGTAGCCCCAGGCGAGGTGGTCGCTGCAAGCGATGTAGTACAGCTCGTCGCGAAAGTAACCGTAGTTGCCGTTGGTGGAGAAATGGATCAGCAGCTTGACCAGCGCAAGGCCGACGACCACGGTGACGACCGTCTGCCCCGGAGGTCGAAAGTCATTGCCTGCCGCCCGCGTCTTCACACCCGTTCGGGTAATCGGTTCGGGCACGGCTGGTCAACCCCGTCGCAGCAACCTCACTATGCGGCTCGGGTGCGGCGGCGGACGTGCGGGTCCCGAAGATGAATGCGGGACGTGTGCGCAGCACGAGCACCGGCATGAGCGATAACGCGCTGAGGCAGGAGATGGCCATGGCCGCCGGCATGAGGGTGCCGAACAGTCGGAGGCCAAGGAAGCGGGAAAACAGACCCATGACTGCGAAGCCGGCGCCGATGCTAGTGGCGACGAAGAGCACGGCGCGGCCGGAGGTGAACAAGGTCGCGTGCAACGCCTCGGCGTCGTCGGCGGCCCGGGCGCGTTCCTCGCGCAACCGGTAGAGGAAGTAGATCGCGTAGTCGGCGCCGACGCCGGCGGCGATGGCCAGGATCGACGCCGAGCCCATGTCGAGGCGGATGCCGGTCCAGCCGAGCAGACCGAACAGCAGCGCCACGGTCGCGGCGATGGGTGTGATCACATACAAGCCGCTGAGCGCGGACCGCAGGACGATCGACGACACAACGTAGATGACCACCAAGACGAGCAGGATGTTCAGCATCTTGGTGTGCGTGGTGTGCTCGTTGACGGCCAACACCGTCGGCCCGACACCGCCGGCGATGAGGACCCGAACGCCGTCGGGTGGCGGATTCGCCGCCACCCAGGCACGTGCGCGGTCGACGAGCGGCCCGACGCGGGCCGAGTCGTCGTCACGCAGGTAGGCAACCAGTAGCGACTTGGTGTACTCGCGGTCGATGAAGCGCTCAAACGCCGGCGAGTTGCCGAGGTAGACGAGTTGCGACAGCAACTCCTGGTTGTCCGGCAGGCGATAAGGATCGGGGACGTCGCCGTTGAAGGTCTGGTGCAGAATCTTGATCAGGTCGACGAGCGAGGTCGTGCGCCACACCAAGGGATCCCGCTGCAGCTCGGCACCAAGGCCTTCCATGTGGCGCAGCACATCGAGCCTGGTCACGCTCTGCTGTGGTCCATCATAGAGCACGGTCATCGTAACCGTACCCGGGAAGTGACGTTCGATCTCTTCGAGGTGGAGGCGGGGCAGACTGTCGCGCGCCAGATATTCGCGGGTCGAGCCGTAGGTGCGGATCTGCGCAGCGCCGGCAGCCGCCAGGAGCAGCGCAATGCCCGTGGCAATGAGCACCGGCCGGCCGCTGCGGTCGAGGATGGAATGCTCGAGCGCCGCGAGCACCCGCTGTGCGATGCCGCCCTTTGCGATGGTTGTCTTGGGCGCGGGCAACAGCGAGCGCAGTGCCGGGACGAAGGTCATCTCGAGCACGACGGCGCTAGCGATGCCATAGGCACAGGACAGGCCCATGCCAACGATCGCCGGAATCCCGGTCAGCGCCAGGGCGGTGAAGCCCAGCGCCGCAACCCCGCCGGCCGCGATCATTACCGGCCCTATCGCCGCAGTGGAGGTCACGACAGCGGCGCGGTTGTCCCCGAGCCGGTGCACCTCCTCGATGTAGCGCTTGAGCATCTGCGCCGAGTGGCCGGCGGCGATGGCGATCAACAAGGTGGGCGTTGCTGCATTCCAGGTGTCGATCACGATGCCGGTATGCCCCATCAGCCCGAGCCCCCACACCGTGCTGAGCACGGCGGTGAGCATTGGGATGAGCATGCCTTGGAGGTTGCGGAACGACCACAACAGCATGAGCGCAATGACCAGGAAGACGATCGGCAGGCGCAGCGCCATCTCGCGCGCCTGCTCGACGTCGGTCAACGATACGATCGGCTCGCCGGCGAAATAAAAGTCGATCGGACGGTCACGGAAGTGGTCGGCGAGCCCCAACACGCGCTGCGCCAGGTCGGTGCCGGCGTTGTCTTGCCAGAAGTCGAGCGCCAGAACCGCGCCGCGCTGGTCTGGCGTCACCACCATGCCGCGCAGTTGCGGGTCGGCGTCGACCTTGGCCCGTAAGGCGGCGATGGCCTCCGGCGTGCGCGGCACGTCGCGCATGAGGAGATCCGCTTCGATGCGGCCGGCGACGTCTTGCACCACGCGTACGCTCGGCGCGGCGAGGCTGACGACGTTCTGGGCGATGACGCCCTCGAGGCGCAGCGCGGCGAGCGTTGCGTCCTGGACGACTTCGAGGACCTCGGGGCGCCACACGTCGCCCTGCCGCGGAACGATGAGGGCGATGACCGTGTTGCGCCCGCCGAACTGCCGGCGGATCGTCTTGTCGATCGCGACCAGCGGATGATTCGTGGGCAGGCTGGCCTCGACGTTGAACTCGGTGCGCAGCTTGCTGATGCCGGACCCGATCCAAACGGTGGCTAGCGTCACCGCCAACAGCACCCACCAGGCGCGGCGTACGAGGAAGCGGGCGTAGGACTCCACGAGTAGAACTCCGAGAACCTAACCGGCCTGGCCCGCCGGGCTGGCGGCGCGGGCCATCTCGGCCGCAAGGAATTCCATGAGATGCGGTCGTGAGAGCGCAGGCAGTATGACCTCAACACAGCGCTCGGCAAACCAGGCCGCTTGTGCGTCGATCCGCACCAGGTCGCCGACGCGCTTGTTGCGAATCATTGCGTACAGGTCGTCCCAGACCGCCAACGTCGCGTCTCGGATGACCGCGTCGAGCTTGGCGCTGCCGGCGGCATGGCGGATCAGTGCCTCCATTCGTCGCCGTTGGCCCGGAGCAAGCTCTGCCCACCCGTTTGGTAGCGGCTGGTCGAGAAGGTGCTGGACGATGACGCGGGCGAAGTCCGCCGCCACCCGCTGATTGGCGGGATCGAGGATGAAGGCAATCGCTTGCCGCTGCAGCATCGGCATGAAGAAGCGGATGAAGCCTTTGATCTGCTCTTCCAGGACGCGCATGGTGATGGCGCCGAAGAGCGGATTGACGCGCCGGTAGAACGAGACGATGGCGCTGAAGATGATGTCGGTGAACAGTCCACGGACCAGGTCTTGCCGCATGATCGCCGCAACAAACTCTTCGGTCTCGGCGGAAAGCGCAAAACCCTCTTCGACGAGCGCGTCGATGTCGGCAATCAGGTGCGGGTCGAGCACGCGGCGCAGTGGCGTGCCGAGCGGCGCGCCGCTGCGCTGACGCCCCGCACGGCGGCCGGTCTCGATGACGAGATCGGCGAGCACGCGGCGATCGATCATTCGAGCATTCCAGTCGCCAATCATGGAGCGAATGAGCTTGGGGTCGACAACATCCTTGACCCGCTCGCCCGCCAGCACCGCCAATTCCCGCCGCAGCAACGCGGTCAATTCACGCTTGAACGCCCTGGACCGTAGTCGGTGCCGCCAATAGCGCACCTGAGCCTCGCGCGTTTCCGTCTGCTTCGGCATAGCGCCGGCATTCTCGACCGTTGGCATCCTGATGTACAGAGTGACGTGGTCCGCCGCCTTCAGCTGGCCTCGAGACATCTGCTTCCGATTGACTTGCGAGGGGGGCGGGTCAACCACCGGCGGCGGCTTTGAGGAAGGTGACCGTGTCACCGTCCTGCAACGGCGTCTTCGCACCACGCTTGTAGTTCACCAGGACGCCGTTTACCGCGACCGCGGCGACACGGGTCAGCTTGTCGAAGACGTCGGCACGGTCGGCACCGAATTGCTCGCGCGTCGACTGCACAACATCCTGCACGGTGCGTGCATGGGTGACTTCGAAGCTGCGCACACCGAGCGCCTTGCTCATGTCGTAGGTCAGTTCGATGGTGATGCTCATGTATCACACCCGCACTTGCAGCCTCTCGAGGGTCTGCTTGGTCGGCACGCCATCGGCGTTCCAGCCACGCAGCTTGTAGTAGCGCGGCAGCAGTTGCGCCAGCGGGTGCCCCGACTGCATGTGCTTGAAGGTCGGCTCGTTCAGCATGCGCGGCGGCAGCGTATCATCCTTGGCCGTCAACCCCTCGCGCAGGTTGTACATGCGCTCCAGGTTGAAGATGCGGCCGCCGATTTCCTGCAAGTGGCCGGAAGAGAAGGTCTCGCCGGTGATGTAGGTCAGCCACTTCTCGAACCACAGCATCGGCTTCCCCTTGATGCGCATCGCCGTGCGCAGGAGCGGACCGCTGTTCTCCAACGCCAGGCTGGCCAACTTGTGCGTCAACGACTTTGGATCCAGGTTGTGCACCGCCTTCGGGATGAGGCCGTAGGTCGTGAAGATACAGAGCACCATCGAGTTGATCGCGCAGGCGAGGTTTTGTTGCAGCACCGGGATGTCGGCCTTGAGCTTCAGGTTCTGCGGATTGATGGTCAGTGGACCGGTGGATTCGAGGTACATGCTGGCGCCCTGGACGTGGCAGCCGCCGCGGTTGGTGGTGGCGTACTCGACGCCCTGGGCGAAGGAGCCGCGCGGATCGTAGGCGGACAGCTCCAGGCCTTTCACGTGCATGGCGAACTCGTGGCCACCGTACTCCTCGCTCATGCGCTTCACGCCCTCGGCCAGATCGTTGCCCAACCCACGGCGGTGCGCGATGTCCTTGATCATGTCGCTCACGCCGGCGGCATCGCCGAAGTGCAGCCCGGCGTTGAGCATGCCGCGCTCCTGCAGTTCCATCGCGAAGCTGAGTGTGGCGCCGAGGCTGATGGTATCCATGCCCATGTCGTCGGCGAGGTAGTTCCATTCGGCGACTTTCTTGAGGTCCAAGACTTCCAAGTTGGGGCCGAGCAGTGCGACAGTTTCGTACTCCGGACCCTTCACGCGGCCAACGCCTTCGACGTTTACGTCGCGGCCGCAGGTCACCGGACAGTGGATGCAGCTCGATTTGATGCCGACGAGTTCGTGATCCTCCATGTGCTCGCCGGAGACGTTCATCGCGTCCTTGTGATGTCCGTACTTGAAGTTGTGGGTCGGGATGATGTTGCGGGCGTTGGTGGTGTTGACGATGCCCGCGGTGCCGTAGCGCTTCAGCTTCTCGCCGAGGACGGGGTGATCGCGAAACATCTCGCGCACCCACTTGGTGTATTCCTTGAACTTCTCCTCGTCGTCCATGTCGAGCTTGCGCGAGCCGTTCACCGAGATGGCCTTGAGGCGCTTCGAGCCCATGACGGCGCCGACGCCGGTGCGTCCGGCGATGCGCTCGTTGGAGACGATGCCGGCGTAGCGCACCATGTTCTCGCCGGCCGGACCGATGACGGCGTGGTATTTCTTCTTGGCCAACGCCTCCTGCGTGGCGTACGTCCCCTTGCCCCAGAGATCCGTGGCATCGATGAAACTGACCGTGCTGGCGTCGCCGTCGATGTCGAGGCGCACCGGCTTGGCGGACTGATGCTTGAGGACGAGCACGTCGATGCCGCCACGCTTCATGCCGTAGGCAAACGAGCCGCCGCACGCGGCGTTGCCGATGCCACCGGTGAGCGGGCTCTTGCAGACCACCGCGAAGCGGTTCGACTGCGGCGCCACCGAGCCGTTGAGCGGACCGGTGGCGAAGATGAGCGGGTTCGCCGGTCCCAGTGGATCGATGCCGGGCTCGGTCATGTCGTAGAGCAGGCGTGTGCCGTAGCCCTTGCCGCCGATGTAAAGACGAGCGATGTCCTCGTCGAGCGGTTTGAAGGCATAGGTCTGATTGGCGAGATCGACTTCGAGAACGCGACCGGCATAGCCTTTGATCATCGCAGGCTCCTCATGCATCCTTGTAGCGGCTGTGCAGCGGCGTGCCAACCCGTGGGCTGTCGGTCGCCAATCATGGTGCGTCGGGATGGATCGCGCCGGTCAAGGCGGCCGCGAGGAGAGCGTCGCCGCTGCCAATCGTCGAGGCTAACGCCTTGGCGATGAGCCGCGCGCTCTTTTCGCGTCGGGCTCGATCGGCTTGTTCGGCGCGCCGCTTGGCTGTTCAGGTTCGTGCTGGTACGATTGACTCATGGCCTCAACCGCAGAGAGCGTACTCCAAGACGCCTTGAAACTTCCAGAAGAGGACAGAGCTGAGATCGCCACTCGGCTGATTGCCAGTCTCGATGCGGAAAGCAACGAGAGTCGGGACGATGTGGAAGAGGCGTGGGCGGCGGAGATCGAGCGTCGATGTGAAGCTCTGGATGCCGGCACGACGACAACACGAGGTTGGGAAGAAGTGCGTCGCCGGATTGAGGTGGACTTTCTCCACAAGTGAGCAAACCGGTTCTCGTCGAACACGATGCCGAGGAGGAACTGCGCGCTGCGATCGCGTGGTACGAAGGCCAGCGTCCCGGTCTCGGTGTTGCACTTCTCGCTGAGGTGCAGCGAACAATCGATCTGATCGAGAACTTCCCCGCCGTCGGCGCAGAAGTTCCCCGCGTCCGAACTCGATACGAAACGCGCAGGATTCCGCTTCGGCGGTTCCCGTACGTGGTCGTATATCGCGAACGTACGGAGGTGTCGCAGGTGATCGCCTTCGCTCATACCAGCCGCAAGCCGGGATACTGGCGTTCTCGTTGACTGCTCCGTGTCCCTGAACGCCCTGTCGCTGAGGCGCGGCCCGCTCTTGGCTGTTGCCTGGAACGGCCCTCCCGGCTCCAACTCGACTCGGCCAACTCGGCCCCACGTCCGCAACTCATGGCTTATTGTTCATGATTCCGCTCGCCTCACCTGAGCAAGAAGCCGAGGTGTCTCGCTCCATCGTAGACCTGAACTTCTCCCTGTATACCGAGGAGTAACAGGAGTCGCGCCAGGTACCCCTTGATGGCTTCTTCGTCCACCGAGATGGTGAATGTCGCCGTAATGCGAGCGGAGCGGATGATAGGATTCTCGACGCCGTCGACGCCGACCTCGAGTACGCCGCCTTCATCGTCATGAATCGAGATGGTTCCGGCCCAGTTGTTCGCTTCGCGCTTGGTTTCATCGTACAGCCACCACAATTCGCCGCTGGCCCCGCGCGCCACGCGCTGAAGAGAGAATGTGTATGGCCCCTGTGACAGGACCAAAGCTTCCCCTTGGACGTAGGGAGCGATCCGCTCAACTCTGTTCGTCATCGTGTGCCCTCCACCGTGCCACCGCAACCAGCTTTGCGCGAGCCGAGCAGGAACGCTGCATGATTGCTCAACACTCAAGTGGCCGAACGCTCAGCGTGAGCCGCGCGCGTTGTTTTGCGCGTCGGATCGACGCTGCTGTTCGGCCGTGTCCGCATCGGCAGACGGCGCAGGGTGGCATGCCACACCCACAGGAGCTCTCACGCACGTCTGGATCAGATTCTCGCAGGCGGACAATTGGAATAAGTCGCTAGCGCAGGCTTCAGCTTGGCCTTGCAGCAGTTCACACCAATGCTTGGCAACGACTTCGAACATCGAACGGGTGCAAGCTCTTGTCTGCCCCACTGTAGCCGTGCATGTCAACGCAGCCTTCGCTCGGACAGTGCAGGGGAGCGTGGGGGACGCGACCGCCTTCAAGTCGGTTCCGCAGGACTCCGAGTCAGGCAAGACCGTCTTCATCAGGTGCGATACCCAATCACAATAGCGAGCCCTCTCCCGTTCCGACAATTCCGACACTGGTCTCTGTGGATCAAGATCCTCGAACGTCTGCAGCTTGAACTGCGATTGCCACGCGCCATCGATGTTTACGACCCGACACGGGGGATCGTTTTCCTGCACGTGACCTTGGCAATACTGCCAAGCAAGATCGCGCACCCTTTGGTCGCGTGTCATTCCGCCGCTCCATCCCCACGCTCCACCTTCGGACCCAGCAAAGGCCTTATGATCAGGGCTGCGCCAATAGGCGGTTCGGAATGCCTCAATGGCATCGTTCCCGATCAGATACTGTGCAGCTTCCTCGACGGTCGGCACGGTCTTGGACGCTCTTTCGAATGGCGGGGCGTGGGTGCCGCTGAGCTGCCCTGCATTTAGGCAGCCAGCCAGCATGCCGACGATCAGAATGATTGGAACAGACCGCATTGACGTGGCCGAACGCGTTGCCGATGAGCCGCGCGTTCTTTTCGCGTCGGCCTCGATCGGCTTGTTCGGCCCCTCATGGGCACGCCGGGTCACAGATTCCATCGCTCTTCTCCGGCTTGTACGCGCCGATCTTGTCGTTGGTGCGCAACGGCACCTTCACGATCGTCTGCCGTTTGAGGTCTGGGTTCAAGCGGACGAGGTCATTGAGCGAAACCTTCAGACCGCTGGCAATCGCCTTCGCAGACAGCTCGTACGGAAACTCCACGGACTGCTCGCCCGAAATGAAAGCGAGCCGTCTTTCCGCGAGGCGATAGTGCCACACGGTCTTCGTCGTCTGCTCGCCGCCGTGCTCAGGCTCATCATTGCCCGGTGTCGGCCGATCGAGAAGCGAGCGTTTCTCCGATGTCCATCTCACTTGACCGGTTTGAATCAAGGTTAGAACTTCCGAAGAGGCACTGTAGGTCGCATCCAACTCAAAATTACTGTTCCCCCAGACATGCTCCGAGGCATAGCTTTGGATGCTGTCACGAAATAGCTCCTGCACCTGGGCACCATCAACCTGCAGAAGGACGTAGCCGGAGTATGTGTACGAGAAGTTGCCTTCGGGTTCCGTGGTCCAGGTAATCCACAAGAGATGCCCAGGGTCAAGCCAACGGACTGTCTCCGATCCCTTCTTGTATCCGAGCCGTTCGAGGTCACCTTTGTCTCGCCAACGGACCGCTGCAGAGCGACCGAGATGAATCGCCGATAGAAGTTGGTCGAAGCGCAGAAAATTGTCGGTGAAGTGCGCCTCGGTCTTGGGATGATACTTCCGAAAGCCCGCTGGCGTGGGTATTTCAACGGTTTCGATGCTGTACTTCGTTAGCTCAATGCCGTCGACGCGAGCCGTCGCGAACAGGCCCAATACAGTGAACACGACCGAAAACAACGTCATCATGTAACGACCAGCCGAACGCCGTGCGCTTGAGCCGCGGGCGGGGCGGTGGGCCGTCGCCATCACCAGGCTCAGGACAGATGAACGCTCCCCGGTTGCTTCGATTGCATTCATCGCAACTCCGTCTGCCCCGCTCCAGACGCGCGGTGGGGACGTCGGCTCGAAGCGCTTGTTAGACAGCGCACACCCAACTATCGAGCGCACAGATGCTCATCCCCGCAATGTAAGCAATCCGCCTGCGACAAACGCGAGTGATATGGCAAAACCGAACAGGTGACCAAGTGAGCGTCCCGGCATAATCAGGGCTTCCGCAGGTTCGTTTGGGTTGTGGTAGACCCTCACCGTCGAACCACGCGGATGCTGTTTGATGAACCTGTCGACGTTGGTGCCGCCTGCCAGGCCCACCGGCCAGCCGAACGAGTAGCGCGTGCCGACATATTGGCGGCCATGCACCGAGTATTCGTAGGTAAGCTGCAAGCTGCGAATCCCGCGATATCCATGCACACCCCGCACGACGTCAATGCGACCTTCCACGCTAGGCCACGCACGGCTCGCCCAGTCCTTGGCTAAGTTTCGTAACGCGTACCCGAAGAGCGCGACGCCGGGGCCAATTGCGGCTGCCCCTCTCACGACTGACAGTGCTTCCATCCCGTACACTCTCAAGGCTGTCTAACGACGTGGCGCTGAGCGGCCGACGAGACGCGGCGCCGCGACCCACGTTCGCCGCCCTTCAACGCCGGCCCGCTCCAGCGCCAGGTTGGGCTGCGGTCGACGACGCTGATCGATCACAGTCTCCCCTCCGCTTGTCGCTTCGCACGTTCCTCCCGGACCCGCTTCTCAATCCGCTCGGTGCGCTGGCGCTCTCGTGAGCGCATGTCGTCCGTGTACTCGGCTTCGGGCATGCACACTTCTTCTACGATGGCGTGCAATTCGGTCGTACGCACCTTATTGTCGCGGGCATTCTCTATCGCGCCGCACAGGGCACTGAAGAGTAGACCGATTCCGCGACGAAGCATGTACTGGGGCTCGTTTTTCGAGGCTCCGTCCAACGCCCCGCGAACGCGGTCGGGAACGAGATTGTAGAGTCCCAGAGCATCGCCAGTTCCAAACGACGCCGACGTGCTGTGGGCGAAAACGTTTCGGATCCTATTCACCCGCTCAGCGAGCGGGCGAAGGTCGATGGGCACCAGATGCAGGGCGACCAAGAGGTCAACCTTCAGCAGAAAACTCAGGCGACCCAGCTCAACTACGTGTGGCGAAGGTAGGACTTCGGCCAAGAGCTCCGAAGTCAGCTCGTCGAGGAAGCCGACGCCCTTTACGGCTTGGATCAACGGGTCCGCCGAGTTCACGGTCTCAAGAAACCGCCTTTGCCTTTCGTCACTCACGGCCGATCCCTACGATTTCACGAAGCCTAACGACGATATGCCGCTGAGCGGCCGCGGGCAAACTGCGGCAGATCAACTCGAGCAAGCCACCTCACGCCCGCGGTCCGATCCAGCGGCGGGTTGGGCGGTTGTCATACTGATGAGACCTGCCCATCCTACGCGATGACCGCCTCATCCGGGAGACTCACTGAGGCAACGAGCACATCGGTGTCTCCGGCTGCCCAGCCGCGATGGCCTTTGCCAGTCGTGTCTTCGACGAGAGATACGCTCCCCGCCGGAAACTGGCGTCGAGAACCGTCGCTGGCCTCGATCTCCCAGGTTCCAACGAGGATGAACGCGAGCCAGCGTCGCGGCGGGTTGTGCCAGGCGATCGCGCCGCCCACCCGCACGTACTGGAACCCGACGGTCGTTGCTGCGAACCGTGTCGAATTGTAGAAGAGCGGCCGGCCTTCGTTCTCCGCCAACGCGATGTCCAACTCCCCAATGTGAGACTCGCCATCCGGGGTCGCGTAGATGCGTCCGACCTTCATGTTCCTTCTCCCAAAAACTGCTGGCTCTTCTAGCCGCGCTCGGGGCGTTGGGGTGGTGGCTTGCGCAAGCAGGTCGAGATAGCTGTCGATCAGAACGCGCGTCGTGTCATGTCGCTGGTTGGCAAACGTCCACACCCCATTTCAAGA
This sequence comes from Candidatus Margulisiibacteriota bacterium, assembly GCA_035541735.1. Lineage (GTDB taxonomy): Bacteria > Desulfobacterota > Binatia > HRBIN30 > HRBIN30 > DATKMS01. The sequence goes on from DATKMS010000058.1 coordinate 27,520, forward strand.
CGCCCAACGCCCCGCATCACCTGCCGGCGGAGGCGGGTGAAGCCGGCTGTAGCCGGTCAGGTGCATGCGGATGTTAGGCCTTGCCACTCTGTCCCCTCAAGAATTTCGCTTCGGCCTCGCCGACGCGCTGCCGATTCCAGTGGACGATGCCGGTAACTTCAAAGCTCCCGGCGTAGTCGCCCTCGGTTGCAACACGTACCGCCGCGCCACTCGGAAAGGACGTTGGCCACCCCGAAGAGAGGTCATAATACCCAGTGACCAAGGGTTCAGAAGCACCACGGTAGTCGACAAGGCACCACCCACGCCACCGAGTAAGCTGGCGGCGCTTGCTTTCGGCCAGAACATCGCAGCGCGCAGAGGGGTAAATCAATGCCTGGGCACCTTGGCTTCTGAGGAAGGCAGCTGCGGCCTGCAATACCGCTCCGACGTCGTCACCTGGTGGCCCACCGCCAGGTTCGGGATACATCAGAAGCGGAAGAGTTTCCACGAATCGATCTATCCCGTGCCTGTCGGCCTTGGTCAGTTTTGAGGAGTCCTTCTTGAAGAACTCTTCAACGAGAAATTCTTGCGCGTCCAAGGTCCTAAGGTCGACGGCGCCGTTGATTTCACAGAGGGTGACGCTGTATGGCAATTCAACCGCGGCAATGCAGTAGTCCTTCCGTTGCTGTTCAATGGCGTTCTCAAGCAGGCCGGCATAGCCAAGCGCATCCACTACGGGGCTGATAGCCCCAGGCCTGCCGATTGCAACAACAAGCAGGTACTTACCGCTGAGTGCTTGAATGCCAAACCGCTTAGTAAACTCCTGAGCAATCGCCGGTACGGCCATGTCCCCGAACATCAGCAGGCCGGCTCGCGAAGGGTCCAGGTACGAATTGAGTTCATTCACTAGCGTGTGGCTGTCGTCACCACTCTCGTCATTGCAGAGGCTGAAGTATCGACCCCGGGGCAAAGACCAGCATCCCGAGAGTCTGCGAGGCGGATTGACATCATGGAAGATGTGGTCAACGCCTTGTTGCTTCAGGGCACGTGTCCGAGCTTGAGATTCCGGTGATGTGGGATCTCCGGGCCAAAAGCCTGGAAAAGCCGTGTCTAAGATGATGCTTGCGGCATGTCCAACGCCTTGGCGATCAACCTGCTTTAGGAAGCCCCTGAACTTGCAGAGTGGCGCCTGCATGCCTCTCTCCGGTGCGAGGCCTAACGGCGCGGCTCAGGCGCGGCGGCGGATTGCGACGAGGCCGCGCTTGAGGGAGGGCGCGCCCCGGAGGTCCCTGCTCTCCGCCGTCGCCTGCAGCCGCTGAGTTAGATCCGACGCTCGCTTCATCGATGCTCTCGCTCGCACCCGGCTCGGTGACGCCTCACGCGAACGCGACGACGGCAACCTCCTGCTTTCTGGCTCGCACACGCCGTTCACGCTTGAGCCTCTCCATTGCATGCATCGTCGCGGCGGTCAGGTAGCTCTCCCCGCAGTGGGTGCAACTGATCACTGGCACATCTTGGATGACGAGAAGATCCTTTCCTCTCCCGTAGCTCCTCGGTACCCGTCTGACACGTGCCGTCTGCCACCCGCAAATGTCACAGGTTAATGCCGATTCCTTCGCCTGTTTGGACATGGCTACAACCGAAACACTGTGACTATGACGGCTCGGCCAGTCACACCAGACTTGGCGACCACGCCCACCGGCGACCCGTCGGTGCCTTCTCCATGCACCACGTACTTCTGTTCTCGCGTCTCTCTATCCCGCTGCCGCTCCACGATCGTCCCAGCCAGCACTGCGCTTTCAAGGTCGAGGACACTCAACCCATCGTCATTCATTTCGTCGTCGGCATGCACGGTGACCACATAGTCGCCAGCTTCGATCTTCGCGCGAAGCCGCCGCAGCACTCGGTCCAACATCGCCTGATAAACACCGTCACGTCCCCCTTGTCCTCTGATTGGCCCTGCGAATCAAGTTGGAGCTAACGCCCTGGCGCTGAGGCGCGGCGGGTGAACAGGCGTCTCGATCCAAGCGCGCCGCACCTCCCCGCCGTCGCCTCCAGCGGTTGGTTCGGCCCCCCGGCCAACGCGACCCGCCCCGCAACACGCCGCGCCGGCTGCAAGC
>DATKMS010000059.1:0-12169 GCA_035541735.1 Candidatus Margulisiibacteriota bacterium
CGCGATGCTGCGGGAGGCGGGCATGCGGGTGTTTGTCGGAGGCAACCTCGGCACCCCGCTCATAGATGCGTGCGCGGCCGAGAGTGAATACCAGGCGGCGGTGGTGGAGGTGTCGAGCTTCCAGCTGGAGTGGGTGTATTCCTTTCGGCCGCGCGTTGCAGTGCTGCTCAACCTGACGCCGGACCATCTCGATCGCTACACAGACTTGGCGCAGTACGGACGGGCCAAGGCGGCGCTGCTGGCGGTGCAACAACCAGATGACATTGCGGTCCTCAACCGGGACGATCCGTGGGTGTGGGAGCAGCGCCGCAATACCCGCGCCGCGGTCATCTCGTTTGGACGCGAGCCGGTCGAGTTCGGGAGCTTCGTCGACGACGACACCCTGATCTATTGGGGGCCGGAGGCCACGCCGCGTCGCTTTCCGCTTGCTGGTGTCTCCCTTCAGGGCGCCCACAATCGCGAGAACATGATGGCCGCGGCGACCGCCGCGGCGATCTGGGGAGTGTCTACTGTTGCCATCCAGCGTGCCTTGGAAACAACGACCGCTTTGCCGCACCGTCTTGAGCTAGTGTGCGAACGTGCCGGTATCCGTTTCTTCGACGACTCCAAAGGGACCAACGTTGGCGCGATGGAAAAATCGGTAGCGAGCTTTTCTGGCAGCGTCATCCTGCTCGCCGGAGGGTACGACAAGGGTGGTGACTTCCGCGTGTTGGTGCCGTTGTTGCGCGAGCGCGTCAAGCACCTCGTCCTATTCGGGGCGGCGGGAGCGACGATCTATTCTCAGTTGCGAGACATCGTGCCGAGCTCGATTGTGCCGGATCTTGCCGCGGCCGTCCGGGAAGCCGACGCGCATGCCACGGCCGGTGATACGGTCCTGCTCTCGCCCGGTTGTGCCAGCTTCGATGAGTTCGCGGACTACGCTGCGCGCGGCCGTCGGTTCCGCGAGGTGGTGGAGGCGCTGTGAAGATGCTCCCGCCGTTTGCGAGTCTGCGGCAACGCGTGGTGATGCCGCGCTTGAATCGGCCTGATCTATGGCTCTTGGTTGCGACGGCCTTGTTGGCGGGGCTTGGTATCGTGATGGTGTTCAACGCCAGCTATTTCTTTGCGCAGGACCGCTATGGTGATGCGTACGTCTTCTTCCGCAAGCAGGTCTTTGCCCTCGGTTGTGGCGCGACGCTGTTGCTGGTGATCTCGCACGTGCGTTTGGAATGGTTCGAACGCATGGCATTTCCGCTCATGATATGCACGCTCATTGCGCTGACTCTGGTGTTGGTTCCCGGTATCGGTGTGACACGCGGCGGTGCGCGGCGCTGGGTCGGTGTCGGCTCGTTCAGCTTTCAGCCATCGGAGTTTGCCAAGATTGCCGTCGTGCTCTATCTGGCGCGATCCATTTCGCGGAAGCGCGAGCGGATGAATCAATTCACGCTTGGGGTGCTGCCGCACTTGATGGTGGTGGGGCTGTGCGCGTTGCTCATCGTGCGCCAGCCGGACTTTGGGACCGCCGCCATCTTGGTGCTCGTGCTCGTGCTGATGCTTTTCGGTGGCGGTGCACGCCCGTCGCACTTGATCGGCTTGGCGTTGGCGGTTCTACCGGTAGTGATCTGTGCCGTCGTCTACGCGCCGTATCGCATGCGCCGCATCCTCGCCTTTTTGGACCCGTGGAGTTACAGCCAGGACATAGCGTTTCAACTGGTGCAATCGCTGATCGCCTTTGGGTCGGGCGGCCTCACCGGCGTGGGCCTGGGTGAGAGCCAGCAAAAGATGTTCTTCCTGCCTGAGGCACACACGGATTTTCTGTTCGCGCTCATCGGCGAAGAACTCGGCGTTTGTGGCGCACTCCTGGTCCTCGGGTTGTTCGCAGTCGTCGGCATGCGCGGCTTCCGCGTGGCCATGCGTCACCCGGATCCGTTCGCCAGTTTGCTCGCTTTCGGCATCACTTTAGTGATATTGCTACAAGCGGTGGTGAATGTTGGTGTGGTGGTGGGATTATTGCCAACAAAGGGACTTGCCCTTCCATTCCTCAGTTACGGTGGTTCGGCTTTGATCGGCGTGCTGGTGCAGGTGGGCATCCTGTCCGCTCTGTCGCGAATGACTGGCTAGGAATGCGTATGATTGTCGCCGGAGGTGGAACGGGCGGGCACCTCTTCCCGGGGCTCGCCGTTGCCGAAGCAGTAGCGGCGGACGGGCACGCGCAGGTGCTGTTTGTCGGTAGCGCCTATGGCATCGAGGCGAAGGCGATACCACGTACGCAGTTCCCCTTCAGGTCGCTTGCCATCCGCGGGTTGCGCGGTCGCGGTTGGCGCGGCGCGCTGACTTTTGCGTGGCAGCTGCCGCTCGCGTTGGTGCAGGCCTGGCGAATCGTCGCCCGGTTTCGGCCGACGCTTGTCCTCGGGCTCGGCGGTTACGGCTCGGTTCCGGTCGTCCTTGCCGCCTGGGTACGTCGCGTGCCGACTGTGTTGATGGAGCAGAATGTTCATCCGGGTTTCGCGAACCGCTTGCTCGGGCATCTGGCGCGTCGCGTCTGCACGGCGTTTGCCGATAGCGCCCGTTTCTTCCCGGCTGGCCGAACCGTTCAGACCGGGAATCCGGTGCGTATCCTGCGCACCGATATCCAACCCGCGGCGACCCACTTTACCCTTTTTGTTTTTGGAGGTAGTCAAGGGGCACATACGATCAACGTTGCGGCAGTGGAGGCGGCGCGCATTGCATCGCAGCAGCTCTGCGATCTGCACGTGATTCACCAAACTGGTACCGCAGATGCGGAATGGGTGGAACAACGGTACCAAGGGTTGGGTGTGGAGGCACAGGTGGTCCCCTTCGTCTACGACATGGCGAACGCATACGGCCGGGCGGATCTCGTGGTATGCCGTGCCGGCGCGACGACCCTGGCGGAGTTGGCGGCGCTCGGAAAGCCCGCGATTCTGATCCCATACCCCTTTGCTGCCGATGATCATCAGCGCACCAACGCCGAAGTCTTGGTGCGCCACGGGGCGGCCGAGCTGATTGCTGATGCCGAGCTCACTGCAGAGCGTCTGGCGGCGCGTGTGGTAGGGCTGGCGCGCGATCGTCACCAATTGAAAAGGATGGGGGAGGCAGTGCGACAGCTCGCAGTACCCGACGCCGCTTTGCGTGTAGCCGCGGTGTGCCGGCAAGTCGCAGCCGAAGGGGGGTAAGATGGGGCCAATATTCAAGCGATCACGTCACATTCATTTCGTCGGCATCGGTGGCGTCGGGATGAGCGGCATCGCCCAGGTGTTGCTCAATCTCGGACACCACGTGAGCGGCTCGGACAGCACGGAAAGCGAGACCACACGCCGCCTCAGTCGCCTCGGAGCGCGCGTGACTTACGGCCATCACGCCGATGCCGTCCATTCCGGGGTCGATGTGGTGGTGATCTCCTCGGCGGTCAAATACTCCAACCCCGAGGTTTTGCAGGCGCGCGTGCTCAAGATTCCCGTCATTCCGCGCGCTGAGATGCTCGCCGAGTTGATGCGTATGAAGTGGGGCGTCGCCGTCGCTGGGACGCACGGCAAGACGACCACGACTTCCCTGATTGCCGCCATTCTCGGCCGAGCTGGCCTCGACCCAACGGTTGTCATCGGCGGCAAAGTGCACGCACTCGGGACCAACGCCCAGCTCGGTAAGGGCGATCTGATGGTCACCGAGGCGGACGAGAGCGACGGCACGTTCTTGTTACTCACTCCAACGATCGCCGTGGTCACCAACATCGATCCGGAACACCTCGATTACTACGGCGAAATGGACCGTGTGCGCTCAGCGTACCTCGAGTTCATGAATCGTGTGCCGTTCTTCGGTGCCGCCGTGCTGTGCCTGGATGACACCACCATCCGTGCCCTCGTCCCACAAGTGCGCAAGCGGGTGATCACTTACGGAACCACGCCGGAGGCCGACTTCGTGGCGCGTGATCTGTGCGTTCGTGGGATGGAGACACGCTTCCAGGTTGAGCGCCACGGTCAACTTTTGGGTGAGATGATGGTGCGCCTCCCGGGGCGTCATCAGGCGCTTAATGCCTTGGCTGCACTGGCTACAGCGACGGAGCTACAAGTCGACTTCGACACTGTGCGGCAGGCGCTGGCGGAGTTCGGCGGGATTCACCGCCGGTTCGAGGTCTGCGGTGAGGTGGGTGGTATCATGGTCGTCAGCGACTACGGGCACCACCCGGCCGAGATCCGGGCGACGCTGGCTGCTGCGCGCGAAGGCTTCGGCCGCCGTTTGGTCGTGCTCTTTCAACCGCACCGATTCACGCGCACCCGTGATCTGTTCGGTGACTTTCTCGACGCATTCGACGCGGCGGATCAGGTGCTGCTGACCGACATCTACCCGGCTGGCGAAGAGCCCATCGATGGCGTCACTGGTGACGTGTTGTATTACGCGCTGCGGCGCCGCGGGCACCTGGATGTGACCTATGTGCCCGACTGGCGCAGCCTTGCCGCGGCCGCGCAGCCACTGCTGCGACCGGGCGATCTGGTCGTCGTGCTGGGCGCCGGACCGGTGCACGAAGTCGGAGAGACGCTCGTGCGTGCCCTCTCGGGCGGGCAAGCGGCGTTCAGCATGCAGTGACAACGGAGGTGGGGCTGCGGTGAGCCGTCTGGATCGGCACGGTTTGGAACAAGCCTTCGGCGAGCGGGTGCGCTTTGACGAGCCGCTCAGCCGGCATACTTCGTTTCGCATCGGCGGGCCGGCGGATGTGTGGGTGGAGGTGGCCGATGTGGAGGAGATCCGCCGCGTGCAAGCGCTGGCTACCGCGGCGGACCTCCCGCTCTTTGTCCTCGGCGGCGGGACCAATATCCTGGTGAGTGACCGTGGCGTGCGCGGCGTTGTGGTCCGCCTCGGCCGCGCGTTGGCGTGTCTCGATTGGCGCGCCAACGGCAGCGGCCTGCACGCGCGCGCCGGTGCGGCCCTGTCGCTCAAGCGACTCGTCACCGAGGCCATCGCGCGCGACCTGAGCGGGTTGGAGTTTGCCGAAGGTATCCCTGGAACCGTTGGCGGGGGGCTCTTGATGAACGCGGGCGCGTTCGGTGGCGAGTTGGGCAACGTGGTAGAATATGTCGACGGCGTCGACGTGCACGGCGACCTGCAGCGCTTCCCGCGCAGCGCGTTGCGCTTCGGCTACCGGCGCTTTGATCTGCCGCCCGGCTTCATCGTCACCCACCTCGATTTTCTCTTGCAGCCGGGCGAACCCGCCGCGATCCACGCTAAACGCGACGACGCCAAGCGCCGGCGGGCGGCGCATCAGCCGCTCGGCCATCCGAACGCCGGCTCGATCTTCAAGAATCCCCCGGGCGAATACGCCGGGCGTTTGATCGACGCGGTCGGCATGAAGGGGCAGCGCCACGGGGGCGCGATGGTTTCGGAACAACACGCAAACTTCATCGTCAACGTTGGCGGCGCCACGGCGGCGGACGTGCGTGCGTTGATGATCGAGGCTGCCCGGCGCGTCTGGGAGGCCAAGGGCGTCCGCCTCGAACCGGAAATCAAGCTGGTTGGTGACTGGAGCAGGACATGAACGTGTACCGTCGGCGCAAACGCAACGCATTGGTGCACCGTCCGTGGCCGCGTGTCGTCACCTTCGCTCGCAAATGGTTGGGACGCAGTAGTCTCGCCGCGCTCTGTGGGATTACGCTCGCCGGGCTCGTGTGGTACGCCATCCCCTCTGGCGTGTCGTGGGCAAAGGCACATCCGTACTTCGCCATCACCAAGCTCGACATCGAGGGGAACCGGCGGCTGACACGCTCCGACGTGCTCGAATGGATCGGCGTGCACGAGGGAACGAGCATCTGGTTGGCGAGTCCGTCTCTGCTGCAGATGCGGCTCGAGAGCCACCCCTGGGTCCAGCGCGCCAGCGTGCAGCGTGAGTTCCCCCAGCACCTGGCGATCACGCTGAAGGAACGGCGCCCCGTGGCCATCGTGCGGCTCGATGTGCTCAACTACGTCGACCGCACCGGTCGTGTCCTCGGACCGCTGCGTGATGATGACAGCCGCGACTTCCCGCTGATTACCGGCTTCGATGACGATGCGGCACGTGGCTTTGCCCCCGTCGGCATCCGTCGGGCGCTCCAGTTCTTGCGCCGTTGTGACCGGTTGAACTGCCTCGGTGGCATCTCGGAAGTGTACGTGAACGCGCAAAGAGGGATCACCGTATTTCCCCAACGGACCGCAGTGGCAGTAAGGTTGGGATGGGGTGGTTGGCGTGAGAAACTGGTGCGGTGCGGGCGTGCGCTCGCGGCGTGGGACAGGCAACCGGCGCGCATCGCTGCCGTGGACGTATCGTTCCGCGATGTCGTGGTCGTCAAGTTGCGTGCCGAACATCGCCCCGCCGCCGTGCGTGGTCCGAAGCAATCAATGCGTGTGTAATGTGTGGGGCGGATGCTGTGGGCGGGGGGTGAGGATGGTGGGTAGACGTGGAACACAAATGACGCCGTCGTTCGTGTAGCGAGAGGCGCGTCGACGCCATGGCGAAAAAGCTGGAACTGTTGGTGGGGCTGGACATCGGAAGCTCGAAGGTGGCTGCCGTCGTCGGTGAGCTCAACGATGGCAACCTCTCGGTCATTGGTGTTGGCTCCGCCCCGAGTGACGGACTGCGCAAGGGCGTCGTCGTCAACATTGACGCCACCGTGCAGGCGATCGAAGGTGCGCTGAAGGAGGCGGAGGTCACCGCGGGTTGTGAGATTCACACCGTCTTCGCCGGCGTTGGGGGCGGGCACATCCGCGGCTTCAACAGCCACGGTGTTGTCGGCGTGCGTGCCCGCGAGGTGAGCCAGGCCGATGTCGATCGCGTGCTCGAAGCCGCGCGTGCCGTTGCGCTACCCGCGGACCGCGATATTTTGCATGTGTTGCCGCAAGACTTCGTCCTTGACGGACAGGACGGCATCCGCACCGCGGTTGGCATGTCCGGCGTCCGACTGGAAGCGCGGGTACATATCATCACGACGGCGATCAGCTCGGCACAGAACGTTGTGAAGTGCTGCGAGCGTATCGGCTTGCATGTCGCCGATCTGGTGCTCGAGCCGCTGGCGGCCGCCGAGGCGGTGCTGACGCCCGAGGAGAAGGAACTCGGGGTGGCGTTGGTGGACCTCGGTGCTGGCACCACTGACGTTCTGGTCTTCCACCAAGGCGCGTTACGGCACACCGCAGTCCTGTCGATTGGCGGTAACCACGTTACCAGCGATATTGCTGCCGGCCTGCGGACGCCATTTCGGGACGCCGAGCTCTTGAAGCAGCGCAGCGGCTGCGCGCTGACGCGGTTGGTGGATCGCCAGCAATCGGTCGAAGTGCCGAGCGTCGGTGGTCGGACACCACGCCTCCTGTCACGGCATTTATTGAGTGAGATCGTTGAGGCGCGCGCAGAGGAGATCTTGACGCTAGCGCGACACCAGATCATCAAGTGCGGATTCGATGAAGGGTTGGGCTCCGGCGTGGTGCTCACCGGCGGCGGCGCCTTGCTCGAGGGCATGCTGCCCCTCGCCGAGCAGGTGTTCCAGACGCCGGTGCGGCTGGGGACCGCGCTGAACGTCGCGGGCGTCAACGGCAACGCGGAAAGCGCGTTGAGTCCCGGGTTCGCTGCGGCGGTCGGGCTCTTGCACTACGGCGCCCGCCCGCGCGATCACCTGCCGCCGCGCAGCGACGATGGGCGATTGCTCGGGAAAATGCGCCAGCGGCTGAAGGGATGGGTGGAGGCGTTCTTTTGAGAAGCAGTCGACAGTCGACAGTTTACAGTTGGGGAGACTCCTGCTGCGGACTGTCGACTGCCAACTGTTGACTGCGGGGCGGAGCCCCGCCGGAGGAGGGGAAGATGATTGAGCTGGTTGGGAAGAGTGAGACGCTCGGGGCGCGCATCAAAGTCGTCGGGGTCGGTGGCGGTGGCGGCAATGCCGTCAACACCATGATTGCGTCGGGACTGCCCGGCGTCGACTTCTTCGCTGCGAACACCGATGTGCAGGCGCTGGGCGCAAACTTCGCGCCAACGAAGATTCAACTGGGCGCACAGCTGACCAAAGGGCTCGGCGCGGGTGCCGACCCGGACGTCGGCCGGCAAGCCGCGCTGGAGGACACCGAAACCATTCGTGACTATCTCGCCGGTGCCGACATGGTGTTCATTACCGCCGGCCTAGGCGGCGGGACCGGCACCGGCGGTGCACCGGTGGTGGCGCGCATCGCCAAGGAACTCGGGGCCTTGACGGTTGCGGTGGTCACCAAGCCGTTCCAGTTCGAGGGCAAAAAGCGCATGCGCCAGGCGGATGACGGCATGCGTGACCTCAAGGACGCCGTCGACACCCTGATCGCCATCCCGAACCAGCGCTTGCTGGCCATCGCTGGCCGCAACACATCGCTGCTCGACACGTTCAAGAAAGCGGACGATATCCTCCTCCAGGCCGTGCGCGGTATCTCCGATCTGATCACCGTGCACGGTCTGATCAACCTCGACTTTGCCGACGTGCGCACGATCATGGCCGAGATGGGCATGGCGATGATGGGCGCCGGCAGCGCCAGCGGTGACAACCGTGCGGTCGAGGCGGCGCAGAAGGCAATTGCCAGTCCGCTGCTCGAGGACATCTCCATTCACGGCGCCAAGGGCGTGCTGATCAACATCACCGGCAGCCACGACCTGTCGTTGCACGAGGTGAACGAAGCGGCCACGCTCATTCAAGAAGAGGCGCATGACGATGCCAACATCATCTTCGGTGCGGTCATCGACGAGCGCATGGGTGACGAGATCCGCATCACCGTCATCGCCACCGGCTTCGGTGAAGCGCAACGCGAGCTGAAAAAGCCCAGCTTCAGCCCCTCAAAGGAGGCGGGCATGCCCAGCTTCCGCACGACAACGCTGCAGCGCACCGCGGCGCGCGAACGTGACCCGTCACGCCCCGTCGTCCATCTCGGCACGATCATCGACGATCTCGAATCGCCCACCTACCTGCGGCATAAACCCGAAGCGGAGAACGGCAAGGGCGCAAAGGACACACAGCGCACCGAGGAGTTCACCATGGCCGACGATTCCGACGATCAATTTGAGATCCCAGCGTTCCTGCGCAAGAACGTCGGATAAACAGCACCACCTTACTCCTCGCCCACCAACACAAGCCGGGGTGAGGTTGCTTCACCCCTCACCCCGGCTTCCTCCTCCGTTGCCCGCCCGAACAGCGAATCGGATCGTGGCAGCTCGCATCGACGAGCTCTGCCTTGAGTCCGTCGAAGGACGGTGCACCCACAGAAATGACGCCGGCCCGGGCGCTCGTGGTGCTTGAATTTGCTCGATCCACTTTCCATCCTCCCATCATGCGCGCAGTCTTCCTCATCGCCATGGCGTATCTCTGTGGCTCTCTCCCTATCGGTGTATGGGTGGGAGGCTGGGTGGGCATTGATATCCGGCAAGCGGGCAGCGGCAACATCGGCGCCACCAACGTCACGCGCACCGCGGGTGCACGGGCTGGGCTCCTGACCTTGCTTGGTGATCTTGCCAAGGGTGCCCTCCCCGCCGCGCTGGCGCGGCTGCTGCTGACGGACCCCTGGCTGACGGCGTTGACGGCGGTCGCCGCCGTCTGTGGACACCTCTTCTCTGTGTTTCTGCACTTCTCCGGCGGAAAGGGAGTCGCCACTGCGTTCGGCGCTTTTGTGCTCCTTACACCGGCAGCAGCTGTGTGCAGTGCAGTGCTGTTCGCGCTTGTCGCCGTCACGACGCACTACGTCTCGCTGGCCTCTATGCTGGCGGCACTGGCATTGCCGGTGGTGGCTGTCGTCTTCGGCTATCCGGCACCGCTGTGCGGTGCGGCGACCGTCGTCGCGGGCGGTATCGTTCTTCGACATCGGGCGAATCTCGTGCGCCTATGGCACGGCGTAGAGCCGCGGTTTCGCATCCATCGCCGGTAAAGGCCTTCGCACGCGGACCGATGGTCAGATTCAACCAGTGAGCTGCTTGCAATCGCAACTGTGCCTCAGTATAGGTAGCCGCTCGTGCGGGGTGCCATGGATGTGGCGCGGGCGTGCAGCTCACATGTGCGCGCGGCTCTCAGTACCTGTTGCCGCTTCCGAGGTGGTTCAGCAGGAAACTTGCATCGTGCCGACCCAGCAGAGGGGGAGAAGGTAACGCGGCCGGCCACGAAGCAGGGCATAAGGGGGACAGTATGAATCGTGTACGGGTGAGGGTGGTATCGGTTGTCGGTTGTTGCCTTGGCGTCTCATTGTGTGCAGCCGGCGCGGCGCTAGCCGACGAGGCACCGAAGATCGACACCGGCGATACGGCGTGGATGCTGACCTCGGCGGCGCTGGTGTTGATGATGACCGCTCCGGGGCTCGCGCTCTTCTACGGTGGCTTGGTGCGCAGCAAAAACGGCCTCGCCACGATCATGCAGAGCTTTGTCCTGATGGCGCTCATCAGCGTGCAGTGGGTGCTGTACGGTTACAGCCTGGCCTTTGCCCCGGGCAGTTCCTTCATCGGCGGTCTGCAGTGGCTTGGACTGGCAGGCGTCGGCGGTGATCCCAACCCAGATTACGCCGCTACCATTCCGCATCAGGCCTTCATGATCTATCAGTGCATGTTCGCCATCATCACGCCGGCGCTGATCACGGGTGCGATTGCCGAGCGTATGAAGTTCAGCGCCTTTCTGCTGTTCAGCCTGCTCTGGGCGACGATCATCTACGACCCGCTGGCGCATTGGGTGTGGGGGAAGGGTGGTTGGATCGGCACGAACGGCGGTATGGGAGCGCTCGATTTCGCCGGCGGTACGGTGGTGCACATCAGTTCGGGTATCTCCGCGCTGGCGGCGGCGTTGGTGATGGGTAAACGCCTGGGTTACCCGCACGAGCCGATGCCGCCCCACAACCTGCCCTTCTCGGTTGTCGGCGCGGCGATGCTCTGGGTGGGGTGGTTCGGCTTCAACGCCGGGAGCGCGCTGAGCTCGGGCGCGTTGGCGACCAGCGCCTTCGTTGCCACCAACACGGCGACGGGTGCCGCAGCGCTCTCCTGGATGTTTGCCGAGTGGACGATCAGGGGGAAGCCGACGGTCCTGGGCGCGGCCAGCGGCGCGGTTGCCGGGCTGGTGGCGATCACACCCGCCTCGGGGTTTGTCGGCCCGGTGTCGTCGATCATCATCGGCGGCATCGCCGGTGTCATCTGCTTCTCGGCGTGCAATTTCAAGGCGCGCCTTGGCTACGACGACTCGCTCGACGTGGTTGGCGTGCACTGCGTCGGCGGCACGACCGGTGCCATCCTCACCGGCCTGTTCGCTTCAAAAGCGGTCAACTCTGCCGGCGCTGACGGCCTCTTCTTTGGCAATCCGGCGCAGCTCGGCATTCAACTGGTGGCGGTCGCCGTCACCCTGGTGTACTGCTTCGTCGTTGCCTTCATCCTGCTGAAAATCGTGGATGCGCTTGTCGGTTTGCGCGTCGACGAAGAAGAGGAAGTGGCCGGGCTCGATTTGTCACAGCACGGGGAAACTGCGTACACCGCGTGATGTCAGGGTGGCTTTACAGAGCTGGAAGTCTGGCATAAGAAGTCGCGCAGCATTGGCGAAGGAGCAACCCCCATGAAAAAAGTCGAAGCCATCATCAAGCCGTTCAAGCTCGACGAGGTAAAGGAAAGCCTCAGCAGCGTTGGGGTGCAGGGCCTGACGGTCAGCGAGGTCAAAGGATTTGGCCGCCAGAAAGGCCATACCGAGTTGTATCGCGGCGCTGAATATGTCGTCGACTTTCTGCCAAAAGTGAAGCTGGAAATCATCGTCAAGGATGACCTGGTCTCGCAAGTGGTCGAAACCATCTTGAAGGCCGCGAAGACCGGGCGCATCGGCGACGGAAAGATCTTCGTGCTCCCGGTCGACGAGGTCGTCCGTATCCGTACCGGTGAACGAGGGCCGGATGCCATCTAAGAGTTCGCGCAAGCAGCGCAGGCCGAAAAGTCCGTCCAAGACACGGACCCGCAGTAAACCGAGCAACCCATCATCAAGCACAGCCACACAGAGGAGGAACCCGGGCATGACCGCGAAAGAAGTCATCAAGTTCATGAAGGACCAGAAGGCGGTGGCGATCGATTTGAAGTTCAACGATTTTCTGGGGATCTGGCAGCACTTCACGGTGCCGCCCAGCGAGATGGACGAGAGCGTGTTCGACGAGGGCCTGGGCTTCGACGGTTCGTCGATCCGCGGCTGGCAGCCCA
>DATKMS010000060.1:0-11082 GCA_035541735.1 Candidatus Margulisiibacteriota bacterium
GCTACTTCTTTTCCGGCCTCATATGCGGGAACAGGATGACGTCGCGGATCGACGGTGAGTTGGTGAACAACATGACCAATCGATCGATGCCGATACCTTCGCCGGCGGCTGGGGGCATGCCGTGCTCGAGAGCGCGTACGAAGTCCTCGTCCATCACATGGGCTTCCTGGTCGCCGGCGGCACGCGCCTGCAACTGCTCCTCGAAGCGCGCGCGCTGATCGTCCGGATCGTTGAGCTCTGAAAAGGCGTTGGCCAACTCGCGCGCCGCAATGAACGCCTCGAAACGGTCGACGAACTGCGGCCGCTCGACGTTGCGGCGCGCCAGCGGCGACACCGCCGCCGGGTACTGGTAGACGAACGTCGGCTGCACCAACTCGGGCTCGGCAGCCGCCTCGAAGACGTCGGTCAGCAGATATCCCGCCGCGCCCGGGCCGTAGTGGGCGACGTAATCACGTTCCGCCGGCACGTTGAGCTTGGCCGCGGCGGTCTTCAGGGTCGCCAGATCGAGGGCCAGCACGGCCTCCAGTGACACTCCGGCACGGGTCGCAACGTACTCCGGAATCGACACGCGCCGCCACGGTGGTGTCAGGTCGATGGTGGCGTCGCCGTACTGCACGGTGCGGCGCCCGAGCAGCTCGTCCGCCAAGGTCACGAACAGCTCTTCGGTCAGCGGCATGAGGTCCTCGTACGTGGCGTAGGCCCAGTAGAACTCGAGCATGGTGAACTCCGGGTTGTGACGCACGGAGATGCCTTCGTTGCGGAAGTTGCGGTTGATCTCGAACACCCGCTCGAAGCCGCCGACCAGGAGCCGCTTGAGATACAGCTCGGGTGCGATGCGCAGGAAGAGATCCATGTCGAGGGCATTGTGGTGCGTTACAAACGGCCGCGCCGCGGCCCCCCCGGCCACCGGCTGCATCATTGGTGTCTCGACTTCGACGAAATCGCGCGCCGTGAAGAAGGCGCGGATGCGCTCGACGATCCGCGAGCGCATGAGGAAGACCTCGCGCACCTCCGCATTGGCCAGCAGATCGATGTAGCGTTGGCGGTAGCGTGCCTCGACGTCGGTCAACCCGTGCCACTTCTCCGGCAGCGGCCGTAGCGCCTTCCCCAACGGGTGGATCTGCCGCACCTCGATGGTCAGCTCGTTGGTCTTGGTGCGGAAAGGGCGGCCGATGATGCCGGCGAAGTCGCCAATGTCCATCAGCTTGAAGACGGCGAAAGCGTCCTCCCCAACGACGTCCCGTTTCACATAGGCTTGGATGCGTCCGCTGCGGTCCTGTAAGTGGAGAAAGGAGGCCTTGCCGAAGTCGCGCATCGCCATGATGCGGCCGGCCAGACTGACGGTGTCGGTGCCCTGTTCGAGCTGCTCGCGGCTCTGGCTGCCGTAGCGGTGCTGCACACTCGCGGCGGTGTCGGTAGGACGAAAGTCGTTGGGGAAGGGATTAACGCCGCGCCCGCGCAGCTCTTCCAGCTTGCGGCGCCGCGCCGCAACCAGATCGGTAACTTCCGCTTCCACGCACGTGTCCCACCAAGAGCCCGTGGCTTAACCGGGATAGCCGGGGGAGTCAAGGAAGGGCGATTCTGCCGATTGTGGATTGCGCATGCAGCGGATTCGGGCAACCGCGTTTCACTCGGCAACCGGCAATCGCCACTCCGCAACGATTTGCCGCTCGCTCGGTCCTGTGGTATCGAGCGCCCACTTCGACCGAGAGACGCGGTGAAAGGTGCCCGTTACATCGTCGTGGAAGGGCCCATCGGGGTCGGCAAGACGACGCTCGCACGCCTGCTTGCCGAGGAGTTCAATGCCCGTGCCGTCCTCGAACAAGTCGAAGAGAATCCGTTCCTCAAGAAGTTCTACGATGAGCCCGGCGCCTACGCGTTCCAAACGCAGCTCTTCTTCTTGCTGAGCCGCTATCGCCAGCAGCGGCAGCTGGCGCAGCAGGATCTCTTCAACCAGAATACCGTCGCCGATTACCTGTTCGCCAAGGACCAGATCTTTGCGCAGGCCAACCTGGAGGCCGACGAGCTGGCGCTCTACCGGCAGCTTTTCGGACTGCTCGACGCCCGCTTGCCAAAGCCCGATTTGGTTGTATATCTTCAAGCACGCGGAGAGGTGCTCATGGAGCGGTTGCGCAAACGCGATCGCGACTATGAGCGGCGGATCTCGGGAGAATACGTTCAGCGCATCGCGGAGGCATACAGAGACTTTTTCTTCTATTATGACGAGACACCCCTGTTGGTGGTCAACAGCTCCGAGGTCGACTTCGTCGCGCACTCGGACGAGTTGGCCGACTTGGTCCGGGAGATCAAGGCAATGGGGCGAGGAGTGCAACACTACATACCGCTTGGATCCAGATAACCCGGCTGCGGCCGGCACATCGGACCGAGACGGAGCGCCCCGGCGACGGGGTTCGTGGTGAGTGGATTCCTGATTCACGGAGCGGCGACATGACGCCGACTCATGCAGTGCGGAATCGCGGATCCGTCCATCTCGAAGCAGCATACGCAGCCCTCCGGGTCGGTCCCAGGAGGGCTTTTTTATGGACCGTACGGTCACCGACCGAAAGGTTACGGTACCCGAGATTCTGAAACGCAAGGGCGGCAGCGACCCGATCGTGGCGCTGACCGCGTATGACTTTCCCTTCGGAAGAATCGCCGACGAAGCCGGGGTCGACGTCATCCTCGTCGGCGACTCCCTCGGCATGGTGGTGCAGGGGATGGACACCACCCTGCCCGTCACCATGGACGAGATGGTCTACCACAGCCGCATGGTGGCGCGGGCACGCCGGCGGGCACTGCTGGTGTGCGACCTGCCCTTCCTCTCGTACCAGGTGTCGACCGCGGAGGCGCTCGCCAACGCCGGGCGGCTGATCAAGGAAGGGGCCGCCGAAGCCGTGAAGCTGGAAGGCGGCGTGGCCGTCGCCGATACCATCCGCGCCATCGCCGGCGTCGACATCCCGGTCATGGGGCACATCGGCCTGACGCCGCAGTCGGTGCATCGCATGGGCGGGCACAAGGTGCAGGGGCAGCGGCGCGGCGAGCGCCCGGGCCAACGCGAGCGCGTGATTGACGATGCCTTCGCGGTCGAGGACGCCGGCGCGTTCGCCGTCGTGCTCGAAGGTATTCCGCTCGATCTGGCCGCCGAGATCACCAACCGCCTGACCATTCCCACCATCGGCATCGGCGCCGGGCCGCACTGCGACGGCCAGATCCTGGTGTTGCACGACGTCCTCGGTCTCTGCGACCGCTTCGTCCCCAAGTTCGCCAAGCGGTACGCTGAGCTGTGGCAGGCCGCCGGTGACGCAATCACCGCTTACGCCCGCGAGGTCCGCGGCGGCACGTTCCCAACCGATGCGCATTCGTTCCACTCGCTACTGCCCGTTGCGCGCGCGGCGAATGATGAATGCTGAATTGTGAATGGTGAATGAGAACCCCTCTTCTCCCTCTCCCTCTTGGGAGAGGGCCGGGGTGAGGGCAATGGAAACCATCACCACTGTTCTTGAGATGCAGCGTTGGGCCGACGCGGCGAGGGCGAGCGGCCAGCGCATCGGCTTCGTCCCAACCATGGGCTACCTGCACGCCGGCCATCTGAGCCTGGTACGTGAGGCACGCCAGCGCGCCGACGTCGTGGTCGCCTCCATCTTCGTCAATCCATTGCAGTTCGGCGCGAACGAGGACCTCGCGCGCTATCCGCGTGATATCGAGCGCGACGCCACGCTGCTGACCGACGCTGGTACGGACGTGCTCTTCCTGCCGGACGTGAAGGAAATGTATCCCGAGGGCTTTCAGACGGCCGTCACCGTCGACCGGGTCACGCGCGGCCTGTGCGGCGCGTCGCGCCCCACGCATTTCCAGGGCGTGACCACGGTGGTTGCCAAGCTCTTCAACATGGTAAAACCGCACGTCGCCGTGTTCGGGCAGAAGGATTTCCAGCAACTCGTGGCGATCCGGCGGATGGTGGCCGATTTGAGCTTCGACATCGAGATCGTCGGCGCCCCGATCGTGCGCGAAGCGGATGGGTTGGCGATGAGCTCGCGCAACGCGTACCTCGCTGATCGCGAGCGGCACGCGGCGTTGTGCCTGTCGCAGGCCTTGGCCGCCGCGGCGGCACAGGTGGAGCGCGGCGAAACAGATGCCCTGCGCATCCTTGCCACGGCGCGCCGCACCATCACCGACGAAGCGCTCGCGCGTCTCGACTACGCCGCCCTCGTCGATTCCGAAACACTGGAAGACGTCACGACAGTCCGCGCGCCCGCCTTGCTGGCACTCGCCGTGCACATCGGCAAGACGCGCCTGATCGACAACTGCATTCTGAGTCCCAAGCTACAAGCTGAAAGCTGAAAGCCAGACGCCGATGCCGCCCTTCCACCACCGCCGACCCCGTACACTCTGCTTGCGGTTCTCAGCTTGTAGCTTTCAGCTTTCTCATAGGAGGTAACCCGAACCATGCGCACCATGCTGCGAGGCAAGATCCACCGCGCCACCGTCACCGGCGCCGACTTGCACTACGAAGGCAGCGTCACCATTGACGTCGACCTGCTCGAACGGGCTGACATCATCCCATACGAGCAGGTCGACATTTGGAACGTCACCAACGGCGAACGGTTCACCACCTACGCGCTCGCCGGCCAACGCGGCTCCGGCGTGGTGTGCATCAACGGCGCCGCGGCGCACAAGGCGCGCACGGGCGATCTGGTGATCATCGCCGCCTTCGCGCCGGTGAGCGAGCAGGAAGCACGCACGTGGACTCCGCACTGCGTGTTTGTCGACGCCCGCAACCGGCCGGTCGAATTGCGCGCGGAGCGGGCGGGACAGGCGGAGATGGCGGACGCCTGGCAGTGATGAGTCGTGGCGTTTACTTGCCCGCAAACGCCGGGGCGCGCTTCTCCATGAACGACAGGATGCCTTCCTGGAAATCCTGCGAACGGAACAACAGCAGGAGCTGCATGAGCACGTGGTGCGAGTGCGACTCGAAGTCCTCGCCGAGGCCGTGGCGATAGAGACGCTTCATGGCGCGGATGGCCAGCGGCGCATTGCCGGCGATCTTCGCTGCCCAGGCGTGCGCTTCCGCTTGGAGCTGATCGGCCGGAACGATCTTATTTACCAGCCCCAGTTCCAGGGCCCGCGACGCGGATAGGTCGTCGCCGAGGAAACCGATCTCGCATGCCTTCGCCCAACCGACCAGCCGCGGCAGATACCATGTGCCGCCGCTCTCCGGGATGATGCCGCGCTTCGCGAAGCCCGGAATGAGCTTCGTGTGATCGGCCATCAACCGGATGTCGCAGCCGAGAGCGAGGTCGAGGCCGTAGCCTGCCGCCGGGCCGTTGATCGCACAGATGACCGGCGTGTCGAGTTGCTGCAGGACGGTCGTCGGCAGGTTGCGCGTTCCAAAGTGCTGGGCGCCGCCACCGGGCGATAGTGTGCCGGCGCCGCCAATCCCCTTGCCCTCCGCCGCATCCTTCAAATCCAGGCCGCTGCAGAAGCCGCGGCCGGCACCGGTCAGGATGATGACGCGCACGTCGCCGTCGTTCTCGGCCTCGGTCAGCCGCTGCGTCAGCAACTCGAGCATCTCGAAGCTGATGGCGTTGAGGCGCTCCGGCCGGTTGAGCGTGATGGTCGCAATGTGATCGGACTTTTCGTACAGCAAGTCAGCCATGTATTTCGCCCTCCTGAGCACCCGTTTCGCTCTCGGCTTATCGCTTATCGCGCACCGCAAATCGAGAGCGCCCTCTTGACTCGCGACTGTCGACGGTGGACTTGAAGTACTCATGGGTCGTCTCGAAGGCAGGGTCGCCATCGTCACCGGCGCCGGGCAAGGCATCGGCCGGGGTATCGCGCTGGTGTTCGCCCGCGAAGGCGCGAAAGTGGTGATCGCCGAGATCAAGGAGCACCGCGCACGACGCACCGCGGACGAGATCGTCGCTGCCGGCGGCGAGGCGTTCGGCATCTTCACCAATGTCAGCCAGCGCGAGCAGGTGTTCCATATGGTCGACGAGACCATGAGCCGCTACGGCACCGTCGACATCCTCGTCAACAATGCGCAGGGCATGCACGCGCGCACCCCGGTCGCCGAGCTGACCAGCGAGCAGGTGGACATTTTCTGGGTCTCCGGCGTGAAAGGCACGTTGTGGTGCATGCAGGCGGTCTACCCGATCATGAAGGCGAAAGGCTACGGACGCATCATCAACTTCGTCTCCTCCGCCGGCTTCCGCGGCGAGCCGGGGCTCGGGGACTACAACGCCACGAAGGAAGGCATCCGTGCCCTCACCAAGACCGCGGCGCGCGAGTGGGGCCGCGACGGCATCACGGTCAACTGCATCGCTCCCGGCGCGCTGTCGAAACGCGGCCAGGAGTTCATGAAGCGCGACCCGGAAGAGTTCGAACGCCGCAACGCGCAAAAGGCGATCCCGCGACTCGGCGATCCGGAACAGGACATCGCACCCGTCGCCGTGTTTCTCGCCAGCGACGAGGCACGCTTTGTCACCGGGCAGACGATGTTCGCGGACGGCGGATATTGTTTGTTGTGAGTCGAGAGTTGTGAGCCGCGAGTCGACAGTTGAGAGCTGAGAGTGTGCACGCACTCGGCTCTGAGCTCTCGACTGTGAATTGTCACCTTGATTCCATGGACCTCAGCCTGATCAACAAAATCGCCCTCGTGACCGGCGCCAGCAAAGGCATCGGCGCAGCGATCGCCCACGAGCTGGCGCGCGAGGGCGCCGATATTGCCATCTGCGCCCGTGAGCCGGCACCGCTCGAAGAAACGGCGCACCACCTCACCGCGCTGGGCCGGCAGGTGGTCGCGGTGGCCGCCGACCTCGCAACCACCGCGGGTGTGCAGTCGGTCGTGGATGCCGCCCTCGCCCGCTTCGGGCGCGTCGACATCCTGGTGAACAACGTCGGCGGCGCCGGCGGCCCCGGCGGCTTCATGAATTTGCAAGACGAGCACTGGCAGCGTGCGTGGGATCTCAACGTCATGGCGGCCGTGCGTTTCTCGCGCGCGCTGATTCCGGGCATGGTTGAGCGGAGATGGGGACGCATCATCAACATCGGCTCGACATCGGGCCGCGAACCCGACGTGGTGGTCGTGCACTACAACTGCGCCAAGGCCGGACTGCTGGCGCTCTCGAAGACGCTGGCCAACACGTATTCGAAAGATGGCGTGCTGGTGAACTGTGTGCTGCCGGGGCTGACGCACACGCCGGCGCTCGCGGTCAGCGCCGCCAAGCGCCTGCAGGAGCGCGGTGAGTCGATCGAAGGGCTGACGCCGGATGATCTCGTGAACCGTTACTACGTGCCGCGCCGCCCGCTGCCCATCGGGCGCGTCGGACGTCCGGACGACCTCGCCGGCATCGTCGCATTTCTGGCCTCCGACCGCGCCGCCTTCATCACGGGCGCCGCCATCAACGTCGACGGCGGCTGGGTGAAGTCGATCTACTAGCGGGGCGCGCCTCAGACCGCCGAGTCGTGCTCGTGCGCGTGCTCGTAATCGTAGTCGAGCAGCGCCGATCGATTACGAGTACGCGCACCGCTTCGCTGCACACGAAGAAGACTTGACTCGTTTGCGACAGGTTGGCCGCCTATTCGGCGCACCCCAGGACGGCCTTCACCTCGAGGAACTCCTCGAAGCCCAGCTCGCCCCACTCGCGCCCGTTGCCCGACTGCTTGTAGCCGCCGAACGGCGCCGCGAAGTTCGGACCGGCTCCGTTCAGGTGCACGTTGCCCGTGCGCAGCCGCGACGCCACACGCAGCGCGTGGTCCGTGCTGCCCGACGAGACGTAGCCCGAAAGTCCGTACACCGTGTCGTTGGCGATGCCGATGGCGTCTTCCTCGCTGTCGTACGGCAGGATCGAAAGCACCGGCCCGAAGATTTCTTCGCGCGCAATCGTCATGTCGTTGCGTACGTTGGCGAACACCGTCGGGCGGACGAAGTAGCCCTTGCCGAGCCCGTCGGGCAGGCCGGGTCCGCCGGTGACCAGTTCGGCGCCCTCGTCGATGCCCTGCTGAATCAGCCGCTGGACCTTGTCGAACTGCGCCTTGCTCACCACCGGGCCGACGGTCGTTCCCTGGGTGCGCGGATCGCCGACCTTCACCTTCTCCGCTGCGGCCTTGGCGATCGCTGCGGCCTCCGCCTGACGGGCACGTGGTACCAACATGCGGGTGGGGGCGTTGCACGATTGGCCGCTGTTGGTGAAGCAGGCTTGCACGCCACCCGCCACCGCCGTCTGGAGATCGGCGTCGTCGAGGATGATGTTCGCCGACTTTCCACCCAGCTCCTGCGCCACCCGCTTCACGGTGTCGGCGGCGGCCTTGGCGACCAGGATGCCGGCGCGGGTCGAGCCGGTGAACGACACCATGTCGATACCGGGATGGGAGGAGATGGCGGTACCGACCGTTGGTCCGTCGCCGTTCACCAGGTTGAACACGCCGCGTGGCACACCCGCCGCGTGCAGCACCTCGGCGAAGATGATTGCGTTGAGCGGCGCAATTTCAGACGGCTTCAGCACCATGGTGCAGCCGGCGGCCAGCGCCGGGGCGACCTTGCACGCAATCTGATTGATCGGCCAGTTCCACGGCGTAATGAGGCCGCACACACCGATCGGCTCGCGCACGATGCGAGTGGCCCCCTTGTTCTCCACGAAGGAGTACGACTTGAGCACGTCGAGCGTGTACGTGAAGTGGGCAAGACCCGCCGGCGCCTGCGCCTTCGTCGCCAACCACATCGGCGCGCCCATTTCGAGCGAGATGGTCGCGGCGAAATCGTCCAGGCGGGCCTTGAAGGCCTCGATGACCCGCTCGAGCAGAGCGATGCGCTCCTCGCGCGACGTGACGCCGAAGGTCTCAAAGGCCGCCTTAGCGGCATGCACCGCCTTGTCGACGTCGGCGGCGCTGCCGAGGCTGATGCGGCCGACGGGTTCCTCGGTGGCGGGGTTGATGACATCCATCGTTCTGGGGACGACGGGCGCCACCCATTCTCCGTTGATGTAGAAGTTCAGGCACTCTCTCATGACACGCTCCTTGTGAGACTCATCAATAATTTGCAGATCACTGCACGCAGCGTGCGCCGCTCATTGCAATGATGGCCGACGCAGCGACGTGGGTCAAGGAGCGCCCCGCGTCTTGGATGTCCGCGGGCTCTTGCTCATTGCAGATGAAAGGTCCACACTCGTCACATGCAAACTTCTGTCGCCCGCTCCAGGATGCTGGTGAGAGCCCACGCCAAGGGCCGGCCGCTACGCGCCGGGGAGGCGGCGGCCCGGGTCAAGGCGGGGCTGCCGGTCGGCGAACTGGACACGCTGCGTGAGCTGCTCGGCTTGACGATGGAGAACCTCGCCGGCCGCATCGGCATCTCGATCGCAACGCTCTCGCGCCGGCGTCACAGCGGCCAGCGCCTCGACGCCGGCCACAGCGACCGGGTGCTGCGCTTCGCGCGGCTGTTCCGTCTCGCCGTCGAGTTGCACGACGGCGACGCGGCGGCGGCGCGCGCGTGGCTGAGCAAACCGGCGCGCGCGCTCGACGGCGAGACGCCGCTCGACCATGCCGAGACGGAAGCCGGTGCACGCGAAGTCGAGAACCTCATTGGCCGTCTGGAACACGGCGTGTACACCTGATGCCAGCGCGCGGCGCCGTGCGCCCCGGCGCGGTGCGCCTGTGGCGCGTGGTGAAGCGCCGGCACGCGGTCACCGCATTCGACGGCCGAGCAGCCCAGCACTACGGCGGGCGCTGGAACTCACCCGGCCGGCGCGCCGTGTATGCGAGCGGCAGCAAGTCGCTTGCGGTCCTGGAAGTGCTCGTGCATCTCGACGTCGGCCGGCCGCTCCCGCGCCTGGTGGCGTTGACGTTCGACGTCGACTCCACGTTCGTCGATCACCTCGCCGCCTCTCGGTTGCCTCGACACTGGCGCACGGCGCGCGGGCTGCCGGCGACGCAGCAAATCGGCGACGCCTGGCTCGCGGGCGGCCACGCCCTGGCGCTTGCCGTGCCGAGCCCTATCGTGCCGGAAGAATTGAACTACGTCCTCAACCCCGCCCACACTGCGTTCGCCCGGCTGAGATTTGGACGGTCGATACCGTTCCTCCTGGACCCGCACCTGGTGGGGTGACCCCAGGAACATCACTATGACACCGCGCGTCCTCGTTGAGGGACTGCACTTTCCCGAGTGCCCGCGCTGGCATGAGGGCCGGCTGTGGTTCTCCGATATGCACGGCCATCGCGTGATGCGTGCCGAACTCACGGGACGAAGCGAAGTGGTGGCACAGCTTTCTAGCCCACCGGCTGGGCTCGGCTGGACGCCCGAGGGGCAGTTGCTGGCCGTGTCGATGGTCGACCGGCGCCTCCTGCGTCTCGACGGCACCCAGTGGACGGTCGTCGCTGACCTGGCGCGGTTGGCATCGTTCCATTGCAACGACATGGTGGTCGACGCCCGCGGCCGCGCCTGCGTCGGCACTTTCGGCTTCGACTTCGAGGGCGGCGCACCGTTCAAGCTCGGTGAAATCATCCTCGTCGACCCGAGCGGCGCGGCGCGCGTCGTCGCTGATGACGCACGGTTTCCAAACGGCATGGTCCTCACGCCCGACGGCCGCACTCTGATCGTGGCCGAGAGTATGGGGCCAGCGGTGCGCGCATACGACGTGGCTGCGGACGGCTCGCTGTCAAACGGCCGGACGTGGGCCGAGCTGTCTGACGTCGTTCCCGATGGCATCTGCCTCGATGCCGAGGGTGCCATCTGGGTTGCGAACGCGATCGCCACCGAAGTCGTCCGCGTACTGTCTGGCGGCACAGTCACGCAGCGGGTTGCTGTTTCGAACCATGCCTTCGCGTGCATGCTCGGCGGCCCCGACAGACGCACGATGTTCGTGCTCACGGCCGACAACTCCAATCCCGAATATTGCCGCACCGGCGCGACCGGGAAGATCGAGACCTTCGTGGTCGATGTTCCGGGCGCGGGACTCCCGTGAGATTCAGGGCCGGAGCATCACCTTGCACTGGGTCGTGGGGGCCCGCAGCGCTTCGAAGGCAGCGGGGAACCCGTCGATCTCGACGCGGTCCGTAATCATCTGCGGGCCGGCAACGCGCCCCGCGGCG
>DATKMS010000061.1:0-11289 GCA_035541735.1 Candidatus Margulisiibacteriota bacterium
CCCGGAAGCGGCTGCGGCGGAACCGCTTGCGGCTCGCCGCCCCGCGGGCGATGCGCGGGCGCTTCCGGGAGCGATGGCGCCTGGGTCCCCAGGCGAAGCCACCGAGTGAGTGGCGTGACGCATGTCACGCCGAGTGAGTGATCACGCCGCCAGCCGCACGTGGTGACCTCCGCGGTGCCGAGCGTACTCGGTGCCGCGGCCACGTGCGTGGACGCCGCGTCGCCTCACCCATCACCCCATGGGTTGACCTAGGGGGTCACCACCTCACAGCTCGCCAGACGTTTAGACATTGTTGGACCACCTCCTTTCTCGGCGCCCGCCGAGCGACGGGACCCGAACCCGTCCGTCGGATGCACGGCCGCCGACTGCCGGCCTCCGACCCGGTCCATCACCAGCCGCCCCCGCATGAGCGGCCAGCAACCGTGGGGCGTGTGTCGACCCCGAACCGGACGCTTCTCTGATATCACCGTTGCTGCGCTCGCTCCAGCGAAAATGTTGGAGTGTGGCAGCGTCAGAGCGTGAGAGCGTGCTCGGCTTTCTCTACGGCTGGCACGCTCCCACGCTTTCCGCTCCCACGCTCTCACGCTATACGAAGTGCCGTGGCCAAGTACGAAGATCTGCGCGGCAATGACGAGTCCTTGCTCGCCGTTACCGGGCGCGCCTGGGTCTTCGGCGATCAGGTCACGGGGCAGCAGGTCCTGCCCACTGCGCACCTGGAACAGCCGCCGGCAGTCGCCAGCCCGTACGCTATGGCGCAGCTTGACCCGTGGTTTGCCCGCCGCGTCCAGGCGGGTGACTTCATCGTTGCCGGCAGCGGCTTCGCCGCCGATGCCACGCACCATAATGTCGCCGCGGTGCTCAAGGTGCTCGGCATCGGCGCGGTGATCGCCCGCTCCTTCGGTCTCTCCTTCCTGCGCAACGCCATCCACATCGGGCTGCCGCCGCTGGTGGTGGAGGAAACCGCTGCCATCCGCACCGGCGACCGCCTGCGTGTCGACATCGAGGCCCACATCGTCGCCAATCTGAGCTCTGGCGATCGCTACGTCATCCGCAACATCGATGATGACGCTTTGGCGATCCTGAGGAGGAGAGTGATCAGTAATCAGTAATCAGTCATCAGTATATTCAGTGGCTGCCAACGTCCTCACGCTCACTGATCACTGACTACTGATTACTCATCACTGGTGTCACTGGTCACCGGTCACTTCCCTCTGATATCGTGCGCCGCACCGCCAGGCAAAGCGATGACTCAATTTCCCTACCGCGTCCTTCGAGCCGCCCTCTTCCGCCTTGATCCCGAACAGGCTCACAACGGCGTCTTGCGCCTCCTGGTGGTGGCGGAACAGCTGCTGGCACGGCATGCGCCACGGCCGTGGACCCACCCTGCCCTCAGCCAACGGATCTGGAACGTCGACTTTGGCAACCCCGTGGGCCTAGCCGCCGGCTTCGACAAGGACGCACGCGCCCCGCACGTGTGGCCGTTGCTCGGCTTCGGCTTCGCCGAACTCGGAACCGTCACCGCGCACGCGCAGCCCGGCAATCCGCGCCCGCGCCTGTTTCGCCTGCCGGCCGACGGCGCACTCATCAATCGGCTCGGCTTCAACAACAGCGGCGCCGATGCGGTCGCCGCACGCCTGGCGCGTCTGCAAGGCGTCGGCGCGCCGTCCCTCCCGCTCGGCATCAACATTGGCAAGTCACGCAGCACGCCGCTGGAGCAAGCGGGGAACGACTACGTGTACAGCTTCCGGCATCTGGCGGCGTTTGCCGACTATGTCGTGATCAACGTCAGCTCGCCCAACACGCCCGGTTTGCGCGACCTGCAAGCCGAGGAGCAATTGCGTCAGCTGCTCGCGGTCCTGGCGGCTGAAAACGCTGCATGGGCACAAGAACAAGGGCGCGCACCGCGGCCGTTGCTCATCAAGGTCGCCCCCGATCTGACCGACGAGGCACTCGCCAGTATCGTCAATGTGGCCCGCGCCGGCGGTGCCGCCGGTCTGGTCGCCACCAACACCACCATCTGCCGTGATGGCCTCACGACTCCGATCGACGAGGCCGGAGGCCTCAGTGGTGCACCGCTACGTGAGCGTGCTACCGCCGTGGTGCGGACGCTCTTCCGCCTTGCCGGCGACCGGCTGCCGATCATCGGCGTGGGCGGCGTCTTCTCGGCCGCAGATGCCTATGCCAAGATCCGTGCGGGAGCGGCGCTGGTGCAGCTGTATACCGGCATGATCTACGAAGGGCCGCGGGTCGCCTCCCGCATCGCCCGCGGCCTCGTCGAGCTGTTGGCGCGCGACGGCTACGCACACATCGGCGAAGCGATCGGCAAGGACGCGTGAGGTTCAGAAACCGCTGCTGTCGAGGCACTCGGCACCCGCATGGCTGAAGGCGTACTGCTTCGCGACCTCGTCGTCCTGTTCGCCGCGGCGCTGCCGATCGTCGTCGTCTTCCAGCGGCTGCACGTGCCGACCGTCGTCGGCTTCCTGGTCGCCGGTGTCGTCATCGGTCCGCATGGTGCCGGGCTGATCGCCGACACCGCCGAGGTCGACAGCCTCGCGGCCCTGGGAGTCGTACCGTTGCTGTTCGTCGTCGGGTTGGAGCTGTCGTTCCGGCAACTGGCGCGCCAGCGTCGTATTGTCGTCGTTGCCGGCGCGCTACAGGTGTTCCTCACCGGTGCGCTGGCAGCGGCGGCAGGGTTGGCAGCAGGATTTCCCGTAGCCGAGTCGCTCGTCCTCGGTTTCGTCATCGTGCACTCGAGCACCGTGGTCGTCTTGCAGGTGTTGGCACAGCGTGGCGAGCTCGACGCGCCGCACGGCCGCATTGCCGTGGGCATCCTGCTGATTCAGGACCTCTCCTTCGTTCCGATGATCCTGCTGACGCGTTTGCTGGCCACGCCAGCTGCAGCTTCGTGGCTGGCGATCATGCTGGTGCTGGCAAAGGCGGCCGCAGCCATCGGCATCATCGTATTGCTGGCGGTCTTGGTGATGCCGACGGTCTTGCGGCACGTGGTGCAGCTGCGCAGCCGCGAGTTGTTCACGGGCGCCATCGTGTTGTTTTGCCTGGGCACCGCCTGGCTGGCCTCGCAGCTCGGTCTGTCGCTCGCGCTCGGCGCGCTGATCGCCGGCCTGGTGATCTCGGAATCGGAATACAGCCACCAGGCGGTGGCCGACATCCTGCCGTTTCGTGATGCGTTCAACAGCATCTTCTTCATCTCCATCGGCATGCTGCTGCGCGTCGATTTCCTGCGCGCTCATTTCGTCGGCATTGTCACCCTGGCGGTTGGCGTCATGATCTTCAAGGCACTCCTCCTGCCGCTGGCGATCCTGCCCGTCTACCGGTCGTTGCGTGTGGCGCTGCTGACAGCGCTGTCACTGGCTGCAGTCGGTGAGCTGTCGTTCGTCCTCGCCCGCTTCGCACAGCCCCTGGGGCTGCTGCCGCCGGCGCACTCCGAGTGGTTCATCGCCGTCGCCGTGGTAACGATGTTGGCCTCGCCGTTTGTCATCGAGGCGGCACCGGCGCTCACTACGCGCCTGCTGGCGCTGCTCGGAACCAGGGATGTGACGCCCGCACCGGAGCGGCAGGCGGCGCGGAACCACGTGCTGATCATCGGCTACGGGCTCAACGGCGAGAACCTGGCGCACGTGCTGCGGCAGACGGGGCTGCCGTATCTCGTCTTGGAACTGAATCCGGACCGCACGGCGGCAGCCCGCAGCCGTGGTGAACCGGTGCTCTACGGCGACGCGACGCGGCCGGCGGTCCTCGCTGAAGCCGGCGTCGGCGCCGCGCAGGTCATCGTCGTTGCCATCTCGGACCGGCTAGCCACGCGGCGTATCGTGGCACTGGCACGCCAGCACAGCCCACAGGTTCCGATCATCGTGCGAACGCGCTACGTTGCCGAGATGGACGATCTGCGGCGCCTCGGCGCCACCGAGGTCATCCCCGAGGAGTTCGAGACATCCGTCGAGATCTTCGCGCGCGTCCTGCGGCGCTTGCGCGTGCCACGCAACGTCATCGCCGTGCAAATCGACTTGATTCGCCAGCAAGGGTACAGCATGCTGCGCGGCCTGGCGCTGCCGCGGCAGACTCTCGATCAGCTCGGCGACATCCTTGCGGCGACGACCACCGAGAGCTTCATGGTGCCCCGCACCTCGCCGGCGGTGGGCCGCTCAATCCGCGACCTGCAGCTGCGCAAGCAGACGGGCGTGACCATCATTGCCGTGGTGCGTGGTGGACAGCCGCTGACCAATCCGGCGCCGGATCTGCAGATTCACGGCGGCGACATTCTCGTCATGGTGGGCAATCATGCGCAGCTGGACCAGGCCCTGCTGCAGTTGGGCGAGGCCCCGGCAACGGAGGCAGCACCGGCGTGATTGGGATCATTCTCGGCCTCACGGTGCTGGTGGCGGTGATCGCCGTCGGCATCCGGCGCGTGCAACGCATCCGCAGCGCCCGCCGCCGCCCGGGGGCGACGATCCATTTGCCGGTCACCGTGAGCAGCTTCGACGAGATCGATGCAGCCGTGCAGGGACGCAGGTGCTGGTGCGGCGGGACGCTGTCAGTCGCCGGCGAGACCTCGCGTGCCCTCGGCGAGCGGCGCTTCCGCATCGCCCGGCTGGTGTGCGTCGAGTGCGAGCGTGATGAGCTGATGTACTTCGACGTCACCGCGGTCTTCCATTGACGTTGCCAGTTTGCCTTGCCACTTGGCTGTGGTACGGCTGTCATGAGAAGGATGCGTCGCGTTGCCGCCTGATCTCCACTCCTCCGACATCGTCGTGATCGGCTACGGCTCACTACTGAGCGGGCTGGGCCTGCAGCCGTTTGGCCGGCTGCGCGTCCACCGCGCC
The DNA here is from genome assembly GCA_035541735.1 of Candidatus Margulisiibacteriota bacterium. Lineage (GTDB taxonomy): Bacteria > Desulfobacterota > Binatia > HRBIN30 > HRBIN30 > DATKMS01. The sequence continues at coordinate 4,842 of DATKMS010000061.1, forward strand.
ACACGCGTGGCGCTGGTGAACGCCCGCCGCGGCTTTGGAAAGTTCTCCCAGCACGGTGACCGTTTCGCGATGGTGCTGGAGCCGCTGCGCAGCACTGAGCCGCTGCAGGCACAAACACTGGCTGCTGAGGCGCCACCGACTGATACCCCTGAGGGAATTGCGTTCTGGGTGCGTCCCAACGACCTGGCGCGTCTGAGCGATCGCGAAGGCTACAGTAGCGGCGCCATGCAGCGCTTGCGTCAGGAAGCGACGGCACGGCAGCAAGATGTGGCCGCGTTTTTGTGGTCCCTACTCGAAGCGGTGGCGTTCGACAGCGGCGCGTACCACGAGCGGCTGTTCAAGCTGATCCGCTATACCTCGCCGCACTACATTCCGCACCCGGTGCGACTGAACGCCGCGCAACTGGCGCTCACCTTCGTGGCGCCGGGCCGCGAGGGCAGCGGCTCGCCCACGGTCGTGCCCGTACGCGTGCGCACCGGCACCGTCGAGTTGATGAGCGCACAGGAGGCGTGGCGGCGCAAACCCAACCCGACCCAGCTCGCGTATTTTTCCGCCTGCCTGCTCGGTGGCGTGCATGGGGTCGGTATTCACGACCTGGTGCTGCCGCTGGCCGACGACCCGCGACTCTCCGAGCGCCTGCGCGCGACGCTGCGAACGGAACAGCAACACGAACTGCCGCGCTTTCTCGACATGACTGGCCTCGACCACGGCAGCTACTGGACGTGCTTCGGCCCGCCGACGCACGGCGTGCGGCGCAGCGGGCTGGAGGATTTCATGAGCGGACGGAACGATCGGCGGTCCGCCCTCGGGTGAACGGATGATGGCAACCAGCAAGTTCCGCGTGCACGTCACCAAGGACTACCTCAAATTCAACGCCGCTCATTTCATCGCCTACAAGGGGTTCCGCGAGGCCTTGCACGGTCACAACTATCGCGTCTCGGTGGACATCGAGGCCGGCACGCTCTCGCCGGAGGGTTACGTGCTCGACTTCGGGATTGTGAAAGACATCGCCAAACGAGTCTGCAAACGGCTGGATGAGAAGACCGTGATCCCCGCCAATAGCGACTGCCTACGTATCCGCCAAGAGCGGGATCAGGTCATCGTCGTCTATGAGCGCGACGAGTTCCGCTTCCCATGCGCTGATGTGGCGTTGATTCCCATCGTGCACAGCTCAGCAGAGGAGCTGGCATGCTACCTGGCCGGCGAGATCCGCCGCGAGTTGGGTGTCGAAGGCATGCAGCGCATCGCTACCCTGCAAGTCGGCGTCGAGGAGACGCCGGGCCAAGCGGCGTACTACCGCGAAGAATCATGAAGCTCCGACGGCTTCTCGTCGTCGCCGCAGTCCTTTCGGCCACCGGCTGCGGCCCGAATCTGCCCGAGCCGGAATCCGCGGGCGCCAAGCTGTACGCCGCGCGCTGCAACACCTGCCACCGCGTGTTTGCCCCCGGCACCTTGAAGTTCGAGATGTGGAAGGTGCAAGTCGAACGCATGCAGGGCGAACTCGTGCGCCACGGCTTGCCACCACTGACACCCGACGAGCGCAACGTACTGCTCGACTATCTGAAGCGCCACAGCGGCTGACAGCGCCATTGCCGCCGTACTCACAGGACAGCGATGGAAGTGACGATCCAACCCACACCGGTCACCGAGAGTAGCGCCGACGTCGTCCTGATCGCCGCTGGGCCCCGCTGGCGTTCCGACACGATCTCAGCCCTTGATCGACGACTCAACGGCGCGTTGAGTGCAGAGATGCGGCAGCAAGGGTTCGCCGGCGCCGAGGGAGAGGCCGTGCTGTTCCAGACACACGGCCGGCTGCCGGTGCGTAGCCTGCTGGCCGTCGGCATCGGCGACGCCGGCGGTCCGGTCCCCTGGTACAAGCTGGCAGAGGCGACGGTGCGGCGCGCGGCGGACCTCAAAGCACGCACGGCGGCGGTGGTGCTGCCACCCGAGCGTGTGTCAGCCGACGTCCTCGAGACCTTTGCCGAGGGGTTGCACCTCGCCGCTTACACCTTCGATGGCCTGAAGACCCAGAAGCAAAAGCGCCCGCCGGCGCTGCAACGGACGGTGGTTCTCGTGCGCGGCAGCGACGCCGACTGGCGCCGCGCGCTGGCGCGCGGCGCCACGATGGCCCGCGCCACGTGCTACGCCCGCGAGCTCATCAACCTGCCCGCCGGGGTGGTGACACCAACCTATCTGGCGGCCGCAGCCCGGCGCATCGCCCGCCAGCAGCGCCTGCGTGCGCGCGTGCTCGATGCGCCGGCCCTCAAGCGCCTTGGCATGGGCGCCGTGCTGGGTGTGGCGCAGGGCAGCGCGCAGCCGCCGCGCTTCATCGAGTTGCGGTACCGGCCGCCGGGCACGCCGCACCGGCGGGTGGCATTGGCGGGCAAGGGCATCACCTTCGACAGCGGGGGCCTCTCGCTGAAGCCAGCCGACGCGATGCAGACGCAGAAACGCGACATGGCGGGCGCTGCCGCCGTCCTCGGCGTCATGAGCGTGATCCGCGATCTTGCGGTGTCCGTCGAGGTGCGCGCCTACGTGCCCAGCGCCGAGAACATGCCGGGCGGCCGCGCGATCAAACCTGGGGACGTCCTGCGCGCCTACAACGGCACCTCGATCGAGGTCCTGAACACCGATGCGGAGGGACGCCTGGTGCTGGCCGACGCCCTCGCCTATGCGGCCGCCGCCAAGCCCGATGTGCTGATTGACTTGGCGACGCTCACCGCCGCCGTGCGCACGGCTCTGGGCACACGTTACGCGGCGATCATGGGTACGGACGCAGGGCTGGTCCGAGCGCTGATCGACGCCGCGCAGGCGTGCGGCGAGAATCTCTGGGAGTTACCGCTCGTCTCGGAGTATCGCAGCGACCTGGACAGCAGCGTCGCAGACATCAAGAACACCGGTGAGGGCGGTGCTGCGGGCACAATCATCGGCGGACTTTTCCTCCGCGAGTTTGCCGGCAGCGTGCCGTGGGCGCACATCGACTTCTCAAGCACCGTCATGACCGACAAACCGTTTCCCTGTCACCCGCGTGGCGCTACGGGCTTCGGCGTGCGGACGCTGCTACGCTACCTGCGCGGGCTGGGGAGATGAAAACGCAAAACCGGAAACAGAAACCCGGGAACCAAAAACCGGTCAAGTGACCGGTTTTCTATTTGCGGTTTCCGGTTTCCCGTTTTCCATTTCTCTCCTCCCCGCTCCTCACAGCCGCATCGATACCAGGCTCGCAACCAGCAACAGGATGGCGACGAACAGGAGCGTCATTCGCAACTCCGAGATTCGCCAGCCGGTGATCTGGCCGCGCCACAAGGCGATGCCCAGCAGCAGCCACGCACCGAGCGCCGGAATGATCTTGGGCCACAGCACCGCCAGCGCCAACCCACTCGCATAGGCGAGCACCGTGCCCGTGATGAGAGCCGCCGAGGCGAAGACCAAGGCCGCGACAGCCCAGCGCACCACGAGGCGCTGCAGCGTGGCCAGGGGCACCACACGGCGCACCTCGCCCGCGGGTTGCCGGCGCTTCAGGGCGCGCCGCACGATCGCCCAGCGCGCGACGTCGATGAGCGCCAGGATCAGGAATACGGCGGTCGCGCCGACGGTGGCGAGGTGGATGGCGAGCAACATGACTGCAGAGAGATTTGACGGGACTGGCCGCGCAAGTCAACCCGGCCCCGCCCGGCAGAGGCTTGTCTCACAACCGGCGCAGATCACAGACGACCGACGAACAGACAACAGACCAGAGTTCAACGCAGGCAAGGCCCTGTCTGTTGTCTGGCGTCTCTGATTCTGTGTTCCGGCATCTGGGCCGCTTGTCGGCAGCCGGGGGCTTGCGTACACTTCCGGCGATGGCATCGACCTTCGGACATTTGTTTCGCGTCACCACCTTCGGCGAATCGCACGGCGGTGCGGTCGGCGTGGTCGTCGACGGCTGCCCGCCACGGCTGGCATTGACCGCGGACGAGATCCAGCGCGACCTCGAGCGGCGCCGCCCGGGACAGAGCGCCATCACCACGCCGCGTGATGAACCTGACCGTGCCGAGATCCTGTCGGGCCTCTTCGAGGGGCAGACGCTGGGTTCGCCGATCGCCATCATCGTGCGCAACACCGACGCCCGCCCCGCTGCGTACGCCGACCTCAAGGACACCTTCCGGCCATCGCACGCCGACTACACGTACGAAGCCAAGTACGGCATCCGCAACTGGCAGGGAGGCGGCCGCGCCTCGGCGCGCGAAACCGTCGGTCGCGTCGCCGCCGGCGCCATCGCACGCAAGCTGCTGGCGGTCGCGGCGAACGTCGAGGTGCTCGCCTACGTCCGCCGCGTGCACACGATCGAAGCGGCGGTGGTTCCTGAGAGCGTCACGCTGAGCGCGGTCGAGTCCAACATCGTCCGCTGCCCCGACGCGACGGCGGCGCAGACGATGATCGGGCGCATCGACGAAGCGCGGCGCGCCGGGGACTCACTCGGCGGCATCGTCGAGTGCGTCTGTCGCAACGTGCCGCCCGGTCTCGGCGAGCCGGTGTTCGACAAGCTGGAAGCCGATCTGGCGCGCGGCATGATGTCGCTGCCGGCGTCGAAGGGATTCGAAATCGGCAGCGGCTTCGCGGGCACGCTCCTGACCGGCATCGAGCACAACGACCCGTTCACCATCGATGCCAGCGGGCGCGTGCGTACCGTCAGCAACCGCTCGGGCGGCGTCCAGGGCGGCATCAGCAACGGCGAGACCATCATCTTCCGCGTCGGCTTCAAACCCACCGCCACGATCGCGCAGCCGCAACAAACCATCGACCGCACCGGGCACACCGTCACGCTCGAAGCCCGCGGGCGCCACGACCCGTGTGTCCTACCGCGCGCGGTGCCGATGGTCGAAGCCATGGCCTGCCTCGTCCTCGCCGATCATTTCCTCCGCCAGCGCGGGCAGTGCGGAGGGAGAGATCAGTGATCGAGTAATCAGTAATCAAGTGATCGGTAACGAGACAGTTGCTACTGATTCTGGTCCACTTGAACTGATGACTGATCACTGATTACTATCCCCGTCACCGGTTGCGCAGAAAGTGGAAGCCCAGGTCGAAGACGCCGCTATCGAGCGTCGTCCCGGTCGTTGTCCGGCGACGAAGAATCGTCGTCTGCGAGCTGGGGAGGTTGAGGGGACCGCCGCCGTCGATCGCAGGGCTGGTGGAGCGGAGATGGAAGCCGTCTGCAAACTGGGCGTTGTCGCTGACGTCATTGCGGCCGCGCAGGCTAGCGGGGAGGTAGGTGTCCGGGAACACCAGGTTGTAGTTGCCGTCGTACCCGACATCGCTGCGCGGGCTCTGCAACACGTTGATGTTGGCCTCGCCAGAATTGCCTTGCACGATGTTGTTGTGGACAAAGGCGCGTGGTGAGCCCGCATTGGTGTCACCGACAACGAGTCCGTACGTGCCGTTGCCGGCGATGGTGTTGCTGAGCACGCGCGCAGCGGGCGATCCGGACCGCTGGCCGGCGATGGCAATTCCGGCGCCGCCGTTGCCGTAGACCAAATTGTTGAAGACCAGAGCGTTCGCGGAGTCCTGCACGCGGATACCGTCAGCAGTGTTGTCGAAGATCATGCAGTTCTGGACGGCAAAAGCGTCGCTCCCGCTGTCGATGATGATGCCGGCACCCGAGACGCCGCTAATCGTGAATCCATCGATCAGGCCACCCGGTACGGTCGAAAAATCGAACCCCGCGCCGGCGTCGCTGTCGGTGCCGTCGATGGCAACATCGCCCGCGGCATCGCCGGTCCGATCCCCTGCGAGGTCGGCAACCAATTGCAGGCCCGCCACACCAGCGGTGTCGATGACAACGCTTTCGGAATAGGTGCCGGAGCCGACGACGATGACGTAGCCGGTGCGGGCCAATTGCACGGCCGTGCTGATACTCCGAAGAGCGTCGGCGGGGTTGGCGCCGCTGTTGCCGTCGTTGCCGCTGCTGCGGACGTACAACGGATTGGGAGGTGGAACGAATCGCGCGCCGCTGGACAGAGAAAATGAACCATGCTCCCCAGTGCACCAGTCCGCTGCCGTGACGTTGTAGGTGCCGTTCAACTGGCCATTGGCGACAATCGCATCAAGAGTGACATTGGCGTGCGTGCTGGCGGCGGTCACAACGCCGTTGAACGAATTCCCGGACAGGATAGCCGAAAACGTCCCAGCCGACAGACAGGGTGATCGGTCAAAGAAAATGGGGCCGCTCAGATTTGCACCGCTTTGCTTGATGGAAAGGTACAGCGCGTCACCCCCGACGCCGTTAGCGCTAACCCAGGAGCCACTCCAACTGCCGGCGGCCGTGGCGGGCGCGGGTGGTGCTGCGCCGCCGCCGCCTCCCCCTCCGCAGCCGCTCGATAGCACTGCCACTGTCAGTGCGAGCCCAGCGATCGAGTTTCCACGGCTCAGCGTGCGTCGCATGCTCGCCCTGTGCTGCAGCGGTCACCAA
>DATKMS010000062.1:0-2576 GCA_035541735.1 Candidatus Margulisiibacteriota bacterium
CGACGCCATGACGCTGCTGATGCGCACGGCCGACAAGACCGGCGCGTTCAGCCTGGTGCGGTCCACGGCGCGGGCGCAGCGGCGGGCGGCCGCCGCCTCGCCGACGGGCGAGCCGTCGGCGCACGCCCTGTTCGCGAGCGCCTATGTCTTCGCCAAGTACTACTGGCCGGAGCGCGCGCTGCCGTTGCTCGAGCGTGCGCGGTGCCGCGCCGAGCGCGAGCAGAACTGGGAGCTGGAGCACGCGTGTCGGGACGGGATCGGGGTCGTGTTGAAGCAGCTCGGGCGGTTTCGCGACTCCGCCGAGCAGATCCGATTGGGCTTGGCGTTTGCCAAGAGAACCCTCAATCCGCAGGCGCAGGCAACAAGCCTCGTAAACCTAGCCGTCTCTGAAACTGCCCTAGGGGAGTATGAGGCGGCTGCGATTCACCTAGAGGAGTCGGCCGACATCGACGCGAAGTTCCCGCGTTGGCCCCACCGTGTATATAGGTACTACAACCAAGCCGACCTAGCGGTCGAAACCGGTCGCCTAGACGAAGCGATAGACGCGTACCAACGCGCTCTTGCGCTCGCGTCTGAGATGAACGTGTGGCAGGTCGTTGTGATTGCGTGCGCGGGCCTAGCACGTGTCGCCTGGGAGAAGAAGCTCATTGGAGAATCACGCGAGTGGTGCGTGAAGATGCGGGCCGTGCTGGTCGGAAAGGAGCATGCGCTTACCGAGCGCTGGCCCGTAGAAAGTGCTCTAGCATGGGACGCATGCAGCAGAGGCAAGGGCGCTGAGGCAGTGGCCCGGCTTCGGGTTGTACTGCGCGAGTTGTCACGGCGAGACGCTGATCAGTGGCTACGGCTGCGACTCGAGACTGTGCGAGTGTCCGAGGAGGTAGCGGGGAAGCGCAGCACAGCTGAGAGGGAAGAACTGAGAGCAACGGCTCAACGATTCGGCGCCTCGGCTATCGTCGCGGCGGCACAGGAGATCGGCGCGACGAGCGAGGACTAGGGAGCCTCTACCCCGCCGCGGCGAGGCGCCCAGGGCGTGGTCTCTCGTTCCTGGCGAAGACTTCCAAGCCTCCCGCGGGTGCCTCGAGAGGTTCCTTCCGGAGCCGCGCGGCCACCATGTCCTTGATGGCTGCGCTGCTGATTGCAACCTCTACCAAACGTGGATCGAACTGCCGACCCGCATACCGGCGGAGCTCTTCGACGACGCGCTCGTATGTCAGGGCCCTTCTGTACGGGCGGTCAGTTGTCATCGCGTCCATCGTGTCGGCCAGCATGATCACGCGAGCACCGATCGGAATGGCCTCGGCCGCCAGACCGTGGGGGTATCCTGTGCCGTCGTAGTTCTCGTGATGGTACCGCACGGCCTGCTCAATGGGCCCCCGAAATGCCGATATGGTCGATACCAGGTCAGCCGAACGCGACGGGTGCGTTTGCATCAGTGCCTTTTCTGTGCCGTCCAGCTTGGCTTCCTTGCGAAGCAGTGGGGCAAAGTCTTCGTGGATCTTCCCTACGTCGTGCAGCAGAGCCGCTGTCGTGATCTGTTCCACGACCTTAGAACCCAAGCCGCATTCCTTGGCGAGCTGACCAGCCACGCGGGACACGCGCAACGAGTGGCCCGAGGTGTACTGGTCCCGTGCCTCGATGGCTTTAACCATCAGCTCAAGCAGGTCCCTGTTGACCTGCTCAAGCTGCATGTTCACCTGGTAGATGTGCCGCACAAAGAAGAGGGGCAGAACCAGCATCACGATGCCCCACAGCTGAAACTGAACGTACAAGAAGGCCAGCAACGGGCCCAGCGCCGACGAGAAGATGTCGTATACGAGTGATGGCCCTCCAATCCGACGCCAAGCGGCATCGAATGGCAGTCTGTCACTCAGCGCGACCGCAGATGTAATCGCAGTGGTATTGACCACGAAGTAGGTCACAACCGCCGCAGCGGTCGCGAGCGCAGACCTCACGGTCATATGGAAGGTCGTTAGCGAAGTCGTCCCATACGTTTGGTATACCCACGATGCCAAGGTCAATGAAACAATCAACTGAGCGACGTTGAAGGCGATCTTGATGGGGGGCTTCTTGCGGACGACATACTCGACGCCGAGCTCCGCAACGGCCGCGATAGACACCGCCCAGCCGGTGTCAAACAGCATCAGAGATGCGATAAACGGAATGAACGCTACCGACGCATTGGTCTCGCTCTGGCCGACCCGGAGCCGCAGATAGGTGGCTTCGGACAGGAAGCCCAGCAATGCAAATGCGGCGAGGGCATTCCAGTGGATCTCAGCGTCAGACGCTGGTATATGCCAAGAAACCGCCGCCATACAGAGGACGGCGGCGGCAATCGCCGAGAGAACCAGAAGTCTTACGCGAAGTGTCATGCGGTGTTGATACGACCCCCGGGGAACGGCTTACCAGCTATTGTTCCCGCCCATATCTTGAACCAACAGGCGGATGATGGCCGCGAGAAGGCCCGCGAACCAACCGAAATCGAACACGAGCGTCACCTCCTCCCTTGAGAGAAGTCACGCCCACTCGCTAGGGGCGTGCTGACGCTCCGCTCCCACAGCCCCGCTTCAGCTCGCTAG
>DATKMS010000063.1:0-12557 GCA_035541735.1 Candidatus Margulisiibacteriota bacterium
GCAAGCCGCTCTCGGAAGAGCAGATCCTCGGATCCCGCATGTTGAACCACCCACTCACCCAGTACATGTTCTGCAGCCCCGACGAGGGGGCCGCCGCCGTGGTCCTGTGCCGGGCCGACCTGGCGCACCGCTACACCGACATGCCGATCTACCTGCGCGCCAGCGAGGTGCGGACCCGGCGGCTCGGCGCGTTCGAGGTGCACAGCCCGTGGCTTCCGATCGAGGCGACGGTGGGCCCGACCGTCGACGCGTCCCGCGCCGCCTTCGAGAAGGCCGGGATCGGACCCGAGGACGTCGACGTGATCCAGCTGCAGGACACCGACGCCGGCGCCGAGGTCATCCACCTGGCCGAGAACGGGTTCTGCGCCGACGGCGACCAGGAGGCTCTGGTGGCGGACGGGGAACTCGAAATCGGCGGTCGGCTGCCCGTGAACACCGACGGCGGGCTGATCGCGAACGGCGAGCCGATCGGCGCCTCGGGTCTGCGCCAGGTCCACGAGGTGGTGCTGCAGCTCCGAGGCCAGGCGGGCGATCGGCAGGTGCCGGGCGAGCCGAAGGTCGGCTACACGCAGCTCTACGGCGCACCCGGCGTCGCGGGCGTGTCAATCCTCTCCGTGTGAACGGCGCGCGGGATATGCCTGTATCGATCGGCCACGAGAAAGCGGGGGCACGCATGATGAGAATTCTCGACCGTATTCGGACGATCACGCTGGTGGCGTGCATCACGGCCTGGGGGGCCGCAGCCAAGGCGGAGCTCAAGCCCGGCATGGTGCTCAACCGGGAGACGTGGCAGCAAGCCGAAGGCCTGCTGCCGCCGGAGGTCCTCAAGCATTACGAGAACGGCGACTACGCCAATGCGATCGCCGATTGGCCCAACGGCCTGTACATGTGGCCGCCGGATTTCAAGGCTGCCAGCGAGAAGAACGCCGGTCAGCTCGATGTCAACGACAACGGCACGATCATCGAAAAAGGCTCCAACAAGCAGCCGCCCTACATCATGGGTTTCCCGTTCCCAATCATCGATCCGGCGGATCCAAAAGCCGGCGCCAAGATCCTGTGGAACTACTTCTATCGGACCTGGTACCTCGGCAGCCTGCACGCCCAGACGCAGCTGAACTGGGTCGCGCCAAGGAATCTCGACCGCCGCGCCGACGTCGCGGCCGATTTCGAACAGTACGACGGCGTCCCACCAGACGAACGGCTTCCCAATCCCGACAACTTCAGCGTGCGGATACTGGCGACGACGGTGTCGCCCGCCGACCTCAACGGCACCGCTGCGCTGACCTGGCGGTACCGCGATTCCGAGAAGCGCGATTCCAGCTGGGCTTATGTCCCCGCCCTGCGCCGCGTGCGTGCGGTCAGCCCCGCCAACCGTTCGGACGGCTTCCTGGGCTCCGACATGAGTCAGGACGACGGCCAATTCTTCGACGGCAAACCTGAAGACTTCACGTGGGCCTTGAAAGGAGAAGCCGATCAGCTGCGCTTCGTCGACCCGTTCAGCTTGAAGGGGGAAGCCCAGCAAGTGTGGCAGCCAACCGGCGGCTGGCGCAACAACTGGCCGGATCTCAAGTTCCTCGGCTACATGGACCCGACGTGGAAGGGAATCGCCTGGGCGCCCATCGTCGGCGCCCTCGCCAAGCGACCATTCTGGGTGGTGGAGGGAATTCCGAAGGACAAGTACTACCTCTACGGCCGCATCCAGCTCTACATTGACAAGGAAACCTTTCAGGGCGCGTGGAACCGCAAGTTCAGTTGGGACGGCGAGCTGTTGAATACGCTGCAGGTCATGGCGTTCCTCATGGGAAAGTACACGCGGCCCGACGGTAAGGTCGACTACAATTCGGCCCAGAGCATGGCGTTCCAGTGCGCCGAGAACGTCAAACGCAATCAGGCAACGGCGGCCGGGATCAAGTCCAGTCCGAAAGCGGATTTCGACTTCCGGGTGAAATTTCCCGCGACGTTCTTCGACGTGAACTCGTTGGGGCGCGCCGGCAAGTGAGGGAGCTCTCATCGACACGGTCACGTTCCGGGGCGCCTGGAATCACAAGCTCACCTGGACCGGCGAGCTGGTCAATTCTGCTTCAGGTAGCGTCTCACACGCCGGCTCGCGTCGATGCCGGGGGAACGGCTGGTTCGTCTACCCAGGGCGCACGAACATGGCCTTCGTGTGCACCGAGAACATCAAGTACAACCGGGCGACGCTCGGCGGAATCAAGTCGAGTGCCTGCTCAGATTTCGAACGCGACGCTCACCGGCTGGCTCTTCTTTCCGTTCAACTCCTACGTCCGCGCCCGCGTCGAGCTGATTGACAAGCAGACCGACGAGACGGAGGGGTTTTCGATTTTCGAGAAGACGTGCTCGTGTTCGTGTCCGCGCTCGTGAAGCAGGCGTTGGTCCCGTATCGAACACGAGCACGATCACGGACACGCATCACATGGCACGAACTTGGGCAGCGTCACTTCGTTGCTGATGTCTTCGAAGACAACCTTCACGGGCATACCGATCTTGATGTCGTGCGGCTTGATCCCGAGGAGGTTCGAGTTCATTTTCGCGCCTTCCTTCAGCTTCACGACCACCACCGCGTACGGCACCTCCTCGGCGAAGCCGGGATGGTAGACCTGATGCATCACGTTGTAACTGAACACCTCGCCCTCGCCGCTGACCGTCACCCAGTCGGCGTCGCGCGACAGGCATGACGAACAGATCTCGCGTGCCGGGAAGCGATGCGTACTGCACTGGCGGCAGCGCTGCACGACCAGCTGGTGCCGCTTGGCGGCCTCGAAGAACGGGCGCATGTCGGGGGTGATGGCGGGGATGGGTTTCTTGTAGTCGCTCATGGTTCCTCTCTCGTGCGCAAGCGCGTCTCGTCGGTTCCCGAGGCGTCACGCTTCCTGCGACAGCACCAGCGTCGAGTGCGTCGACAGGATCCCGCCGTTGCCGCTCACCAGCGCGATCGTGGCATCTTTGATTTGCCGCTCTCCGCCGTCACCGCGGATCTGAATCACGCCTTCGGAGACCGGGGTCATGCCCCACATGTAGAACGACGACAGCTGGCCGCCACCGGTGTTGACCGGCAACGACCCGCCGGGAGCGATTTTGCCGTCGGCCACAAACGGACCACCCTCGCCCTTCTTGCAGAAGCCGTAGTCCTCCAGACAGACGAGCACCGTGAAGGTGTAGCAGTCGTACAGCTCGACGACGTCGATGTCCTGCAAGGTGATGCCCGCCATCTTGAATGCCGACTCCTTGGCGAGCACCGCTCCCGAGGTCAGCGTTTCGGAGGGATCACCACCGGGATGCCCTTGGCCCATCCCCAAGATGTAGACCGGCGGCTGCTTGAGGTCGCGGGCGCGTTCGGCCGAGGTGACGATGACCGCCAGGCCGCCGTTGGAGACCAGACAGCAGTCGAACAGGTGAAACGGTTCCACCACCCAGCGCGAGCGGTGGTAGTCGTCGAGGGTCATGGGTGCGTCGAAGAACTGCGCCGCCGGGTTCTTGTTGGCCCACTGCCGTTCGGCGACGGCGATGGCACCGAGGTGGTCGTTGGTAGTGCCGTAGAGATGCATGTGACGCCGGGCCACCATGGCGTACATCGCGTTGACGCCAAACTGGCCGTAGGCGGCGTCGAGGCCGCGGGCGAAGCCGTACGCCCCGGCGGAGCCGCCGCTCGTCCCTTTGCCGCTGGTCTGTGGCTGCGGGGGCTTCAACGGCGCGTCGGAAAACACGCAGGCCACCGTGTGACAGAGGCCGGCGTCGATCGCCTCGGCGGCCTGTTGAATCATTGCGCAGGCGGTGGCGCCGCCGGCATTCATGGCCACCGACAAGCGCAGGTCATGCAGCCCCATCGCTTGCTGCAGCTGGAACGAGCCCATGCCGCCGTCGGCCCAGGTCAGTCCGGGGTTGACCAGCAAGCCGTCGAGGTCATGACGTTCAAGGCCGGCATCGGCCAGTGCCAGCCGCACCGCCTCGACGGCGAAACCGACGTGGTTGTAGTCGTACACCTTGCCTTGTCTGGTGATGCCGAGTCCGGCAATCGCCGTCTTGCCTTTTAGTGACATGTCAGTCCCATTGAAGTGCTGCGTGCTGCGTGCTGCGTGCGGGGTGGAAGGCACCCCGCAATTCCTTCATCGGTGTCCCTCGCGCTGGAACAGGATGCGTTTGGCCTGCGATGACACGGTTGACGACACGTTCTTGCTCTTCGCCAGGAGGCGAATGTCGCGCTCCTGCAGCGAGCCGACGAAATGCATGGCCGTCGCCATCGGCGTCTTCGGGTTGGTCACCAGTGCCAGTCGTACCTGGTAGTTACGCGGCCAAAGCCGATGGTCGCCAATCTTACGCAGCAGCTCCGCGTCGGTGTTGCGGTTGCGTGCCAGCATGGCGATCTCATCGTCGGTGATGCGGGGGTTCTGCAGCACGAAGTTTTGGATGAGTCGATTGGCATCGCGGATGAGGATGGCGCGCGCCTCGCGGTTGCCCTTGAGTGCCAGTTTGATGCGCTCGCCGACGCTCATGTGCAGGATCTGGTTGTACAGACTCTTGTTGATCGGCTTGCCGTCCTCCGGTTCGTCGATCAGTTCCTGGGGAACCACGTACGGATCATCGCCGCGTTCGACGCTCTCGGCGATGGCCTGGAATTCTGCGGCTTCGTCACTCATGCCTTGGCGGCCTTTGCGGCCTCCGCCTCCTTGATCACCCGGTCGGCGAGATGCGCCGGGATCTCCTCGTAGTGTGAGAAGGCGACGGTGAACGAGCCGCGCCCGCTGGTCATCGAGCGGAGGTCGGGCGAGTATTTCAGGACCTCGGACATCGGCACCTGCGCGCGAATGACCTGGCCGCCCGGCTTCGAGTCCACGCCGAGCACCTTGCCGCGCCGGCTGTTGAGGTCGCCGATGACGTCGCCCATCGAGTCGTCGGGCACGATGACTTCCATCGACATGATCGGTTCCAGGATCACCGGCTTGGCCTTGGCGAGCGCAGCTTTGAAGCCCATCGAGGCCGCGATCTTGAACGCCATCTCGGAGGAATCGACTTCGTGGTACGAGCCGTCGTACAGGGTGACCCGCACGTCGACGATCGGATAGCCGGCGAGGATGCCCTCGTTCAGCGCTTCGCGCACGCCCTTTTCCACCGCCGGGATGTACTGTCGTGGCACGACGCCGCCGACGATCTCGTCGACGAACTCGAAACCGGTGCCGCGCGGCAGCGGCTCGACCTTCAGCCAGGTGTCGCCGTACTGGCCGCGCCCACCCGACTGCTTCTTGAGCTTGCCCTGCGACTCGGCGCGTCCCTTGATCGTTTCCTTGTACGGCACCTTCGGCGCCTTCAGTTCGACCTCGGCGCCGTACTTGCGCTTCAAGCGCTCGATGACCACTTCGATGTGCAATTGGCCGACCCCCGACAGGATCAGCTCGCGCGTCTGCGGGTCGCGATGCATCTCGAGCGACGGGTCCTCTTCCATCATGCGCGCCAACGCCTGCGTTGCCTTCTCCTCGTCGCCCTTGCTCTTCGGCTCGACGGCGAACGAGATCGCCGGCGGCGCTTGCGTGAAGCCGGGATAGAGGATCGGGGCCTTTTCATCTGCGAGCGTGTCGCCGGTGGCGGTGTCCTTGAGCTTGGCGACGGCGACGATTTCGCCGGCGACGGCATGCGGCACCGGCACCTGCTTCTTCCCCGCGAGCTTTGACAAGTGCCCCAGGCGCTCCTTGCTGTCCTTGTTGACGTTGAGGACGGTGGAATCGGTGGCCACCTTTCCTGAGAGCACGCGGAAGATCGACAGCTTGCCGGCAAACGGATCAACCGTCGTCTTGAACACCAAGGCGGAGAACACTTCGTCGGCTTCGGGGCGCCGCTCGATGGGTTCTTTGATCTTCGGATCCTGGCCGCTCAGCACCCCCAGGTCGCTGGCCGAGGCCAGATACTCGATGCTGGCGTCGAGCAGCGGCTGCATGCCGATCGCCTTGGCCGCGGCGCCGTACAGTACTGGTACGAAGCGGCGCGCCAGCGTGCCTTCGCGCAGTGCTTGGACAACTTCCTCGTTCGAGAGCGTGCCGTTCTCGAGGTACTTCTCGGTCAACGCGTCGTTGGCTTCGGCGGCGGCTTCGATCATCCGCTCCCGCGCCGCCTCGGCGGCCGCCTTGACGTCCTCGGGGACCGCTTCCTCCTTGAGACTGCCATCGGCCTGGCCGATCAGGGCACGCATGGTGATCAGATCGACAACGCCACGAAAGGCGTCTGCTGCACCGATGGGATGCTGAATCGGCACCGGGTTGGCACCGAAAAGTTTCTTCATGTCGTCGACCGCGGCCTGGAAGTCGGCGCGTTCGCGGTCCATACGACTGACGAAGGCAAGCACCGGCAACTGCAGCTCGGCGCTGCGTGCCCACATTTTCTCGGCTTCGACGCGCAGCTCGTCTTTCGCCGGCGCCAGCACGAAGACGACGCCGGTGCAGGCGCGCATGCAGGTGAGCGCGTCGGGCAGAAAGTTCGCGTAGCCCGGCAGATCGACGAGGGTGATGTCGTGCTTCTTCCACGTCAGGCTGTGGATCGCCGACGTCAGCGTAATCTTGCGGCGGATCTCCTCGGGCTCGAAGTCGAACACCGAGCTGCCGTCGTCCACGCGCCCCAGACGGGTCACGGCGCCGGCACCGAACAGCAGTGCGTCCGCCAGGGAGGTTTTGCCGACGCCTCCCTGGCCCGCTACGCCGACGCTACGGATCACTTTCACGTCATCAGCCATATTGCCTCCGTTTCAGTCTTGGGCGTTCCGTTCGTAAATCAGTCGTAATCCGTCCAACGTGAGGAACTCATCTACTTCTTCAATGGTCTCCGACTCCGGCGCCAGCAGCGGTGCGAAGCCACCGGTGGCGATGACCCGGGCGCGGACCTTGTTCTCCTTTTGAATGCGGGTCACCAGCCCGTCAACCAATGCGACGTACCCATAAATCAGGCCGGACTGGATGGCGTGCACCGTGTTGCGTCCGATAACGTGCTTGGGCTTCACCAGCTCGACGCGGTAGAGCTTGGCGGCGCGCTCGAAGAGGGCGTCGCTGGCGATGCCCAAGCCCGGCGCAATCACCCCACCCACGTACTCGCCCTTCTCCGACACGTAGTCGAAGATCGTCGCCGTACTGAAGTCAACGATGATCGTCGCGGCGCGCGTGCGCTCGTACGCCGCGATGGCATTGACGATGCGGTCGGCGCTCACCTCCTGCGGCTTGTCATAGAGGATTGGCATGCCGGTGCGAATGCCGGGGCCGACGAACAGCGGCGTGCGGCCGATGTAGGTGCGGCACAGGGTGTCAATCACTTGGGTCATCGGCGGTACGGATGACGACACCGCGATACCCCCAATGGCCGGGTTGCCCGCGCCTGCCAGCAAACTGCCGACGAGCACACCGTACTCGTCGGCCGTGCGCCCGGTGTGCGTCTGCAGGCGCCAGTGCTGGCGCAGCGTCTTGCCCTCGTACACGCCGAGGACGGTCTGCGTGTTGCTGACATCGATCGCGAGAAGCACCGCTGCGCTCATGCGTATCACTCGTTGCTGCCAACCTCTTTCCTAGCGCGTTTGCTGTCTCACTGGCCAGAGTTGCGGGCGTAGATCAAGCGCAATCCCTCGAGGGTGAGAAACTCGTCGACCTCTTCGATGGTGTCCGACTCCGGTGCCAACAGCGAGGCGTAGCCGCCGGTGGCGATGACCCGCGCCGGGCCGCGGATCTCCCTCTGCATCCGCGCCACCAAGCCATCGACCAGCGACACGTAGCCGTAGATCAGCCCCGACTGCACCGCGTGTGCGGTGTTGCGAGCCAGCACCTGCTTGGGCTTTACGAGCTCAACCCGGTAGAGGCGCGCGGCGCGCTCGAACAGTGCATCGCCAGCAATACCGAGCCCCGGGGCGATGACGCCGCCGATGTACTCGCCCTTGCGGGTGATGTACTCCAGCTTGGTGGCGGTGCCGCAGTCGACGACGATAGTTGCATCGCGCGTCCGTTCGTAGGCTGCCACGGCGTTCGCCACGCGGTCACTACCCACCTGTTGGGGGTCATCGTAGAGGATGGGCATGCCGGTGCGGACGCCGGGGCCGACGACGAGCGGCGCGACGGCAAGGTACGATCGGCACCACGCGTCGACGACTTGCGTCGTCGGCGGTACGACCGAGGACACGGCGATCGCGTCGATCGCCGGCTGGCCCACGCCGGCGAACAACAGGCGCAACAGGACACCATACTCATCGACCGTGCGCGCCCGATCGCTGGCCAGCCGCCAATGATGCTGCAGCCGGTCGCCGTCGTAGAGGCCGAAGACAGTGTGCGTGTTGCCGACGTCGATGGCGAGCAGCATCGGTAAAACAATCAGCCGTCAGCCTTCAGCTGTCAGCTCTCTCCCGTACCCATCGACTACCGTGACATCGCCGGCGACGATGCGCGTCTCGCCTCCGGTGGCGGCGCACAGGATCAGTGCGCCATCATCGCCGATGCCGGTGACTGTACCGGCGCAGCGCTGGCCGGCGCCGTCGATCTGCACCCTGCGTCCGGTCAAGCACGAGTGCGCTTCCCACAGCGGTCGGATGGCGGCGAAGCCGTGCGTGAGAAACAGCGTGTAGCGTTCTTCGACGTGGCACAGCAGGCGCTCGGAAAATGCGGTGCGGTCGATGGCTTGTCGAGTGACAGCACACAGGGATGTCGCCTTGTCGCGCAACTCCTCTGGGAAATCTTCGCGTGTGGCGTTGAGGTTGACGCCGATACCGAGAATTACGCAGCGCACCCGATCCTCGTCGGCGTCCATTTCAGCGAGGATGCCGGCCACCTTGCGGCCGTCGATGACGATGTCATTCGGCCACTTGATCGCTGCCTGCGGCACCCACTCGCGCACCGCTTCGTCGACTGCCAATCCAGCCACCAGCGTGAGTTGGGCGGCCACGGCGACGCCGATGGGCGGCCGCAGGACGATCGAGAGATACAGGTTGCGCAACGGCGGCGACGCCCAGGTGCGCCCCAGGCGGCCGCGCCCGCTGGTCTGTGCTTCGGCGATCACGACCGTGCCCTCGACGGCGCCCGCGGCCGCGAGTCGGTGCGCAAGGGAGCTGGTCGAGTCGGTGCTATCGACGTACTCGATGCGACATCCCAGCCGCGAGGTTGCCCGTGCTCGACGCAGGATATCGATCGAGAGAGGAGCATGTGGAGCGGCGAGAGTCATCGGCCGATGGCGGAGCGTCCAGGATGCCGTCACCGCTCACGCAAGAAACAACGTCATGTGCAGATCGACGGCGGGCACCGAATGCGTCAGGGCGCCGATCGAGATGATGTCGACGCCCGTGGCGGCGACGGCGGCGACGTTGTTCAGCGTGATGCCGCCCGACGCCTCGACCAGCGCGCGGCCGCCGATGCGCTGCACGGCCCGCGTCAACTCGTCGACCGTCATGTTGTCGAGCAGAAGGATCTCGGCGCCGGCCGCCAGTGCCTCGTCAACCTCCGCCAAGGAACTGCACTCCACTTCGACCTTGAGTCCGTGCGGCGCGCCGACGCGCGCCGCCCCGACGGCCGCGGTGATACCGCCTGCCGCGGTAATGTGGTTGTTCTTGATGAGGATACCGTCATCGAGCCCGTTGCGGTGGTTGAAGCCACCACCCACCCGCACCGCGTACTTCTCCAGCACGCGCAGGCCGGGAGTGGTTTTGCGCGTATCGACGATCCGACAACCGGACCCGGTGACCGCCGTGACGAAGCGTGCCGTGAACGTGGCGATGCCGGACAGATGTTGCAGGAGATTCAGGATCACCCGCTCGGTGGCCAGCAGCGTGTGCGCCGGACCGGAGAGGGTGGCGAGCACGTCGGCGTTGGCGACCCGGGCCCCGTCGGATACCTGCTCGCGGACATCGACATGACCACCCGCCGCGGCGCACACCTTGCGAATCAGCGGCAAGCCGGCGACGACCGCCGCTTCCTTCGCGGAGATTTGGGCGCGGGCGCGCTTCTCCGCAGACACCGTGAGGCGCGTGGTCAGATCCCCGGCTCCCAGATCCTCGGTGAGTGCGGTTCGCACCAGCGCATCGACGGTGGGAAGGTCGAAGACGTCCATCGATCTCAGAAGAGAACGGAAAACCGGAAACCGGAAACGGAAAACGGGAAACCGGTCAACGACAGAGCAGATCTCTCAGCATTGACCGGTTTGACATTTCCGGTTTCCCGTTTCCGGTTTTCCATTCTCTCTAGCTCTCCGCGCGCAGCGCCGCCAGATGCCGCTGCAGCGTCCCCTGCCGCTCGCGCAGCGTGCTGGCCTTCTCGCGTTCCTTCTCGACGATGTCGGCCGGCGCACGGTCGACGAAGTCGGGTCGGCCGAGCTTCGCCTGGGCGGCAGAAAGTTCCTTCTCGACCTTGGCCAGATCCTTCTGCAGGCGTTTGCGCACATCGAGCGGATCGACGACGCCCCGCAAGGGTACGAAGATCTCACCGAGCCCTTCGACTAGCGCCGACGGCTCGCCCGACGGCCGCTCGCCAGCAGCAAGCAGGCCGACGGTTCCCACTTTCGCCAGCGCCTTGACGTACGGCTCGAACGCCGCAACCTCCTCGCCGCGCCCGTCCGCTGCGACGTGAATCGACACCGTCGCGTTCGGCGGTATGCCCAGCTCGGAACGGATGTTGCGCACGCTGCGCACCGCTTCGATGAGCCGATTGACCGCACCTTCGGCTGCCGTGTCACGCAGCGTGGCGTCGGACTGCGGATATGCGGCAACCATGATGCTCTGCGTGTCTTTCGCGGCGGGTAGCGCTTGCCAGATCTCTTCCGTAACGAACGGCATGAACGGATGCAGCAGCCGGAGCGCCTGTTCGAGCACGTGGAGCAACACCGCTTGGACTTGGTGCTTGCCTCCCTCATCGTTGCCGTACAGCGCGACCTTGCTGAGCTCGAGGTACCAGTCGCAGTACTCGTGCCAGATGAACTGATAGAGCGCGAGGGCGCCGTCGTTGAACCGGTAGTTGGTGAACGTGGCACGCACCTCGTCGATGACCGCTTGCAGCCGCGACAGCATCCAGCGCTCGGGCAGCGCCAACGTTGCCGCGTGCACTGTGGAGAAGTCGGGCGGCTGCGCTTCCAGGTTCATCAGCACGAAGCGCGCCGCGTTCCAGATCTTGTTGGCGAAGTGCCGGCCGAGGTCGGTCTTCTCCACCGCGTAGCGCACGTCTTCGCCCGGCGGCGCCAGCGACACGATGGTGAAGCGCAGCGCGTCGGCGCCGTAGTTGGCGATGACGTCGAGCGGGTCGGGCGAGTTGCCAAGGGACTTGGACATCTTGCGCCCCTGAAGGTCGCGCACGATGCTGTTGAAGCACACCTCGCTGAACGGACACTCGCCCATGAACTCGTAACCCGCCATCACCATGCGGGCCACCCAGAAGAAGATGATGTCGGCGGCGGTGATCAGCGTGTCGGTCGGATAGAAGCGGCGCAGCGTCGGCGTGTCCTCCGGCCAGCCCATCGTTGAGAACGGCCACAGCCACGAGCTGAACCAGGTGTCGAGTACGTCGGGGTCTTGCTGGATCGCGGTGCTGCCGCAGTGCGCGCACTGGGTCGGATCGGTTCGTGCGACCGTGTGCTCGCCGCAGGCATCGCAGTACCACACCGGGATGCGGTGTCCCCACCACAGTTGCCGGCTGATGCACCAGTCACGGATGTTTTCCATCCAGTGCAGGTAGACGCCGACCCAGCGTTCAGGATAGAGGCGCAGGCGGCCATTGTGCACCGCGGCGATTGCGGGCTCGGCAAGCGGCTTCATGCGCACGAACCACTGCTTCGACATGTACGGCTCGATCACCGTGTTGCAGCGCTCGCAGCGGCGGATGGGCACACGGTACGCATCGGTCTTGACGAGCAAGCCACGCGCCTCGAGGTCGGCGACGATCTGCTTGCGTGCGTCGAAGCGGTCAAGGCCTTCGTAACGTCCACCGTTCTCGTTGATGCGCCCGTCGGT
Organism: Candidatus Margulisiibacteriota bacterium; assembly: GCA_035541735.1. Lineage (GTDB taxonomy): Bacteria > Desulfobacterota > Binatia > HRBIN30 > HRBIN30 > DATKMS01. Next base: position 11,963 of record DATKMS010000063.1, read on the forward strand.
CGACATGATGACCAGCGGCGGCAGATTGTGGCGGTGGCCCATCTCGAAGTCGTTGGCATCGTGCGCCGGCGTCACCTTCACCGCGCCGGTGCCGAATGCCGGATCGACGAGCGCGTCGGCGACGACCGGGATGGGGCGGTCCATCAGGGGCAGGATCAGGCGCTTGCCGATGAGATCGGTGTAGCGCGCGTCGTCGGGATTGACCGCAACCCCGGTGTCGCCCAGCATCGTCTCGGGCCGCGTCGTCGCGACCACCACCCCCGCACCGCCGTCCTCCGCTGGATAGCGGATGTACCAGAGACTGCCGCTCTCGCCGCCTTCCGTGGTGATCGCCTCTTCATCAGACAGCGCGGTGTGACAGCGTGGACACCAATGGATGATCCGTTCGCCGCGATAGATGAGGCCCTTCTCGTAGAGGCGGACGAAGACCTCGCGCACCGCGTGCGACAGGCCGGGGTCCATGGTGAAGCGCTCGCGGCGCCAGTCGCACGACGAGCCGAGCTTCTTCAGTTGCAGCAGGATGGTGCTGCCGTAGCGTTCCTTCCATCCCCAGACGCGTTGCTCGAACTGCTCGCGCCCGAGATCGTGGCGGCTC
>DATKMS010000064.1:0-6857 GCA_035541735.1 Candidatus Margulisiibacteriota bacterium
TGGAAGGCGATGTCCAGTTCGTACAAGCTGTCGTCACGTGCTTGATCGACGCGCGGTGCCTGGCTGGTCGGGCCGATGAACAAGCCGGAGAACAGGTAGGAGAGGCTCGGGTGGTTCTGCCAATACGCCACGAGACTGCGCAGCACGTCAGGACGCCGCAGCATCGGGCTGTCGCTGGGGGTAGGGCCACCGAGGGTCACATGGTTGCCGCCGCCGGTACCCGTGTGGCGCCCGTCGAGCATGAACTTCTCCGTTCCCAGCCGTGCCTGGCGCGCTTCCTCGTAAAGGGTCGTAGTGATGGTGCGCAGCTCCGCCCAGTCGTGCGCCGGGTGGATGTTCACCTCGATCACACCCGGATCGGGCGTGACCGACAGGCGCCGCAGGCGCCAATCGCGCGGTGGCTCGTAGCCCTCGATCACCACCGGCATGCGCAGTTCGGCGGCGGTGGCTTCGATGGAAGCAATGAGGTCGAGGTAGTGCTCGAGATGGGTGAGCGGTGGCAGGAAAATGTATAGCCTTCCGTTGCGCGGTTCGACGCACAGTGCCGTGTACACCGTGTCGCGCAGCACCGTGTCGTCTTCCACGATCTGCTCGCGCGTGCCGGCAAGCGCGGCGCTCGGCGCGAGCTGGCTGTAACGCCGCGCCACTTGGCCGTGGACGTCGCCCAGCGCAGCGCGCGGTGCGAACAGCGAATGCTCGACGTGCGGCTCACGATCGTCGGACGGCACCCAGGGCAGCGAGTCGAGCGGCAGGCGATAGCCCATGGGTGAGTCGCCCGGAATGAGATACATGCGATCGCGGCGGAAGGTCCAGCGACTGGTCTGCCAGCGGCCGCCTTCACTGGGATGTTCGAACCACTTCAAAGGCAGGGCGTAGCCGGTGATCGTCCCGAGACCCCGCTGCAGCAGCGTGGCCAGCCGGCGGCGCTCAAGCGGGTCTGCGAGGTCGGCCCGCAGCGGGTCGACGTTGGCTGGCAGGGTGCCTTCCTTCCAGAGATAGTAGATGGCGTCCTCGTAACCGGGCAGCGTGAGGTCGCCCGCGAGGCCCAGCCGATGTGCTAGCGCACGAATGAAGAGCGCGGCGTGTTCGGGCCGGTAGCCGTGCGGCTGGGATTCGTCGGCGAGCAGGGTGAGGTCGTGCCACACCGGCTGGCCGTCAGCGCGCCAGAAGCACGACAGTGCCCAGCGCGGCAGGGGTTCACCCGGATACCATTTACCTTGGCCATATTGCAGGACGCCCCCGGGTGCAAAGCGCTGGTGCAGGCGCCTCAGGAGGTTGCTTGCGAGCACGCGCTTCGTCGGCCCGACCGCTGCGGTGGTCCACTCCGCGCCGTCCATGTCGTCGATAGACACGAACGTTGGCTCGCCGCCCATCGTTAGCCTCACGTCATGCAGCTGCAATTCTGCATCGACGGCGCTGCCGAGCGCATCGATGGCCTGCCACTGCGCCTCGGTGTACGGTTTGGTGACGCGCGGGTCCTCGTGGATGCGCTGCACTTCATTGGAGAAGGAGAAGTCGACACGCGCGACCTCGGCCAGGCCGGTGATCGGCGCAGCGCTTGATGGGTCGGGCGTGCACGCCAGCGGAATGTGCCCTTCACCGGCGAAGAGGCCGGACGTTGGATCCAACCCCACCCAGCCGGCGCCAGGCACGTACGCCTCTGCCCACGCGTGCAAGTCGGTGAAGTCAGCGCTCGGCCCGGCTGGACCATCCAACGCCTTCACGTCGGCGGTGAGCTGAATGAGGTATCCGGACGCGAAACGCGCCGCAAGGCCGAGGTGCCGCAAGATCTGGACGAGCAGCCAACCCGTGTCGCGGCACGAGCCGATTGCCTTTGCGAAGGTTTCTTCGCAGGTCTGGATGCCGGGCTCCATGCGGATGGTGTAGCCGATGTCCCGCTGCAGACGCTGGTTCAGCTCGACAAGGAAGGGCACGGTCCTCTGCTTGCGACGGTCGACACCGGCGAGCCAGTCGAGGAGGCGCGGTCCGCGCTCCTTGATCTCGAAGTATGGTGTCAGTTCTTGCGCAACCTGTTCGCTGTACGCAAAGGGATAGTGCTCGGCATCTTCGTCGAGAAAAAAGTCGAACGGATTGATAACCGTCATGTCGGCAACCAGGCCGACTTCAATTTTCAGCTCTGCGGCGCGCTCCGGAAACACCAGCCGCGCCAGATAATTGCCGAAGGGGTCCTGCTGCCAGTTGATGAAGTGCTGTGGCGGCGCGATCTTCAGTGAATAGGCCTCGATGGCCGTACGGCAATGCGGCGCCGGGCGCAGGCGGACGACGTGCGGTGAAAGCGCCACCGGCCGCTCATAGCGGTACGCGGTGACGTGCCGAAGCGCAACGCGAATAGCCATGACTTGTCCCCGGTGCTCGTCCCTGGTCCTTGTTACAGGTTACTGATCACTGATATAATGGATCACTGGTTACTGATTACCTGATTACTGATTACTCCCCCCTCACTGCTGCCCCTGCTCCTCGCACGCGATCTGCAGGGTCACCTCCGGCTCTTCTCCCGATTCCTCGCCCTTGAAGCTGCCGCGCTGCGGTGCGGCGTCGAGCGAGTCGCGACCGACGGCGACGACAACATAGCGGTCGTTGACGACCAGGGATGCGGTCGGATCGAACCCACGCCAGCCAGCGCCCGGGATCAGCACTTCGGCCCACGCGTGTGGCGCGGGGGCGGCGCCGTCCTCGGCGCACTCCGGGTCCTGATATCCCATCACGTAGCGTGCGGGGACATCCCACGAGCGCACCACCGCGATGAGCAGGTGCGCGAAGTCTTGGCACACACCGGCGCGGGCACGCCACACTTCCTCGAGGATCGAGTGCACACGCGTGGCCCCAGGGCGATACTCCAGCGTGCCCGTGATCCATTCGGCGGCGGCGAGCACCGAGTCGAGGATGCGCCGCGCCGGTGAGTGGGTGGGGGCTTCGAGGCCCGGGAGCTCGGTGCGGTTCAGATCGGGCGTGAGCGGGCTGAAGGAGAGGACATAGTCCCACAGCCGCGGCTGCGCCTTCAGCGTGTCCGCGATCCAATCGCGTTCACGCTGCGGGGGCACGAGCGGGAAGTCGAACGGATTGCCGAGCAGGGTCTCGACCGTGGCATGCAGGCGCGTGACCAGCCGGGAGTGCGGGTTGACGACGTCGAAGTGATGCACCTGGTTGCCAAAGTAGTCGACGTATCTGTCGAGCCGTGCCGTTGGCTCCACCTCGATGCTGACGCCCTGCACGCGCTGCACGCTGCTGTCCGACGGCGCCAGGCGCAGTTCGCACTGGTGCTCGCGCACCGGCTGGGCGAAGGTCAGACGGGTTTCGTGGTCGATTACGTAGCGCACCGCTGCTCCATCGGTTGCGCGTCGAAGTAGTCCGCTGCCAGTGCGCCATGCAGGTCGGAGATCTGATCGAGGAAGTCTTGCAGGAACTCGTGGAGCCCCTGTTGGAAGACCTGCTCCGACGTCAGGTTGCCGAGACGGTCAACCAGACCGTTCATGGCGGCGATGCTCGGACTGTCGGCGGCCGGCGGGCCAATGTCCGCGAGCGCGCTGTGCATGCGATCGACGCAGAAGCGTAGGGAGCGCGGGAACTCGCGTTCGAAGATGACGAACTCGCCGACGTCGATGGGCCGCAGCCCGGCGTGGTACTTGCGCCGAAATGCCTCGAACCCCGACAGCGACCGCAGCAGCGCCGCCCACTGGTAGTAGTCGAGCGGCGACCCGACCATGGAGAGGTCGGGCAAGAGCAGGTGGTACTTGACGTCGAGAATGCGCGCCGTCATGTCGGCGCGCTCGAGGAACGTGCCGAGCGCATAAAAGTCCCACCCTTCGCCGCGCATCATCGTGTTCGAGGTGAGGCCGTGAAAGCGCGCGACGCCGTTGCGGACCTCGGCGTACACGCGGGCGGCACGTTCGGGAAGCAGCGGCGACTGCAGTTGGCGGTCCATTTGCAGCCACAGCTCGTTCATTGCTTCCCACATCTCCTTCGAGATGCGGTCGCGGACAACGCGGGCGTTCTCGCGTGCCAGGCCCAAGGTGCTGCGGATGGCGTTCGGATTGGAGCGTTCCTGCGTCATGAACTGGATCATCTTGTGCGCCGTAATCTCGGCGTTTGGGTAACAGGTCGCATACGCTTCCTCGCTGCCGTTGATGCTGAGCAGCGGGCGCCACTGCGCCGCCGGCGACAGCGCATCTTCGGCTTCGAGGAGATAGAGGAGGTTGATCTCGATCAAGCGCGCCGTGTTGCCGGCGCGTTCGAGGTAGCGTGACATCCAGTACAGGGAATCAGCAATCCGACTCAGCACCGCAAGCTCTCGACTCTCGACTGTCGACTCTCAATTTACTCGGCCAGCACCCACGTATCTTTGCTGCCGCCGCCTTGCGACGAGTTCACCACCAGCGATCCCTTGGTGAGCGCCACGCGCGTCAGCCCTCCGGGCACCACCTCGATGTCCTCGCCGTAGATCACGTACGGGCGCAGGTCGATGTGGCGCGACTCCAGCTCGCCGTCGAGGTAGCAGACGTGGCGCGACAGCGGCACCACCGGCTGGGCGATGTAGTTGCGCGGGTTCTCACGAATGCGGGTGGCGAACTCCGCGCGCAACGCCGGGGTGGACGTCGGCCCCATCAACATGCCGTAGCCGCCCGATTCGCTCACCGCTTTGACGACGAGGTGCTCGAGATTGTCGAGGGTGTAGGCCATGTCATCGGGCCGTGTCATCAGGTACGTGGGCACATTGTGGAGGATGGGCGGCTCACCCAGGTAGTAGCGGATGATGTCAGGCACGAACGGGCAGATGGCCTTGTCGTCGGCGATGCCGTTGCCGGGTGCGTTGACGATGGCGACATTGCCGGCACGCCAGGCGTTGATGATCCCGGCGACCCCGACCACCGAGTCGGAGCGGAACACCAAGGGGTCGAGGTACACGTCGTCGACGCGCCGGTAGACCACGTCGACGCGCCGCAAGCCGTGTGTGGTCTTCATGTAGACCACGTTGTCCTTCACGACCAGGTCACGGCTTTCGACCAGCTCGATGCCCATCTCCTTGGCCAGAAAAGTGTGCTCGAAGTAGGCCGAGTTGTAGACGCCTGGGGTGAGCAGGACGATCTCCGCCTGCTCCTTCCCGCGCGGCGACAAATGACGCAGCGCCTGCAACAACAGGGCAGGGTAGTGCTCGACACGACGCACGCGGTACTGCGCGAAGAACTCGGGGAGGATGCGGCGCTCGACGACGCGGTTCTCGATCATGTACGACACGCCCGAGGGCGTGCGCAGATTGTCTTCGAGCACCAGGTAGTTGCCAGCTTCGTCGCGGATCAGGTCGATGCCGCTGATGTGCGTGTAGATGTCCTGCGGCGGATCGATGTCCATGATCTCACGCCTGAAGTCCTTGCCTTGAAAGATGAGGTGGACCGGAATGACGCCGTCCTTGAGGATGCGCTGGTTGTGGTAGATGTCCTTGAGGAACAGGTTGAGGGCACGTACCCGTTGCTTGAGGCCGCCCTCCAGAACGGCCCACTCCGCCGGCGGAATGATGCGCGGCAACAGGTCGAACGGCCAGACCCGCTCGATCCCTTCATCGTTGTCGCTGTAGACCGTGAAGGTGACGCCTTCGGTACGCAGTGCCAGGTGCGATTCGTGCGCCTTCGCCGCCAGCGTGCTCTGTCCCGTCTTGCGGATGTGCTCCCACAGCGGCCGGTAATGTTCGCGCGGCTCGAAATCATCCTTATAGAACTCATGATACGGCATGCGGCCTTGCGAACTGGTCGATACAGCGGCAAGCATACGGACTCCTGGTGACAGCGCGGGTGGAAGGCAATGGCCGTGCCATACTTAGCAGACATCAGCGGTCCCGCCACAGTCGCGTACTGGTCAAACCCGCACAACGCGTTGCCGAACCCTTGGGCAGCACGCGGACGAGAAACTAGGCAATGGTCGGGAGATACCCCATTGCCCCGCGGCGAAGCCGCGTGCTAGCCAGAGGCGGTGATGCGCAGACGAATCGGCCTGCTGATCGCGGGCCTGCTGCCCGCCGTGTGCCTGTCGGGATGTGTCATGGGCCGCGTGTACCGCGACCACCCGCTCGACGAGGTCAAGATCGCGTCCATCCAACGTGGCCAGACAAGCAAGCAGGAGATCCTCGACCTGTTTGGCCCGCCGCAGGAAATCGACGCACGCGAACTGACCGCAATCGGCGTGCCCTTCGAACCCTTTGTCAGCCGGCGCGGTGAGAAGCCACCCGTCGAGCGCCTCGTGGCGGCACGCTACTTCCGCTACACGTACACCCGCGCCAATGCCATGGCGGTCATTCTCATCCTGTTCAACTACGGCGAGTTCGATCAGAAGAGCGACAACCTGGTCGTCTTCTTCGACGGCGACAACAAGGTGGAAGACTTCGCCTTCCGCCGCGATACGGACCAGTTGCCGCGCTACGGCTTCTGGTCGCGATGAGGGAGGTCCGGTGCGCGTCGCGCGGCGTCACCTCCTCGGCTGGTTGCTGGCCGCGGCGCTGGCAAGCGGCTGTACGGTGGCGCGCTACTACCAGGACGTGCCGTTGCGCGGCGACCCCTCGGTTCTGGTCGAAGGCCAGTCGACCAAGAGCGACGTGCTCCGCCTCTTCGGCCCGCCGCAGCAGATTCAGCATCAGACCGACGGCGATACCTTCGTCTATGCGTACGAACGGACGAACTACTCGTCGCTGCGCATCCAGGATCCGATCACGCGTATCAACTGGTTTACCTACACCCGCCAACTCGAAAACCACGACAAGTTGGTCGTCCTGTTCGACTTCGCCGGTGTCGTTCGGGGTGTCGCAGTCGATCGTCACACGCAAGACATGCCGGTACTCTGACGGATGAGTG
>DATKMS010000065.1:0-4347 GCA_035541735.1 Candidatus Margulisiibacteriota bacterium
AGCGTCCTCATCTCTGGGCTGATTTGGGCACTACTGCTTTGGATCATCTGATCATCTGACGAGTTGCCTGCTGATAGGGAAAGACGAGGCAACCGCCTGTCAAGCCGTCAGCCAGAACTCGATACACGCTGGCCCGACCGATTCGCTGAACGCTGAGACAACCTGTGACCTGGGCCCCAACTTCCCTCCACTCAAAAGTAGAGTCCAGGGTTGCCGCCACGCCCATTGTGACGGTGTTTCTCTGTTCGGTCGAGCGGCGTTTCTCCGTCCCGGCCGTCTTCGCCACGGCCGTCGCGCGCAGCCTGGGTCAAGCCTGGCCGCAGGCCACCGGCGAAGCCGGCGCGCAGCGGGCTTGACGCAGGCGAGCACGGCGGCAGCCTGATCGAGGCCGGCGGTTCACCACCATGTGCCGAATGCGGCCGCACCTCGTTGTAGAACTCCACGCCACAAGACCCACAGTACTGCAGCCGGTGACGAGATACCCATTGCCTACTCATGGCATCCATGGGTTGGGCGAACCGTTCGCATTCATGAGGTGATCAAGAGGACGGCCGGTGCTGCGGCGCGCTGCAGTCTTGTAGGCGCAACCGTTGTTCGTGTTCAGGAGATCCCGGCATGGATGTTGGACACGGCTACCTGCTGTCGGACTCGGCTTGCAACAAAGCCGACTGTAGCGTTGTCGGCCCTCGCAGCATTGCGAGCCCTGCTCTCAGAATCGAGGCAGCTTGGGGCAACGGAAGAGCCGTCAGATGCAAGGATAGCGTCTCCCGATTCCTATTGTGGAGATCGCCATGCAGCAGCGTTGTCGCCGGGTCCGACCACCATTCCACCAACTCGACCTTTGTCTGCTGAGACCGCTGCCGGAATTAGACGGGGCGCAGAGATGGAGCGCACTGCCGGATCAGGCGCGGCAGACGCTGGCCGACCTGCTCACCCTATTGCTGATCGCACACGCCGGCGGCGCGCGTCAGGAGCTGGAGGAGTTCCGGGAGGGCGACAGCGATGAGCGCTGACAAGATCGGGGCGCAGCACCGGGCGCGTAAGGCTGTGCTCTATATCCGCCAGTCCTCCGCCCATCAGGTTCAGTACAACCGCGAGAGCCAGGTCCTCCAGTACGCCATGCGTGATCGCCTTGTGCAGCTTGGCTGGTCGGACATCGAAGTCATTGATGAGGACCTTGGCTGTTCGGCTGCGGGCGGAACCACGCGTGCCGGTTTCGAACGCATGGTCGCCGAAGTTTGTCTCGGCAAGGTCGGCGCGGTGGCAGCTCGAGAGGTCTCGCGCTTTGCGCGCAACAGCCGCGACTGGCAGCAGCTTGTCGAGATGTGTCGTGTGGTTGATACACTGCTCGTCGATCAGGAGGCCGTCTATGCGCCGCGACAAGGCAATGACCGATTGCTTTTAGGGCTGAAGGGCAGCCTCAACGAGTACGAGCTTGATCTGCTGCGGCAGCGCTCACTGTCAGCGCGCTATGAGAAGGCACGGCGCGGTGAACTCGTCGTCGCAGCGCCTGTTGGCTTCATTAAGGTGGGTGACCGGCTGGAGAAGGATCCCGACCGTCGTGTCCAGGCAGCGATCATGCTCGCCATCGACAAGGTCGCCGAACTCGGCAGTGTGCGGCAGGCGCTCTTGTGGTTCCTCGAGCACAAGCTTGACTTGCCGACCAGGATCAATGGCGGTCCGATCGAGTGGCGTCGCCCACGCTATTCGACCCTCCATGAGTTCATCGCCAATCCTGCCTATGGGGGTGCGTACGCGTACGGCAAGACGGGCGTCTCGGTGCAATATGACGGCACAGGAGCCAAGGCGCGGGCCCGGCGGAAGCCGCGAGCGGAATGGCTGGCATTGCAGCCTGGGGCGCACCAAGGTTATGTCGATTGGGACCGGGCAGAGGCGATCCGGAGGATGGTGAGCGAGAACGTCCCAACTCCGGGAACCCGCGGTGCGCCGAAACACGGCTCGGCGCTGTTATCCGGCCTGCTGCGATGCGGTCGTTGCGGTCGGAAGCTCATCGTGCAGTACACGGGGGCCAAAGGTCAGATCCCTCGTTATGCATGCGTTCGTGGAAGACTCGATTACGGGGAGCCCAATTGCATCGCATTCGGCGGGCTGCGTGTCGATGACCTCATCGAGGCGGCACTGTTCACCGTTCTACAGCCTGCCGCGGTGCAAGCCGCACGAGCGGCCGAAGCACAGGCCACGGTACAGCGCGATGAGGCGCGGGAAGCCATGGTTCGCGATCTCGAGGCGGCGCGGTACGCAGCTGACAGGGCCTTCCGACAATATGACGCAGCCGATCCCGAGAACCGCTTCGTCGCTGGCGAGTTGGAGGCTCGCTGGAACCGCGCGCTTATCCGCGTGGCCGAGTTCGAGAACCGAATTGCCGATCATGACGCCGCGGCACAGCCTCGGCTCGAGCTTGCACCGATCTCCCTCACCGCACTTGCCGAGGACTTCAAGACTGTCTGGTCAGCACCGACGACGGATGCGCGGCTCAAGAAGCGGATCGTACGCACGCTCATCCACGAAGTCATGGCTGACCTGGATGACATCACGTCTGAGATCGTCCTGACCGTCCACTGGGTAGGCGGAATCCATACTCAGCACCGGCTGCCACGGCGGCGACGAGGACAGCGCAACAGCACGTCTGCTGACATAGTCAATGCCGTGCGCGCCCTGACGTTGATCGCTCGGGACGACGTCATCGCCGGGATTCTCAACCGCAACGGTCTCAAGACAGGTCATGGTAATCGCTGGACCCGGGAGCGTGTGGCTGCATTACGATCCAGCTATCGGATCCCGGTGTACTGTGAGGCGGCAGACGGCGTTCAACCCTGGCTCAATCTTAGCGAGGCTGCCGCCGTCGTCGGTGTTGCGCCCCGCACTTTGCGACTGGCAGTGGAACGGGGCGAGATGGACGCGACGCACCCGCTGGAGAATGGCCCCTGGATCTTCAGTCGCGCTGACCTCGACAGCACCGCGGCTCGCACCCTTGCCTTGAGCGCCAAGGCCCAGCCAAGGCACCCCACGTTACCCGACGCTGCCCAACAAAATCTCTTCTCCTCAACGACATAGCGAGATGTGCGTTGTGACGAGCAATTGTAGTCGCGTTGCCATGCAGCGAGCACCGCGCGCGCCTGCCGCAGCGAGGTGAACAGCGTCTCGTTCAGGCACTCATCGCGCAATCTCCCGATGAAACTCTCCGCGAACGCGTTCTGTTGCGGCTTGCCGGGTGCGATGTAGTGCCACTCCACCTTGCTGTCCTGACACCAGGCCAGGATGGCGTTGCTGGTCAGCTCCGTGCCGTTGTCGCTGACGCAGAGCAGCGGGCGAGCGCCACGCGCAACGGCGATCGCGGTCAGCTCGCGCGCCACCCGCGCACCCGATAACGACGTGTCGGCCGTCAGGCACAGGCATTCGCGGGTGAAGTCATCGACCACGACCAGAATGCGGAACCGCCGGCCGTCGGTCAGCGTGTCCGAGGCAAAGTCCAGCGACCAGCGCTGGTTCGGCCCCTGCGGCAGCGCCAGCGGCGCCCGTGTGCCCAGCGCGCGCTTGCGGCCGCCGCGGCGACGCACCTGCAATCGTTCCTCGGCATACAGCCGCCGCAGCTTCTTGTGGTTCATGCGGATCCCCTCCCGTTCCAGCAGCAGCTTCAGGCGCCGCCAGCCGAACCGCCGACGCTCGGCTGCCAGTTGCTTCAGCCGAGTCCGTGCCGCGACGTCGTCCGCACGGCGATGGCGGTAGCGCACCGTGCTGCGATCGGCGCCGATGATCGAGCAGGCCCGCCGCTCGCTGATGTCGTGCGCTTCGCGCGCAACGGTTACAGCGGCCTTGCGAGCGGCGGGCGTCACCATTTTCGCGCGGTGAGGTCCTTCAACACGGCGACATCCAGCATCACCTCCGCCAGCAGCTTCTTCAGCTTCGCGTTCTCCTCCTCGAGCTGCTTCAGCCGTTTGGCGTCCGGCACGCTCATCCCGCCGAACTTCGCCTTCCAGGCGTAGAAGGTCGGCGGTGATATGCCGTGCTTGCGACACACCTCCGCCGTCTTCATCCCGGCCTCCTGCTCGCGTCAGAATCCCGATGATCTGCTCCTCGGTGAACCGACTTCGCTTCATCCATCCGCCTCCCCCTCGGGGTCGCGGACTCTACTTTAGCCTGGAGGAGTTTCCGGGGCTCAGGTCAGTCTTTCTGCGGGAAACCGCTATCTTCCAGTGCTCCCCGCGATCGAAGGCCTTCATCGCGGGGTTATGGCTCCAGCCAACAGCACGGGCAATCGCCAGGGGATAGCCGGAGGCGTACGAGAATTGTCAACTTTCACCAGGCCAAACCCCTCCGGCCAGCGCC